>JBBSFW010000105.1:0-14163 GCA_038254805.1 Terriglobales bacterium
AGAGGAGCGTTGTAGCTCCGCATCATACTGAAATCGAGCGTGCGCTGCTTTTGAATCCCGGTATGCGCTTTGGGTGGAACCACCGAAATGGTCTACAGATTGTCGCCGGCATCGCCTTTCCGCAGGGTTTAGGCCCAAGCGTGGGTGAGCATGGCCTGTTGCTCTATCTGAGTTTCGAGCACCCGTTTGGAAGAAGGAACTGAGGAGAGCAGGTCCAGCAAGTATAGCGGCGCCAGAAGGTGCGACCCCGATTGGAAGCTCACTATTGCGAGGCATGGGCATGAGCCGGAAAAAATCTGAGGCAACTTTCCTCGGCAAGCCTGAATTTTGCACCCAGTTGCACCCAAAGGGTACTTTTGATTTATGTGTAAGTGACTGATTTTTATGGTGGCCAGGGACGGAGTTGAACCGCCGACGCCAGCCTTTTCGTTGCGCACTTCCGTGAACCATTCTAGTTCGGCGGCCGCTCGTTTGAGAGCAATTTTGGCAATGTCTTTTAGAGTTTCGGATCTGCGAGGATTGGGGATTCGAGAGCGTCAAGAATTGGCTTCTGTTTAGGGCGACCGCCAGGGTTTCCGCTCTGGCGGTGACAAAAGAATGCGTTGAAGTGCGAGTCTCCACTGAGAAATCCGTCGGCGGTTCGGGGCAATGTTGAGCCGGATCGCGGTGCTGCCGGTATGGACGCCATATATCGGGCCCGTGCAGCATCAAACTCCGATACCGAGCAGTTTCTTGTCGGCGCCGAACTGCGCTCAAAGTCAGATTTGACCCGAAGCACCTCGGTGTGCCAGTCGTTTCGAGTGGCGGGATCAAAAAGCTTTCACAACAATCAATGGCTCTGGCGCCGTCGCCGAGCGCTGAAGCCGCGGCCTTCTTGAGAGTGGGCGGTGCTGCTACCCTGAGGGCATCCTCGATGGTGGTTAAGCTTGTCCTGACTTCATCTCGCAGCGCCTCAGCTTCAGTCTGAATGTCATTCGCACTCGACCGGACGTCTGTTACCGCAGCTGACACGTGACAAGCGACGATCCTGTATCGTGGAGCATACATGCCATATTGCAGGCTGTTGGGCCTAGTCCTCTTCCTGGTGCAGTTTTGTCCCGCAATACTCGTACAAGCCGAGCCAAACTCCTCTTTGCCGCGAGTTGCGGCGAACGACAACCGGACACCCTCGGGGCAGCTCAAGGATCGGATCCTGAATTTAAGACTCGAATTGCGCGAGGGTCGCTGGTATCCAGAAGAAGACAGCGGCGGTTATCGGGATGTCTACGCTTTCGGTGAAGAAGGACGGGCCACGCAAAGTCCCGGGCCATTGATCCGCGTCCCCCAAGGGACTGAGATCCGCGCCAGCATCCGCAACATGCTGCCATTCGCGGCCAAAATCTACGGCTTGCACCGCCACCCCGGAGCTTCGAAGGAGGTCCTGAAGCTGGCGCCCGGCGAGATTCGCGAACTGCAATTTATGGTCGGGGAGCCTGGCACATATTTGTATTGGGCCACGACGTCCGATAAGCCGCTGGGATTTCGCGACGAAGCAGAGACAATTCTCTCTGGAGCATTTATTGTGGATCCTCCCGGAGCAAACTCCGACGACCGCATCTTTGTAATCGGCATTTGGACGAAAGGTGTAGGGATCCTGGGCGCCGACGAAGAAATCCCCTTCATCAACGGCAAGTCGTGGCCCTACTCCGAACATCTAACCTACAAATTGGGGGAGGCCATCCACTGGCGTGTGATTAACCCAACGTTTTCCAACCACGCTATGCATCTCCACGGTTTCTACTATCTGGTAGACGGAACTGGAGACGGAGAACGCTACGAGCATTATTCCGCGGAACTCAAACGCAAAGTAGTTACGGAGCGTATCGAGGTTGGACATGTGTTCGAGATGACCTGGACTCCGGAACGCCCGGGAAACTGGCTATTTCACTGCCACATGGTCTCGCACATGTCCCCGCCTGAGACGCTCGATCCCTCGGAGGCTAAATCTGCTGTCAATTCGATGGTTCACGATCACAGCGCCGGGATGGGAGGGTTGGTCCTCGGGATTACGGTTCCACCGGTCGCAGGATCTGCGGACGTTCCTGCGACCGCCACCACGCCGCGCAAGCTGCAGCTCGTGATTTCGGACAATCCAGGGAAGATCCCGCATTACCAGCTTGAAGTAAATGATGCGGCTGCGCCGGCGAGCGCGAATGCAAAGAAGCCGTCGAGCTTGCTGGGACCACCGATCGTGCTTACACGAGGAGAAGCAACTGAAATCGAAGTGAAGAACCAGATTGACAGTCCGACAGCGATCCACTGGCACGGAATCGAACTGGAGAGTTACTACGATGGAGTGGCGGGCTGGACGGGTTCGCTCCAGCGGGCCACGCCGCCCGTTGGGCCCGGAACCTCATTTGTCGCGCGCATGACACCGCCCCGTGCGGGAACGTTTATCTACCATACGCATTGGCACGATCACACACAGCTTGCAAATGGCATATATGGACCGCTAATCGTGCTGGAAGCAGGGCAAAAGTATGATCCGGACCACGATAAGACTTTTGTCTTCAGCGATGGTGAATATGTTCCGTTTCGTCGCATTCTGCTGGTGAACGGCTCTCCTGAGCCGTATCCTCTGAAATTAGTTGCCGGCACTCGCTACAGGTTGCGCCTCATCAACATTAGTGGCGACGAAGTGGATTTGCGAGTGCGGCTGGTGAAGCAAGACTCGATGGTGCAATGGAGAGTGACTGCCAAAGACGGCGCAGACATCCCCGCTGCACTGTCGAAGTTCTCCGCTGCGGATATGACGATTGCTGTGGGTGAAACCTACGATGTGGAATACCAGGCGGATAACGCGGGCGACGCAGAATTGCAAATATGGTTGCCCGATTTTCCATTGCGAGTGACGCAGCCGCTAATGTTTATGCCTCTGAAATAGGCAGAACACAACATTGTGACAAAACTCATCCCCTTAGAGGGGGAGTCGAACCCCCAAGACCCGAAGGTCGGCGGATTTTGAGTTCACAAGTGAGTTCTGAACCGTTAGGAAAATTTTCTACTCTACTATACTTTTCAACTGCTTACAAACTGAACATTGTGATCCGTTATGACCGAAAATGCTCCGTTCTGAGCATAGAACTACTACAGTTTTACTACAGTCGGCTGCTCGGGGTATCGCTACCTCACTATCTACTTTGAGCAAGTTTATGGGACGGCGCGTCGGCTCTGTGCCTGCGCGTAGTCCTTGCCGAACAGAAGTTTTGAGTGTAATCGCCTGTGGGTGTTGAAAAAGTCACGGATGGGAAAGATCTTGCCACCCTGTGAGTGCGGCAGTTGCGTGAGTGCGTGCTCGCTACTAAGTTGTCGCGGCCATGATCGGCTTAGGCGCTTGGCTGAGAAAGCGGACCAGGCGCTTAAATGTTCTGCGCCGCCGCGGCCAGGAAGAACTGCTCGCGGACAAACTTCATCCGGCGTAAGCGCAGGCGACGCAGGCCGATTTGGTTCTTGAGTTCCGCGAACAGAGCCTCTACCTTTTTTCGTTCTCGTTGTGCCGTCGCGAACTCGGGCGTGTTTGCCAACTCGCGTGCGCGTTTGCGAGCAGGCTCATCTATGTGGATGGAAAGGCAGCGGAAGGCTGCGCGGGTGCATTGCGCTTTTAGCAAGCATGCTCCGCAACGGCTGAACCGCAATTGTGAGGACTATAATGGCCCGCACAGATGGCCCTCACCCCCGGCACAAAACTTGGTCCTTATGAAATAGAGTCGTCGTTAGGCGCCGGCGGCATGGGCGAAGTGTATCGCGCCCGCGACTCACGGCTTGACCGCACCGTCGCGATCAAGGTGTTGCCGTCGCACCATTCATCCGATTCTTCGTTGCGGCAGCGATTTGAGCGCGAAGCCCGCACCATTTCACAGTTCTCCCATCCCAACATCTGCACGTTACATGACATTGGCAATCACGACGGTATTGATTACCTCGTAATGGAATACATCGAGGGGGAAACGCTGGAGCAGCGGCTTATAAAAGGGCCAGTTTCTCCGCCGCAGGTTCTAGCGTATGGAATTCAAATCGCCGACGCGTTAAATAAGGCTCATCGAAGCGGCATTATTCACCGTGATCTAAAGCCCGGCAACGTAATGCTGACCAGGTCCGGCGCCAAGCTTCTGGACTTTGGCCTGGCCAAGCTACAGGAGGAAGTTTCGGTGGTGGCCGCCGCGCTCACTGAAATGACGGTCGAGACGAAACGGCTCACTACCGAAGGCATGCTAGTAGGCACTTTCCAGTACATGGCGCCGGAGCAATTGGAGGGAAGGCAGCCAGATGCACGCAGCGACATCTTCACATTCGGGGCGGTCTTGTACGAGATGCTCAGCGGCAAGCCTGCATTCGGCGGAAAGACTAAAGCCAGCATGATTGCGGCGATCCTTTCCTCGGAACCGCCACCTCTATCCACCGTCCAACCGCTCGCGCCGCCTGCGCTCCAGCGTGTGATCAAGCAATGTCTGGCAAAAGACCCGGACGAGCGCTGGCAGAGCGCAGGAGACATTGCCCGGGAACTGAAGTGGATTGCGGACGGTGGGTCACAACTATCAGCTCCAGCTGAGATTGTTCCGCACCGACGCAAATTGCCGTATTGGCCTTGGGCAATGGCTGCGCTTGGAGTCGCACTCGCAATACTCGTAATGCTGTTGGCGAATCGGACTCCCAAACCCCAACCCATGATTCGCTCGCTGATCCTGCCCGAAGAGAACACGACTCCGCTAATTACGCAAGATAATGCGGGCCCAGTGGTGCTGGCGCCGGATGGAAGCGCGCTGGCTTATGTTGCTACGGACGCGCATGGGCAAATATTGCTGTGGGTCAGAAAACTGAACGAAGTTCATGCTCGGCCGGTCGCTGGAACTGATGGCGCCAATTTTCCCTTTTGGTCAAGTGATAGCCGAGCAATCGGTTTCTTTGCCGGTGGCAAGCTAAAGGCGACACCCATGGAGGGAGGTTCACCCTCGGTTGTATGCGACGCCCCAATAGGCCGCGGCGGAACTTGGAATGCGGACGGAACGATTCTTTTTGCCCCGACCTTCGAAAGCGGCCTCTTCCAAGTGGCGAGTTCCGGAGGAACGCCCCAGCCAGTGACCATACCGGACAAGTCAAAGCACGACAGCCATCGCTGGCCGCACTTTCTGCCGGATGGCCGGCATTTTCTTTACCTCGCTATCACACATAACAGTCCGCGCGACCCGAATAATGGCATCTACTTCGCTTCGCTGGATGGCAAAGAAAATCGGTTGTTAATGCAGAGCGATAGTCAGGCGGATTATTCATCAGGCTACTTGCTTTTCTTGCGAGATACCGCATTAATGGCACAGCCGTTCAATCCCAAAACTGGTTCTCTGGGAGGAGCACCGGCACCTATAGCTGAACAGGTCCTCCTTGATCCTGGCACCTGGAGAGCCGCTTTGACTTCAACCGAGGGAGGCTTGCTCGCGTACCTCTCCGGAGGCGCTGCCGCGAACCAGCTCACCTGGTACGACCGTTCAGGCAAAAACATCGGTCTCGCTGGGGACAAGACGCTCAATCTCAATCACGTTCGTCTTTCCCCGGATGGACTCAAAATAGCTGCCGATCTCGGCGAATCGCTGACGGATATCTGGATCTATGATGCACAGCGCGGAGTCAGTACTCGATTTACATTTGGACCAAGCTCGTCAACTTCCCCGGTGTGGTCGCGGGATGGGAAATGGATCGTGTATGGAAGCCTGTACGCGCACATTAACATTTATCGCAAATCCGCCAGCGGCGTGGGGCAAGCTGAACTGCTACTTGAAGGAAACGAAAAGAGTGTGCAGAACTGGCCAAGCGACCTGTCGCCCGATGGCAGGTCCCTGCTCTATGCCGCAGGCGATTTAGTAGGATCCGCGCAACTGTGGGAGTTGCCGCTCAGTGGGAATGATCGCAAACCCAAGCCGCTGATGCCGAGCGGGTTCATAACGATGGAAGCCAGATACTCGCCAGACGGGCATTGGATCGCCTATACGTCTAATGAGTCGGGCAAGTTCGAAGTCTATGCGATCCCATCCAGCGGAATCGGTGGTAAGTGGCAGATCTCGAGCGGTGGTGGCCAGCAACCGCTGTGGCGGCGTGACGGTAAGGAGCTTTTCTATCTGAGTTCAGATGACAAGCTGATGTCTGTTCCAGTAAAGCTGAATGCAGATTCTGTGCAAGCAGACGCCGCCCGCCCGCTGTTTTCTCTAGCCAATTCGATCCTGCCAGTCAACGGACTCGTGACACCATACGACGTCACTGCAGATGGCAAACGGTTCGTGGTTGCTACCATAGAGCAAGGGAAAACCTTTCCAATTAACTTAGTTACGAATTGGACCGCAGCGCTGCAGAAATAATCCAGACCTCGCGCTACACGTCGCGCTCTTAAGCCATCGGACAAAGTACCCAAAGAGAAGAACAACGCCTCTTTCCTGTGCGCAATCGTTTGGAGCAACGTAGCCTTGAAGACCGACCGGCCTTCTCATGCGTTAGCACTCACGATCCGCTTAATGAGCGTTATTGATGCTAGGAGAAGCGGCCACAGCCAATCCGCTAGGCGAGCATTTACTAAACAGACTCGGAAGCCTGGCCACACTTTGCACATGGCATGCACGTAGCCAATCGGCAAGGCGGTGCATGCCGCCCTCTTTGTCGAGCGCTGTCCCCACTGGTGTGAGCACGAGACCCGGAACCAGGCTCATCTACGGGCTTGCATGGCAAATGCATGGCAAGCACCACTGAGAACACGGCTTACTTCCCTCTTGCATCCTGGACTGGTCGAGCATATCGACTTTCGCATCCAGTTCCTTAAGCGGTGCGATCTCCTTCGCTCCATTCAATTTGCATAAGGCCCGCGTCCGCCGCGCCAGCGGCTTCCTTCTGACGGCTTTTTCGAACGCGCGCCCCAACGCTCTGTTTCTCTCCACACTTCCTGTCAGGGGCGCGCCTCCGAAAAGCACTAGCGTTACTCGGGCGGATCAAGAGAGACTTTAAACGGGGCTCCGGGGCTCGGCGGACTCCCCACTCCAATCCTTCCACCACGTACAGAGTCCCCAGAATCCGCACGGTGCCGTAAACATAGGTCCTGCTGCCCTCCGCGTAAGCCAGTCTCAAGGGTGCTATCGATCCCGCTTTCTCGCTTGGTTCCACGGTCTGCAGCAGCGTCCGCTTTCCTGTCGCCACTTCCACACGGTATATCCGTGCTTCCCACTGTGTCGGCGAGTACACCAACAAGGCTTGTCCATCTTCCATCCATTGTGCCAATGCCTCTCGGGGCTCAATGCCCGGGATTATTTGCAGCTTCTGCGTCTCCCGATCAAACACCACTGTTTCTCCAGAGGCGTTCCGGCCTGAGATCCTCTTTCCATCCTTGGCGACGGCGACTCCGGTAAAATCGGCAGGCCCCAATGTTTGCGGCTTCCGCCCCTCCAGATCCATCTCATATGTCCGCAGCGGCTGCCCCTCGGCTGCCCCACTCAGCAACAGATGCTTGCCATCCGGAAACCAGGCCACGCTCTTCAAACTTGTGATTTCTCCCACCGGTAAACGTCGGCTTTCTCCGGCTCCGATCGGGTTCAGCGCGACTTGCGGCGGTCTCGTCAGAAGCGGCGACGCAGCTGTCGCTCCATCCGGTGAAAATCTGGGTTGCCCGCCTGGTCCCAGCGCCACTGGTGCAGAGCCGTCCAGTTTCCGGTAAACCACCAGGTATAGCGGCCCTGCCGGCCCTCCCCACTCCAACAACACAATCGCTTTCCCGTCCGGCAGAATATCGCCCATTATGGAGGCATCGAACCATTCCAGACCACGCCGTTCTTTCCCGGTGGCCGGGTCGATCCCCACGATTTCCGTCTCTTGCCGCTCGTTGGCAAGAAGCACGCGCCCGTCCGCCGCGATATCCAATAGCCGCGATCCTTGCGGTGTCGTGAGGATTGGCCGCTGCTTTCCCGAGAGACTCACTCCAAATAGCTGCCGACCCGTCGAATCGGCGGCGGTAAACCAGATTTCAGTGCCGGCGCGCGACCAGGCCAACCCCTGCACGGTTCCAAACTCCTGGGTCAACTGCTTGCGATTTCCCGCCTCATCCACGGCGGAAACCCAGCCCCGGTCGTCGCCGTACACCGGATGCTCCACAAATGCGATTTGCCCGCCAGAGGGCGAAACACGCACGTAATCCAGGTAACCGGAGCTGGTATAAATCACCTTCCCAACCGGATATTCCAGTTGCACTTTGCGGTTCGCTCTACGCACTACCGCCACGGTTTTGCCATCCGGTGCGTAATCCGCCGCAATCACCTCTTTCTCCTGTGCGCGAGGCGTGCCGCCAGCCATCTGCGCCTGCGCCATCGTTCCATACATGAACCACGACTCGTGCACGGGATCCACTGCAAGTTCCAAGTCTCCGCTGGTGGAAAGTGCGAGCAGCGCCGCGCTCGGGAGATCCACTTTCGTCGATTGCGGAAATTCCATCCGAACGGAGTAAACCTGAAGCGGGTCGTTGTTCCACTGCGCGCTGTAGACGACGGTTTGCCCATCCTTGGCAAAGCGCGCATTCGAGAGATAACCCTGCTGATACGTCAGGCGGGTGAACTTCGGCTGCGGTTTTGTTGCGGACCACCGGGCAACCGTCCACACGGCTGCTGCCAGCGCCAACACGCTTAGCGCCGCCGCCGCCCCCCGCAGCCAGGCTCGCCCTGCCTTCGGCTGGGCCGCGCTCTTCGCGGACGACGTTCCGCTCAGCGATTCAATGGCAAACGCCAGATCGCTGGCCGACTGGAATCTGCTCTCGACATTCTTTTCCAGGCATCGGCCCAGAATCCGCTGCAGTCCCAGCGGGCCTTGCCATCCTGTGTTGTTTAACTCCGGCGGTTCTTCGCGCAAAATTGCGGTCATCGTTTCCGCGGACGTGTCGCGTTTGAAAGCGCGCTTGCCGGTGAGCATTTCGTACAGCACCGCGCCAAAGCTGAAGATGTCCGATCGCGCGTCGGTTGGATCGCCCCGTACCTGCTCGGGCGACATGTAGCCAACCGTTCCCATGACCATTCCGGGCAAGGTCGCCGGACTTGTCAGCGTCACTACCGTCTCGTGCGTTTGCTCCGGGCTCGCCAGCTTCGCTAACCCGAAATCCAGTACTTTGACCCGCCCGTCCCGCGTGATAAACACGTTTTCCGGTTTCAGATCCCGATGCACGATTCCCTTCTCATGTGCCGCCGCTAGTCCCTGCGCGATGCTGAGCGCGTACTCGATCGCGCGCGCCGCACTGGCAGCGGCCCTGCCTCGAGCCTCTCCCGCAGCGTGTGTCCTTCAAGAAATTCGCTGACCAGAAACGGTGCACCCTGGTGCGCGCCGATGTCGTGGATTCCCAGAATGTTCGGGTGGCTCAGCGTCGCAATCGTTCGCGCTTCCTGTTCGAAACGCCGCAGCCGGTCGGCGTCCGTGGCCAGCGCCTCGGGCAGCACCTTGATCGCAACGTCACGCCCCAGACGCGTGTCCCGCGCGCGATATACTTCGCCCATGCCACCCGCGCCCAGCGGAGACTGGATTTCATAGGGACCGAGTTTCGTGCCAGAGGTGAGGGCCATACGTGCGCGCAATTATAGCCTGCACAATACGTTGCAGAAGATGCGACGATTGTGGATGGTTGGTCGCTAGCCTTGATCGAAAACGCCTCGGGGCAGACCGTTTGGTGGAGTAGGCTGCGGTCGTTTAATTGAGGAGCAGAGCTGGCGGCACGTTAGGCGGGCGGCCCTAGGAAGGCCCCGATTCGCCTCCCTCACTTCTCTTCCAACGGGCTTGCGCAGCTTTGCGTGCAATATCGCGGCGCTGTGGCGGCGGTAAGCGTGCGGCGTCGCGCATTGCCGCCCAGTTTTCCCAAATGGACCGCGTGCGGGTCTTTCTCTTTTTTCTCTGTATACGCGCACAGTTTTCCTTCAACAGATAAATCCCGCGTCCGCCCGAGTCCAGCCTCGTAGTTCTGAAATCCAATCGCTTCAGCCTCGCAGCGGGCTTAAACGGACCATGGTCTGCGCCGCTCGATAGACGTTTAAGGCCTGACGCTGTGCCGCCGCTGCACCGTACACCTGACAACCTAGCTGCTTATTCAAGAGCAACTCTAGAAGCACCAGCCCGGCTGCAAATTCCGTCTTGCCGGATTTTTTCGGCACCTCTAAGTAGACGCGCTGAATTACCCGGTTGCCCTTTTCATCTAACCTGCCGTAGATAGCTGAAACCGCCTCCTGCTCCCAGGGGGCAAGCATGAAATCCTGCCCTGCCCATGAGTCTTGAGTGTGTTTCAGTATCAGTTCGAAAAAATTGCAGGCAATATCGGCCTGTTTCTGACTGAATTGCACGGTTACTGTACCGGCTGGGTGCGTGGTTGGGAGAGAATTTTCATCAAATCCTGCTCCTCTTCACGGCTATGATCCACGGTCAGGCGCGTCCGTGAGACGGGAGTTAGCCCGAATTCTGAGGCAAATTGCCGGAAAATCCGGTCAGCTTCAGCCCGTACTAGTACCCATTCACTCCGTTTCTGCCGGTAGCCGATGACTTCTCCGGTTTCCCGCGACACAACCGGCTCCTGGATGACTGCACCCTCCTCCCGGATATGGACGTCAGCTTCAGAGGCGAGTGCATAGTGCACGGCCGCACGTTCCAGAGTCAGGGAATCAGGCATTTCGGCCAGCCGCATCTTTTCCAGTTGCTCCCGCCAGTATTCATAGGCTTCCCGGGCCAGTCCCTGAAGCCGGTCCGGAGAGGGCGGTAGGCCCGTCTCAGCCCGGGGGTGAGAGGCCCCTATCTGCTCCAATTTCTGTTTTCCCAGCTTGCCCGGGTCACCTTCCGCGATACGCAGTGCGGTTGGCTTTGGCTTCCTACCCCTCATTTGACTCCCCTGACTGAAACCGCCGAATTACCACTTTTGTCCCACTTTTGGAGCTACTAAATACGGGATTTCACCCGTTAAACATCTCACTTTGACACCCCAAAACACCTCATAAGTGCTTGAAAACACTGTGTTACATCAATTTCACGGATTTTTGTATCCAATGCCCCGGGCTTCCGCAGCCCCATCTCATAGAGATTTGACCCACCCCCCTTTTTTTTCTGTCGCTCGATACGAAATATACGAATTAAACGAACTAAGTGGGCGTGATAACCGCCGGGTTTACGACTCCGCGGTCACAGCGAATGCCCCCTACTCCTACCGAATACGAGTTTGAGCTCTTCTTCTCAGTTGTGGGGACCGGGGGTGCAATCGGCACGATATTTGACGGAACCAACTACTGGGGCAGTATCGTGGGGATTTGGAGTAACACGAACCCGCCCTTCACCGCCCCATGGACTTCACGAGGTGAACATACGTGGCTAGGAGGATAAATACGGCGGCTACTATGATTCGCGAGTCTATTCCCCCGGGCGGCGCGGTCATTTCACCAATTTGTTATTGCCTTCTGTCAAGGTGAAGATCCGGTCTACTTCTGGAACTGCGACTTCCTGCCTCGCCCCGTTTGGCCACACGACTTCAAGCTTGTCCACTTTGGTTTCTGCCCCCAATCCAAAATGAATGCGCTGCTCAGAACTTGAGCCGTAACTACCTCCGCTGCAGATCTCGGCGCGTTGGCGGATTTGGCCGGTCGTCAAAAACACTTTGGCGCCGATCGCGTCCCGCGGACTCTTGGCTCCTCCAATAAGTTTCAATCCGATCCAGTGGTTGCCCGTCTTCACCACGTTCCGTAGCAGCGCTGGCGCGGAATCGATGTTGTTTAACACGACATCAATGTGACCGTCATTAAAAAGGTCGCCGAAGGCCGCCCCGCGTGCGGTTAGCACATCGGCCAAGCCGCTGCCTGCCGCTGGCGGGACCTCTATGAAGGTCGCGCCGTCGCGATTGCGGAATAGTTGTGGTCGCTGCGCGTAGGTCGTACCCCATTCTTGCTGGTCCACCCCGGGATAAACGTGCCCGTTGGCTACAAATATATCCAGCAAAGTATCATTGTCAAAGTCCAGAAAGCCTGTCCCCCACCCGAGAAAAAGAATAGTCGGATCTCCCAATCCAGCCTTATAAGTGATGTCGGAAAAGTTGCTGTCACTTTCGTTCTTGCAAAGAGTGTTGTAATCATCGGAGAACGAGGTCACGTAGAAGTCAACATTGCCATCGCGATTGAAATCGCCGGCGGCGATCCCCATCGAAGCTTGCTCGCGCCCATCCTCGCTGAGGGCAAAACCTGACATATAGCTGATATCTTCAAACGTTCCGTCGTGGCGATTGTGGTAGAGATAATTGGGTACGGAATCATTGGCTACGATCAAGTCCACCCAGCCGTCGTTGTCCGCGTCGACGAACAGTGCAGCCAGCCCATAATAGCCCTTCGGGTCTGAAACACCCGCAGCTATACTCACGTCAGCGAAGGTGCCATCGCCGTTATTATGGAATAGATGATCGCCTTCCCCCGGCAAGCCTCTCGGCCCGCACATCACCGGAACGGCGCGAAACTGGCAGAACGATGCCGACAACGCGTCCTTGCCCGCTCCGGGGGGATGGTCGGGATCAAACTTTACGTAGCCAGGAACGAACAAGTCGAGCAGGCCATCCCGGTCGTAGTCACCCCATGTAGGTCCAGCGGACCAGCCCCCTAACATGACCCCCGCCTTTTCGGCCACGTCCGTGAAAGTGCCGTCGTGATTGTTGTGATACAGACGGTTTGCGCCAAAGTTGGCAACGTAAACGTCGGGGTAGCCGTCATCGTCATAATCTCCCACAGCCGCGCCGAAGCCCCAGCGCTCGTTAGCTACCCCTGCCTTGCTGGTCACATCAGTGAACGTGCCATCGTGATTATTGTGGAAAAGCATGGCGCGGGGCGGCGCCTCTCTCCCTTTCAAAGCTGCGACTGTCGAACCATTCACCAGGTAAACATCGAGCCATCCATCGTTGTCATAGTCCAGCAGCGCCACACCTGATCCGGGGGCTTCTATGATTGAAGTTTTCTCAGGAGCTCCTGATCGATGGTGAAATCCAGCGAGCCCAGAAGCTTTGGTGATATCGGCGAACACGACGGGACCACCATCGACAAAGCCGCCTGCGGTTATCGGACGGTGCTGGGCATCGAGAACGGGCGAACGTGCCGCACCCGTGCTTACACCCATTCCTGCGGGCTGTTGCGGTTTGAGCGGCTCCGCTTCCTGGGCCGAGAGCCGAGAGGGGCTGGCCGTTAGTACTGCCAAAACAAAAACACCGAAGCTGACAAAATAACCGAGGACGCCCTTCATTGCTCGGTCGCGTCGCCCTGCGCACTCTGCTGCTGGTGCTGTTTTAAGCGCTCTTCAAATCTTTGCCTTTGCTGGGCATCGCTCGCCTGTTTCAATTTTTCAAAGTTCGCCAAAGCAGCCTTGGATTGCTCCATGTTGTGAATCCTTCGATATACCATCGCCAGTTGGTAATATGCGCGTTGCAGAGTGTCCTGGGAGGGGTGCAAATCGATCGCATGGTTCAGGTTTCCCACCGCTTTTTGCTCTTCCCCGAGTTGCGCTTGCCCCTTGCCGAGGTAATATGCAGCATCCGCGAGGTCAGGAGCGAGGCGCAATGCCTCCTCGAGGAAAGGCACACCATCGTTTGCTTTGGCGTGCTCGACTCGCAGGCTGCCGAGCTTGTACAGCGCCATCACGCTGCGAGGATCAATCTTCAACTCGTCCACGTAGGCGGCTTCCGCCTTCTCGGGCTGTCCCGCGTCCCAGTACTCATTGCCTAGCTCCACATGAAGTCCCGGCTCCTGGGGCATTTGGGCGATTGCCTGTTCATATTCGGCAATGGCTTGCCCATGTCGCTCCGATTGGGCATAAGCCTGGCCGAGCACTTCGTGAACTCGCCACGAGTGCGGATCCGCCTTGTACATGTTCTCGTAGCTTCCCTGAGACACCAATAAGTGCGCGCGCCCGCGGTGGTAGAGAATGTCAACATCCCGCGGGGCAATTTCAGCTGCTTTGTCCAGTGCCCGCGCTGCCGCTTCCGGATGGCTGGCGGCTAGTTCACTGATTCCCAGCCACATCAGAATCTTAGGGTCCTTCGGATTCAGCTTTAGCGCTCGTCCAAAAGCTTCATGCGCCTTTTTGTAGTCATCCAATTTGTAGTAAGCGATCCCCAGGAAC
>JBBSFW010000106.1:0-13964 GCA_038254805.1 Terriglobales bacterium
AAAGCCCGCTTGGTTCAGCACCCGGTTCAACTGTTCGTAAAATGGATGCCCCGCCGTTTCTGTTCGCTCGCTCGCGTAAAACAGCTCTTCCTGTTTCTGCCTCGCTTGCTTCGTCCCCATCGCCATGACTGAGTTTACGGCCTAAACATTCCAATAGGGAAGTGTCTTTAGACACGGGCTGCTACCTAGGCGCCTTGGCCTAGGCGCACCAGCGAGAACTGCTCGATTTTGAGACGGCGCTCGCGCGGCTTTCACAAACAAATTTTTACCTTTCGGCGGAACTTGTAGATCGCGTGCGCCGGCATCTGGGAATTGAGGCGCGCTAAGTTCAATCCGGGTTGGCCGCTCCAGGACGCTATCCTAAACAGAAATGAGTCTTCTTACCCTGGTGCGCCATGGGCAGGCGTCTTACATGGCGGAAAACTATGACAAGCTCTCTCCCGCCGGCGAGCGGCAGGCCCGCAAACTGGGTGAGTTTTGGCTGAGGACCGGAACCGCGTTCGATCTGGTATTTCAGGGTCCGGCCGAACGTCACGCCCGCACGGCCTCGATTGTAGCGGAAGTTTTCAAGGAGGCCGGCAAGCCCTGGCCACAACCCGTTACCATCCCTGAAGTAGACGAGTTCGATGCCGGCCTCCTCATGCGCCTTTTGGTCCCCATCCTCGCCGAACATCACGAACCAGTGCGCGAAATGCAGCAGGCGTTTCTCAGGAGCTCCGATAAACCCCAAGCGGGCCTACTACTCCAGCGCCTTTTTGAAGAAGTAGCACGCCACTGGTGCAGTGGTACGGCTGATGTGCCTGAGATGGAGTCGTGGTCTGCATTCCGCACACGTATCTGCCGCGGGATTTGCCAAATTCGGTCTCTTACCCCGAAATCGTCCAGTTCCGTCGTGTTTACATCCGGCGGACCCATCGCCGCCACCCTCGCGATCGCACAGGATCTCTCGCCCCGGAAGGCGATCGAGCTAGTCTGGGTCTCCCGCAACAGCTCCTACTCTGAGTTCCTTTTTTCCGGCGATCGTTTCTCGCTAAGCTCGTTCAACTCTCATCCTCATATTGACGACCGCGCCTCGTTGACCTACCGCTGATGAAAATTTTCCTCTACTACATCGGACGCGCGCGAGATCGCTATGCGAACGGATTCGCCGAAGAGTTCATCAAACGTACCACCCGCTACTGTCAATGTGAGATGCGCGAAGTCCACCCCGATCGCGTGGACCCCTGGGTCAAACATGCCTCAGCCGCGAAGATTCTGCTCGACCCCGCCGGCCGCCAGATGACGTCCGCACAATTCATAGATCTGATCGCCCAAGCCGGAATGGAAGGACGCGACCAGGTATTTCTCATTGGAGGCGCGGACGGCCTTCCGCCCGCCTGGAAGAGCCGCCCCGGCCTACTGTTGTCACTCTCTTCCATGACGTTCCCGCATGAATTGGCGCGCGCCATGCTCGCTGAGCAACTCTATCGTGCATTCACAACCTTGCGGGGCCATCCTTACCCGCGCTAACGTAGAACGTGGAACATCGCCTTAGCAATTCCTCTGACAACTTATGAGCTGGTGGACGCGCCAAAAACCCGGTGTGGGGCCCGATGCCCCCGACGACGCAAATCGCAATGTGAAGACGGAGGGTTTGTGGAGCAAGTGTGAGAAGTGCGGCCAGATCACGTGGCGAAAAGCCCTGGAAGATGGCTTGCACGTGTGCCCGAAGTGCGGCTTCCATTTTCGCATCGATGCGCCAACCCGGCTTTCCCTTCTGCTCGACGGACCCTGGGAAGAATTCGACCGTAACCTGGTCTCCACGGATCCGCTTGAGTTCGTCGACTCAAAACCCTATAAGCAGAGGCTCGAAGACATGCGTGAGGCAACGTCGATGCCGGACGCCCTGCTGGCCGCTTCCGGCCTGCTGCAAGGCCGCCGGGTAAATATCTGCGTGCTGGAACTGCGATTTATCGGTGGCAGCATGGGCGCGGTGATGGGCGAAAAGATTACTCGCTCCATTGAGCGTTCGGCAGCCAAAAAAATTCCGCTGATTATCGTTTCAGCGTCCGGCGGCGCGCGCATGCAGGAAGGCGCTGTGAGCCTGATGCAACTCGCCAAGATCAGTTCAGCCCTCATGCGTTTGGATGAAGCAGGCGTGCCGTTCATCAGTGTACTGACCGACCCCACCACCGGCGGCGTCACCGCAAGTTTTGCCATGCTTGGGGATCTCAACATCGGCGAACCCGGCGCACTCATCGGATTTGCAGGACCGCGCGTGATTGAGCAAACCATCCGTCAGAAACTGCCCGAAGGATTCCAAAAAAGCGAATTCCTGCTTCAGCACGGCTTCCTGGATGCCGTGGTGCCGCGCGCCGATTTGAAGGGCTACATTGCCCGCGCTCTGGATTTTTTCTGTACGTAGCGCATAGCCTCATTCTTCTTCAATCCGAACGCTCTCCAGAACGCATCCACAACGCCTTCCGCCAAACGCTTCGGGTTCTCCGGCGTCCTCCTAAGAAAGACATGCCAATAGACGATTGGGCCAAGCAGCAGTGCGAGGCACAAGCTCAAATCCAGTTTGGCCGGCAGCTCGCCCTTCTCAATGCCCAATTTCATTAGATGCTTCAGTTCCTTGCGGGGCGGCTCCATCACCATGTTCCGCCACGCGCTCCCGAAGGAGACGTTGCCGGCCCGAATACGCCAGAAAGCGAGGCATGATCCGCTCCCGCATGTCTGCCTTCTCTCGCGGCCTATAGGATAGTACGGCAACCATGTCGGCTCTGGTGTCCCCTGAATCGAACAGGGGTCTTATTTGCAGGCCATGCAATTCAGCCATCATCTCCAGCAGCAACGCATCCTTGTCGGCCCAGTGCTTATAAATGGTTGCCTTGCTCACGCCGGATTTTCCGGCGATGGCATCCATGCTCGTACCGTCTACGCCGCGTTCCGCCACCAAGGCAAGCGCGGCGTCTAGCACCTTTTGGTGCGCGCTTGCGCTGCGCGTTCGCGCCATCGTCACACCTGGATCTTTGAGAACAGGTAACTGCCGGCGAAGAGCAGCGCCACAGTAACCAGAACCAGCACGGAGAAATCGGCAGCCAGGCCAAAGTGCGAAATCCCGAGGAGCGCCGCCCGCAGGCCGTCCACGCCATAGGCAAGCGGGTCAAGGCTGGTGACAACGCCCAGAACTCCGGGCAGATTGTTGAGTGGATACAAAGCGCCGGACAAAAAGAAGATCGGCATCACCAGAAAGTTCATCACCAGTTGAAAGCCTTGAATATTCTCAATGACCGAGCCAATTGCCGTCCCCATCGACGAGAATAAACAGGCGATCAGACCCAAAAGCAGCAGTGCAACCGGAAGCGTCCTGAGGTCCACTACCCGGAAACCCGCGATGAAACACACTACCGCGACCAGCAGCCCTTGAATCACCGCGACGGTCGCGGCGCCTAACACTTTGCCCAGCATAATGTTGATGCGGGGTACCGGCGCCACCAGCGTCTCTTTCAGAAACCCGAATTGCCTGTCCCAAAGCAGGCCCATTCCAGAGAATACCGAACTGAACAACACGGCCATCGCGATGATTCCAGGGGCCACGAATTGCACATAATTCCCTTGCCCCGCTTTCTGAAACACGGGTCCAAGTCCAAATCCCAGCGCCACCAGATAGAGTATTGGCTGCCCCAGCGACGCCGCAATCTGTGCTCGCGATCGAACGTAGCGCCGCAACTCTCGTAACCAGAGTCCATAAATCGCGCTCATCGCCGGTTACTCCACATTTTCGAAAATTGCCTCATCTGATCCGCTGACGTGGCGGCCTCATCGCGAATCGTCGATCCGGTGAGCGACAGAAAAGCTTCTTCTAAAGAGTCTTTGCCAGTCTGCTGCTTCAACTCCTGAGGCGAACCTTGCGCCACAATCTTGCCGTGATCGATCACCGCGATCCGCTGCGCCACGCGATCCGCTTCATCCATATAATGCGTGGTGAGAAATACGGTCACTCCTTCCGTTTGGTTCAGGTGCTTCACGTGGGTCCAGAGTTGATTCCGGGTTTGCGGGTCAAGACCAAGCGTCGGCTCGTCCAAGAACAGGATCTTTGGGGTGTGCAGCAATCCGCGTGCAATTTCCAGGCGGCGCTTCATGCCTCCCGAAAAGAGCTTGACCTGTTCATGACGCCGCTCCCAGAGTTCAAACAGGCGCAACAACTGCTCGATCCGTTCGATCCGTGCCTTACGCGGTACATGATAGAAGATTCCGTGGAGTTCCATGTTCTCGTACGCGGTCATGTCTCCAT
Organism: Terriglobales bacterium; assembly: GCA_038254805.1. Lineage (GTDB taxonomy): Bacteria > Acidobacteriota > Terriglobia > Terriglobales > Acidobacteriaceae > Gp1-AA145. The sequence continues at coordinate 4,277 of JBBSFW010000106.1, forward strand.
CCAGGCTGGGGTCCTGAAACACGATCCCAAATCGCTTCCTCACCTCGTTGGAATGTGCGCCTGGGTCCAGTCCGTCGATCTCCAAGGTTCCGCCGGTCGGCCGCAACAATGTGGTGAGCATCTTGATCGTGGTGGTTTTTCCAGCGCCATTAGGCCCGAGAAACGCAAAAATCTCACCCCGGCCCACTTCGAAGGAAATATGATCGACCGCCGTGAATTCTCCAAATTTCTTAACCAACTTCTCCACTCGGATCATCTGGCAATACTAAACGGTTCCGTTTAGTTAGTCCAGGGGTGGAATGCTGAACGGATTTACTCGTTCCGCAATGCTTGTAGCGGATCGATGAGCGAAGCCCGCCGCCATCTGCAGTGTTCACCAGGTGACGGAATTATCGCTTTTCGGTTCCGCTGCGCGCGGCGAAAGGCAACCGAACAGCGATTTCGACCTTCTCGTCGGCTTTCTACCTGGAGCACGCCCTGGGCTGCCCGGAGTTTCAGCGATGACGCCTGAACTCAGTGATCCCGCGCTGAAGCCGCTAATCAGGGCCAGCGTGCTCGCCGAAGCCCGTTTATTATATACGGCGCGAACGGCTCATCAATATCCTGCTGGATCTTGATGAAAAAGATTTGCTGTCTCCGGAAGATCGGCAAGGCGGTAACGAGAAGCTCTCAGATCGTCTCGGCGTCTCGATTGAACTGTTTCTCTAAATCAGAAAACCTGCCCTTGAGAGGTTATTTCTCAGAACCTCCTAAATCAGGGCCGCTCCCTCGTTGTGGCAGCGAGCTTGACCCAACCTTTATCATTCACAACTTTTTTCGAAGTCTATTTCCTTTAATTGCAACAAACATCGCCCAAAGTAAATAAACCCTCAAATCGCACATGCTACTTCTCAATCGAGGAAATATGCTGCGCCCCAATCATAAAATGCATTCTGAAACGAAGTTGACCACGGACACGCTGGCAGCGCTGTCCGGGGATGACGCGAAATTCCGCGACTGGCTGATGTCAGGCCATTTGCGGTCAAGCGATAGAGATACAGCTTATCGCGATCAGCCTAAAGGACCCCCAAAGCCAACGCCGAAAGCGGCTCAGACGCTATCGGAGTTGCGGGTCGCTCCAGGCCGGGATGCGGACGGACGCGAAACGGTTAAATTTAATCTGGGTACAACCGACGGCGCTACCGTCGAGCTGATGCCGGATGGTTGGAAGATTTCAAGTGACTCCATCCGCGCCGCACGGCGCAGCCGTGTTACGGGTGGCCTGCCCTACCCGGATGAACCTCGCTCCTTACCAGTGGATTTTAGCGCGTTCCGCTCTCTGCTCAATGTCCGCTCCTCAGACGGCTGGAATCGCTGTCTTTGCTGGCTGCTGGCCGCTATGAGGCCGGAGGGTCTCTATCCGATTCTGGTGCTGACTGGCCCAAAAGGGTGCGGAAAAACAACGGCCGCGCTGTTGCTTCGATCCTTGATCGATCCCGCGCAATTTCCAGTGAATCCTCCGCCTCGGAATGAACGCTCTGTACTGCTTCAGGCTGAACTGCACTGGGTGATTGCATTTGATGACATTTCAAGCATCCCCGCACATCTCGCCACCGCCATTTGCGGTGTGAATCGGCCGGTCATCCTGGTGATTCCAGACGGAAGCAGTTTCGCGCCAGGACCGGAACTAAGTCAGCGTATGCTCAAGGTGGAATTGCGCCCCATACCGGAGGCCAAGCGAAGAGCAATTGCCGACGTTTGGTGGGATCTGAAAGCGATTCGTCCCAGGGTTCTTTCCTCACTCCTCACCGCCGTAAGTGTTGCACTGAAAAATCGGAAGCAGAAAGGCTTCGCAGACCTGATGGATTGGCTGGTTGCTGCCGAGCCGGCCATCCAGCTCTCCCCGGCGGAAATCGCCTCGATTCTGAATCCGCGCCAGAGGGCCGCAACGGCGCCAATGGACTTCGACACCCTACCCGGGACCATTTCCAGTCTGATGAAAACCGCCGGGTCCTGGACGGGAACAGCCACCAAGCTCTTGAAGACGCTCCATGCAATTGATCCCGCAAGCACGGATTGGCCGCAGACCCCGCAGGCAATTTCCCGGCGGTTGAACAGGGCGGTTTCCACCTTGCGGGGCGAAGGGATCGGGATGAAATTCGAGTCTAAAGGGCAAATTACTCTTGCCCGAACGGAACCAGGTTAGACCGTGACCCAGGCCCGCTTCTGAGAACTCTCCAGTACCTTCGCTAGCTTCTCCATTCCGTGCAGACCTTCTGCGAACGTTGGATATTCAATCAATGCAAGAGGATCAGCGACTTTCTTGTAGAAACGCTTGAATACCTGTTTATGCGTGTCGTCGTACCCTTCGCTATGTCCGCCGGGCAGGTCGGCATAGCTGGCGGCCTTTGGATTCAAGAGCGACGGATCCTTGAGGATGATCTGGTTGGGCGTATTCCGATGCCCGATCCACAGTTCATCCGGGCGTTCCTGGTTCCAACCAACTCCACACTTGCTGCCGAAGATTTCAAAGGCGAAGCGGTTCTTACAACCCGCTGACATTTGGCTGACCGTAAAGGCGCCGCGGGCACGATCCCCCAGATGAAGCAGCACCGATCCGAAGTCCTCCGTGTCAATCGGGACTTCCTCGTAGTCCTCCGGTTTCAATGTCTTACCAGCAAAGGTTTGAACTGCTACTTTAGGCCGCTTTCTGGTCTTGTGAATCGTTTGCAGGTCGGCGCAGAGTTCAGTTATCTTGAGACCGGTAACGTGCTCAATCGTGTCCATCCAATGCGATCCGATGTCGCCCATCGCCCGTAAGGCTCCGTTGGCCTTAGAATCGATGCGCCAGTTCCAGTCCGTGTCATAGAGGAGCCAATCTTGCGAGTAGGTGCCTTGGACGATGAGCACGTCCCCCAATTCGCCGGCCTCGATCATTCTGCGCATTTGCTGGACGGCTGGATAGTAACGAAGATTGTGGTTAACGCAGTTGGCCACGTTTTTGGCTTCCGCAATTTGCACCAGCTCGCGTGCTTCGGCGACGGATAACGTGAGCGGCTTTTCGCAGAGCACCGCCTTGCCGGCCTCCATCGCTGCCTTCGACACGGGATAGTGCAAGGCGTTTGGAGTACAAACGTGAACGGAGTCGATGTCAGGATCGGCCAGCAGGGTCCGGTAATCGCCGGTGGTGCGTTCGACCCCGATACTCTCTCCGAAGCTGGCCGCCTCTTCGGGCGTAGCGGCGGCAACCGCCACCAGATCCACGTTGACAACGCGCCGGATCGCTTCGGAGTGGACCCTCCCCATAAAACCGGCCCCGATCACCGCCGTTTTGACTCTCCGCATAATCTCCTTTCAAGATCCTTTCAGATTTAGTTAGCCGCTCGATACACTTTATCGCAGTTATTGCTAGACTGGTACAAAGCTTCACAAATGGTGGTCCGTCTCAAGATCAGTTACGGCTCGTCGCGGCAAAGGGCCAATAGTTTCAACCGGCAAGTTGCGCTCGGAACGGCTGCGCTGCTTGGCCCTGTGTCCGTAATGGCGTTTGTGCTTGGCGGATGGCGGCTCGGCGCCGACCTCAACATCACCGGTGAATTTGCAATCTCCAGAGGTCTGTTTTCGCACTGGCAGGTGTGGTTTGCGTTAGGGGCTGCCATGCAGGCTGTCTCCACTCTTTTGCACAGGTATGTGACGCGCAATTACTCCAGCGGCAGCGGCGCGGCCACGCTTTAAAGACTTCGGAACCTTTCCTACATTCCTGGCATCTAAACCGGCAGTCGAAGGAAAACATGCCAGCCCGATCAGATTCAGCGGTTGCTCCTGTGTTCAAACGCGTGCTTGAGACCAACGTGAATGAGGTTGCGCCTCTTCTTCCGTATCTATTGAAGCCAGTGGCGCTGCTCGGTTATGTGCTGGCAGGATGGCGCGTGGGCGCGGATATGAATTGGACGGGCGGTTTTTTCATTTCGAAAGGCATCCTTTCTCACTGGCAAGTATGGCTTGCGCTGGCCATTGCAACGCAGGCCGCGGCTGCGCACCTCGCGCGTCCGCGTGAGAATGAACAAGACCTGTTTGTTCCCTGAGAAAACCGCCTTCCATCTGATATTCTTGAGTTGACGACTTAGATCGCTCATGGCGTACAGCAGCAGACCCCGCGGAATCGGTTTTTCCTCCTCTGGATTTTTCACGACGGGAGTCAAATGGCTCCTGATCTCCAATATCATCCTGTTTGTCATCTATTATTTCTCGGTCATCGCCGGGTACGCATGGATCTTCCATCCCTTCGGGCTGATTCCGGAAGATGTGCTGAAGCACTTTGCCATCTGGCAGCTTGTGACGTACCTCTTTCTGCACGATCCCACCGGGTTCGGACATATTTTATTCAATATGCTGGCTTTGTGGATGTTTGGCGCCGATCTTGAGCGCCTCTGGGGAACGCGGCGGTTCCTGAACTACTATTTCCTTTGCGGGATCGGAGCGGGAATCTGCGTCGTGATCGCGAACCTGATGTTCAACAGCGGTCACTTGAACACGCGAACCATCGGAGCATCGGGAGCGATCTACGGATTGCTGCTCGCCTTCGGCATGATCTACCCGGATACCGTGGTGTTGATGAGTTTCTTTTTTCCCATCAAAGCCAAGTACTTCGTCATGATCATGGGCGGGATTGCGTTCCTGAGCTCATTTGGCGGAAGCGGTGGCGGCGTCAGCAACGTTGCGCACCTGGGCGGCATGCTGTTCGGCTATGCCTATCTGAAGAGCTATCGATCCCGGCAGGGAGTGCTCGGCTCACTGGGTTCGTGGTATCAGGACTATAAGCTACAGCGCGCGAAGAGAAAATTCCAGGTCTATCTGAAGAAGCGCGGCCCTGGCGACGACCGCTGGGTGAATTAAACTTCCACAACCGCGCCCTCGAAACGTGGCTCCATCGGAAGACGTCTTTATTCTGGTATAGTTCGCTCAAAGGTATCCCTAGAATGAAAAAGCTTTCCATCCTACTTCTCCTCACACTTGTTGCCGGCTTTCTTGCCGTGCAGTTCGTGGCCGCCCAGCAGGGGCCGAACAAAGAATCATCCGAAACGGTAGCCAAACCGCGGAAAAAGGACGGCCAACCAGCCGAGGCCGACATGCCGAAGATCCCTTCCAAGTTCGGCAAGAAAGAGGATCAACTTCCCCAGGGCCCCAGCTTTAAGAGCGACGTCACGGCCGTGACGGTGGATGTCTCCGTGATGGACAATAAGGGGCACTTCATACCAAACATCCCGCGCGGCAATTTTCGTGTCCTGGAAGACAATGTGCCCCAGCCAATCACCACGTTTGGCTTAGGCGAGGCGCCGATGACGGTTTGCATGGTGATCGAGTTCAGCAACCGTTACCAGAGCTACTACACCGAAAGCTGGTATCAGACCTTGACAGCCGCGTACGGCTTCGTTGAATCGTTGAAGAAAGACGATTTCGTCGCCATCGTGGCTTATGATATCCGGCCGGAAACGCTTTCGGACTTTACCACGGACCGGAGCAAGACGCAGGAAGCCATGCAACGATTGCGCATTGCCGCCTTCTCTGAATCGAATCTGTTCGATGCACTGACGGATACCGCGGATCGCATGGCCGACATTGAAGGCCGCAAGGCAATTGTCTTGATCTCATCCGGCATCGACACGTTCAGCAAGCTTACCTTCGACAAGACGCGCAAGATCATTCAGACCGCCGGCGTGCCGATCTATGCGATCGGGCTGATGCAGGCGCTGAGGGAATACTATGACGCCCGCAATGCGATGGGACCGATCGCGAGACTCGACTTCCTGCAGGCGGACAATCAACTGCGCACGTTCGCGAAGGAATCGGGCGGCCAGGCATTCTTCCCGCGTTTTTACGGTGAGTTCCCCAGCATCTTCCGTGCGATTCAAGATTCGTTGCGCAATCAGTATTCGTTGGCGTACAGCCCAACCAATCAAGCCAAGGATGGAAAGTATCGCCACATCAAAGTGGAGCTTGTGAATCCCGCTACAGGTGAGCCGCTGCGCGTTGTGGATGAGAAGGGCAAGCCCATGAAGTACACCGTAATCGCAAAGGCTGGATACAACGCACCTCGCGCGGTGGAGTAATAGTTACTTGCAAAGTCAAGCATTGGATCTTTCCAGTTATGAAGCTGATACAAATCCGTTGACACTTGGTTTCAGCTTTGTTACTTTCACTTGGTCCAATGAAAATTTCGAATGCTGCTCCGCCGGTCCCGCCGCTTAAAATTCTGCTGATCGATCATAACCGCCAGGGTCTGATGGCGCGGAAAAGCATCTTGGAGGAGCAGGGATATTCAATCGTAACCGCTTCTTGCGGTGAAGACGGTCTTCAGCAGTTTAGCGATGGAAAATTTGATCTCGTTGTGACGGATTACAAGATGCCAAGGATGAATGGCGCCGAAGTGATCGCGCAAATCAAGAGCGAACGGCCTGATGTTCCAGTGGTGTTAATCTCAGGCATGGTGGACGCCCTCGGATTGACTGAGCAAAACACGGGAGCGGATGTTGTGGTGGCCAAGAGCAGCAACGAGATTTCCCATTTGGTGCGCGCGGTGAACCGTCTGCTGCGGGCCAAAGCACCCAAGAAACCGGTGCGATCCCAATTGCAGAGCGCCACCCGGAAAAAAAGCCAGGGTGTGTGAAGGCATGCCCTCTGGCAGAATTCTGGCCGCCCTGTTATTGAGCGCATTGGTGGTTCGGTCTGCCACTCCGGTCACTCCCGCAAAGACAACCTCTCCTAAGTCCGCGGCCATTTCCAAAACCGGTGTAGACAAGCTTTCCGCAAGCGAGCGTCAGTGGGTGCAGCGGACTATGAAGTTGATGCCGCTGCACGATCAGGTGGCGCAGTTAGTCGTCATAGCTTCTTACGGTGAAGCGCCGGGTTCGCGATCCCGGCAGTACCGCGGCTTCGTCCATCAGGTGCGTGACGTAAGAGTCGGCGGCATGATCGTGGTGAATCGTGTAATCAACGGTTCGGTGCGAAACGCCGAGCCCTACGCGATGGCCACCTTTCTAAATCGATTGCAAAAGTTTGCCAGGGTGCCCTTGATGGTGGGCGCCGACTTCGAACGCGGGGCCTCCATGCGCGTTGCCGGTACAACGAAGTTTCCGCATCTGATGGCGTATGGTGCTGCACACGATCTCGCGTTAACCAGGTATCTCGGGTTAGCGACGGCCCAGGAGGCTCGCGCCCTTGGAGTGCAGTGGATCTTTGCTCCGGATGCGGATGTGAACAATAATCCGGACAACCCGATCATCAACACCCGGTCGTTCGGGGAGAATCCGCAGGATGTAGCCGCGCAGGTGAAAGCGTTCATTGATGGCGCCCATTCCGATCCGAAAGACCGGGTGCTGGTGACCGTCAAGCATTTCCCCGGTCATGGCGACACCAACGTGGACAGCCACATGGGAATGCCGGTTTTGCCCGCGGATCGAGCCCGTATGGATTCCATGGAACTGGTCCCCTTCCGCGCCGCTATTGAGGATGGAGTGGATGCGGTGATGACGGCGCACATGGCTGTACCGGCGCTGGACAAGCCCGAAGTCCCCGCGACGGTATCCACAGCGGTGCTTACCGGATTGCTGCGCAAGGATCTAGGCTTCAACGGCTTGATCGTGACGGACGCGATGGATATGCAGGGACTCACGAAGCTGTATTCGCCTGGTGAAGCCGCGGTGCGGGCCATTGAAGCCGGGGCTGACGTTCTGCTGATGTCTCCCAATCCCGAAGAAGCGATTCGCGCGGTGGTGAGCGCCGTAAACTCCGGCCGGCTGACGCGCAAGCGTATTGAGCAGAGTACCGCCAGAGTGCTGTCGGCCAAGGCCCGGGTTGGACTGAATCGCAGCAAGCTGGTGAACACGGAAGAGATCAGCGACGTGATTGAATCGCCGGAAGCTATGGAGAAGGCGCAGGAGACGGCGGACCGTGCGGTTACGTTAGTGAAGAATGACGGGAACGCCGTGCCATTGAAAAATCCAGCGGGCGCGTGCTGGTTCATTCTTACGGAGAGCCGCGGCGGACAGCAGGGCAGGCGAATGGTTGACGAATTGCAGAAACGCTCGAAAGATACCCGTTATGTGGTGTTGGATCCGCTTGCGCCACAGGTGGAGATCGGCCAAGCCCTTCAAACGATGTCCGGCTGCGAAACAAACGTCGTCGCGGCCTTTGTCAGCGCTCGGGAATACCGGGGCAATGTTGCGCTCCCAGGTAATCTTTCAGGCGTGGTCACAGCCTTAATAAACGGAAACGCGCCCGTGATTTTGATTGCACTCGGAAGCCCTTACCTCTTGCGAAACTTTCCTGCCGTTGGGTCGTACGCGGCTACCTTCAGCACCGTGCCACCTTCGGAAGCCGCGGTAGTTAAAGCGCTCTACGGTGAGACTCCGATTACCGGCAAACTTCCAGTCTCGATTCCGGGATTTGCCGTCTACGGTGACGGAATCATGGTACTCAAGAAGTAGTGCAAAAATAGTTACTAACCGTGTGATCAGGCTATTTCATGCAAGATTTGGGTGAAATTGTGATATTCAATCATCATGCGGGTGTTAGGTTTGATGAAAGCGGGTTGGGCAAACACGGCTAGAATTTCGGTCGGCCATGCGAATATCGGCTTCCTCCGCGCCGGCAATTCGAAAAAGTTATTAACTCGGCAAGCGGGTGTCCTATGGGATATCCCAGGGACAACTTTAGCGGTGTCGATTCCCGCGGAAGTTGCTGCAAAAATTTCGCTGGGGCTGGCGCATCCAAAGACCCATAACGATGTAACTGGAATTGTATTTGGCCGTTTCGAAATTAACGGAAGCCGGACTCTGATAACGATAGATCTATTCCGGCCGGTTGACGCGCTTTCACCCGATGACCTGAGCCTGGAAGAATTACTTTCCAAGAGGATAATCACCCACCAGCGTCCTGTAATTGGGTTATACACCCTGCGTAATAACCGGGATGCCAACCATCTTCCACATACGCTCGCGTTGTTTGCGCATTACTTCCGGGATTCCGAAAATATTTTTGTGGCGTTTGAGAGATCGGCGACGGGCCGCTTGATTGCCGACGTTTTTCTGCGCGGCAGTGTACGGTTTCTAGTGAATGAGCCGAGTTTGACGTTCGCCATCAACTCATTCACGCCACCGCTTACCGGTGCGGCCGCACGCGTAGGCAAAAAGATATTCATGATAGTTGCGCTGATTCTTTTTCTTGCAGCCGCAGCCTTGTATGAGAAAGAACCGGCAATAACTCGTTCCCCCCAATTCGCGTCTCTTCGGCCTTCTCCGGTAATCGTGGATCGCCCGGAACCCCAGCAGCCGTTGGTCCACCCTGACATGCAGCCAAAGGCAGCTGGCACGTTATCCGCGCTTCCCCGCCGCTCACCGCCTCCGAAAAAATTTGTTTTACCTGTCTTAGCAAATCCGCAACGAGCGCAGGTCCAGACAGAACAGTTTAATCTGAGCCAGCCGGTTCTCCCAATACCGCAGCCTCCGTCACTCCCAATTCAAATCGATGCCCCAGATCCGCCACGTCCTGCAATCCAAAACGATACCGGATCCCAGGTCACACCCCCTTCGCCGCGCCGCCAGATTGCCATCGTCGTTCCCGAATATCTGAAGCGGCAAATATCCAGGTCTATTTCGGTTGACGTCCATTGTGTTGTCACCGCCAAAGGGCAGGTTGCGTCTGTGACAAT
>JBBSFW010000107.1:0-13913 GCA_038254805.1 Terriglobales bacterium
AAAATGTTTCCTGCGGGACAAATCCTATATTCCGCCGCAACACCGCCAGAGGATACTGGCGCAGCGGCTTGCTATCGATCAGCACCGTCCCCGGCTCGGCATCATAGATTCGCGGGATCAGGCTCACCAGCGTCGTCTTGCCCGACCCCGTAGGCCCCACAATCGCCAGGCTGGTGCCGGCTGGAATAATTAGATTTACGTCGTGCAGCACCGCTGAGCCGTCATACGAAAAGTTCAGGTTGCGAAACTCGATATCGCCTCGTAACTCCTCGTCCGCCACCCCGGCTTCGACGCCCGGCCCATCTACAATCTTCGGCCGCTCCGTCATAAGCTCGTGAATGCGCACCAGTGACGCGGTCCCCCGCTGGAAGATGTTGATGACCCACCCCAGCGCTATGACGGGCCAGGTAAGCTGCACCATGTAAGTATTGAAGGCCACGAACCCACCCACGGTAATTCGCCCCTGCAGCACTTCCCTCCCACCCAGCCACAGCACCAGCACGATGGCCAGACCCAGCATGGTTTCGAGCGTTGGCCAAAGCATCCCCATGAGCCGGACCAGTTTCAGGCTGCGGACAATGTATTCCCGGTTGGAGCGCTCAAACCCCGCGATTTCCGATTGCTCCTGCGCGTATGCGCGGATGACGCGAACTCCGGAAAAATTTTCCTGCGCTCTTGCGGAAATGTCGGAAAACATTGCCTGGATTCGCTCAAACCGCTCGTGGATCCGCCGCCCAAAATACTGAATCACGATACTGACCACGGGCAGCGGCAGGAACGCATACAGCGTCAGCTTGGGGCTGATGGTCAGCATGAACGCCAGCGCGCCGGCGGTGAAGACCAAAGTGTTCGCCGAATACATGATCGCCGGACCCAGCAGCATGCGGACGGCGTTGAGATCATTGGTGGACCGCGCCATAATGTCGCCGGTTCGCGTCCGTTGATAGAAGCTGTAGGAAAGCCCCTCTAAATGGCGGAACAGGTCATTGCGCAGGTCAAACTCGATTTCGCGGGACGCGCCGATAACGATCCAGCGGGTCAGGAATTGAAAGATCGCCTTGATTCCGGCCACTCCCAGCAGCAGCGCCGCGGTGATCCAGAGTTTGTGGATGGTGACCCCGTTCTTCAGGTCATCAATGGCGCGTCGGATCACCAGCGGGAACAGGATCCACACTCCATTCATGAGAAGAACGCAAAGTCCTCCCCACACGTACGCGCTGCGGTACTTCTTCAAATAAGGAAACAGGGGACGCAGGTTCTTCAGGAGCATGGACTACCAGATGCGATTCTACCAGCGCGCGCTTCAAATCAGCGGCGAAATTTGACTTTGCGTGGGACCTGATCGTAGACGTCAGCTTCCGGCGGATGCGCATGCCAGCTGGGTTTTCCCAGTCGCTTCTTTGTATTCCTGCACCACTCGTTGAATCGCGCGGAGCTGCTCCAATGAGCTCCTGCTGGCGTTCGCCAACTCCTGCTCGATCCGGGCCAGCCAGTATCCCACCGCACGGTCAATTCCAAAGATCAGCTCTTCCGCCACCATGCTTACGAACTCCGTTCTCGCTTCGGTATTCGCCATATCCCTTCCTTCGTGCGTAGAATGCAGACAGGGACTTTTTTCCCCGTCTGCTCCCCCTCTTACGGTTGATCGCTTCCCGGCCCCTCTTTGTTTTGCATGTGCTCCTGCATCTTCTGCTGGTGCTTGGCGATGATATCGGCCACCTTCGCCTTTTGTTCGGAGCTCAGCAATTGGTAGATTTGCGACGCGATCTTAGCGTGCTCCACTTGCATCTGCACGTGGGTTTGGCCCTCCTGCGACGCAATTGCCATAGCTTTGGCCTGGTCGAAGGCGCCGCTGGTTATTAACTGGATCATCTGCTGATGTGCCTGCATTTCCTGTTGCATCAGCGGCTTCATGTTGGGTTTTTCACTCTCAAAGATTTGCTTGATTTGGGTGTGCCGGTCGTCGGTTAGGTTTAGTTCGTGCAGCGGTAATCCCAGGCCCGGGCCGCCCATAAAGTCTCCGTGCATTCTGTGATGCATCGGCCCGTGTCCTTCCTGTTGCGCGAACGCGGTCCCTGCCACCAGTACCAGCAGTGCCGCGATAAAAACGAATGTACTTTTCATGAATTTCACGTCTTCCTCCTGATTCAGAACTTTCGCTCTACCTAGAATAGAAACACGCCGCCCCGCCTGTGGCGGTAAAGAGTGCGTCAAGCCGGGTAAATGTTTGTAAACTGCAACCCGTCATTGTTTGACGAATCTTTACTCGGCTGATGTCAAGCCTGCAACTACAATAAACAGCGTGGACCGAATCCTGGTCATTGACGACGATGTCGAGCTCTGTTCGCTGGTGACCGAGTATCTGCGTCCTGAGGGCTTTCAGGTGGACTCCGCCCACGACGGCAAGTCTGGTCTGGGGCGCGCCGTCAGCGGCGATCATTTGCTGGTGGTGCTCGACGTGATGTTGCCGGGACTCAATGGCCTCGACGTTCTGCGCAAAATAAGAAATGAGTCTCGCATCCCGGTTCTGCTCTTGACCGCGCGCGGCGAGGACGTGGACCGCATCGTCGGACTCGAAATCGGCGCCGACGACTACCTCCCCAAGCCGTTTAATCCCCGCGAACTGGTTGCCCGCATCCGCGCCATCCTTCGCCGCTCGCGCGGCAAAGCCCATGACGCCCAAGTTCCCGACGTCATCCGCGTAGGCGATGTGGAGCTCGATCCCGCAACCCGTTCGGTGCTTCATCGCGGCAAGCAGATTGAATTTACCTCGGTTGAATTCGATCTCTTACAAGTGCTGCTGCGGGAAGCCGGACGCGTGGTCACACGTGAAGCTTTGGTAGATCAAGTCCTGGGGCGAAAGTTTTCACCCTTCGACCGCAGCATCGATATGCATGTGAGCAAGCTCCGCAAAAAGCTCGGCGACTCCGATTCTGAGGACCACATCAAGACCGTCCGCGGCGCTGGTTATATTTTTGCGCTGGCCAGGCCTAAGGTGAAAAACGCAACCCGATGAGAAGTCTTTTTCTCAGAATCTTTCTGTCGTTCTGGCTCGCCCAGGCGCTTTTTCTGGCACTCGCCATCCTGGTGACCGTGGCCATGCGCCCCGCCCGCCAGATCTCGGCGGTTGAAGCCCTACAGCCTAAGTTCCTCAGCGAGGCCGTCGAAGCCTACCAGGCCGGCGGAACCGGCAAGCTCCGCGCTTACCTCCGCTCCCTTCACGAGACCCAGCACGTGCATGCGGTTCTGTTCAACGACCAGGGAAGCCTGATGGGTCACCCGCTTCCGCCGTGGATGAATGAAGTAGCTAACGGCCAGAGGCGCACGGCCGATACTTTCCTGGGCCGGTTGAATCCCCATTTCCAGTTCCTGCGCGCCTCCATGACCGGCTCTGACGGACATCGCTACACTCTGGTGACCGAAATACCGCCCGGGCAAAACGCCCTCTTCGGCCCCAACGGCGTGCCCGGTCTGGGCATCATGATTGCCGTGATTTCCTCCGGGCTGGTCTGCTATTTTCTCGCTCAATTCCTGACCTCGCCCATCACTCGCTTGCGCCAAGCCACGCAGAAGTTGGCCTCGGGCGACCTTTCTGCTCGCGTTGGCGGACGCTCTTCGGAGAGCGGAGATGAGATCTCGCAGCTGGTGCACGACTTCGATCTGATGGCCGGACAGATTGAAAAACTGGTCAGCGCGCAGTCACGCCTGCTAAAAGATATTTCTCACGAGCTCCGCTCTCCCCTGGCGCGGCTGGTGGTCGCCCTCGAGCTGGCCCGTCAGCGCAGCGGCCCTGAGGCCGAAAGCGCGCTCGCGCGCATCAGCCTTGAATCCAATCGCATGAACGAACTGATCGGCAGCCTGACCACCATCGCGCGCCTCGAAAGCGGCGCCGGAAGCCTGCGCAAGGTCCCTGTCGCCCTGGAAGAACTGGTCCAGGAAGTGGCACGTGACGCCGCCTTCGAGGCCCAGGGCAAAAATTGCCAGGTCGAATGCGAGGTCCTCGATGAACTGCCCGCAATCGGGGATCCGGCCCTGTTACACAGCGCGGTTGAAAACGTAGTCCGCAATGCGACCCGCTACACTCGCGATGGCACGATTGTAAAAATCCGGGCGGAAAGACTTTCTACAGCGGACGAAGCGCTGATTCGCGTCAGCGACTCCGGACCCGGCGTTCCTGCCGATGAGCTTGCCAAGATTTTCCGTCCTTTCTACCGCATCGATGACGCCCGCGTCCGCTCCACCGGAGGCGTCGGCCTGGGCCTGGCCATCACCGATCAGGCGGTCAGGTTGCACGCAGGCTCCGTGACCGCATCCAACCTGCCTGAGGGTGGGCTGTTAGTTGAAATCCGGATTCCTCTGCAGGTTGCAGCAGGTGCAACGGTTCGTCAGCAGCCGGCGGCGGTTGTCGTCGCCGATAAGCCGTGATCCGCCGGGTTTGCGCTTTTCTGCCCATACCTGATACACAATTGAGGTAAGCCTTTCACGAATTTCCTTGTATCTATCGTTCAGAAGAATTGATTCCTTCAGGGGAAGAAGAATGCGCATGAAGTCTGGGTGGGTGCTGCTTTCAGCCGGTGTGCTGCTCGCGGCTCTGAATGGATGCAGCACTGCCACCAATAACAACGGTTCTGGCACAGGCTTCATGTGGGTGGCAACTGAGGGCGACCAGCAGGTTACATCGTTCACCATTAACTTGAGCAGCGGCGCAGTTTCCCAGGGATCGGCGGCAGCAACCGGCGCCACTCCCGCCGCCATGGTCCTCACCCCCGATGGGAAATCCTTTTTCGTGGCCAATAGCGGCGACAATACTGTCAGCGCTTACTCCGTCGGCTCCGATGGCAGCCTAACCGCGCAAGGAAGCCCCACTGCCGTCGGCCAGCTCCCTGTCGCCATCGCGGTAGATCCCTCCAGCAAATTTTTATTCGTCGCCAACCAGGGAACCATTGCCTCCAACGCTTCGGGAAGCGTTTCCGTCTTCGCCATCCAGGGCGCCGCTTTGAGTCCCGTGCCCGGCAGCCCGTTTCTTACGGAGACACCCAGCGACGTTACCGGCACCGGCCCGGCCGCACTGATCGCATCTCCCGCCGGAAACTTCCTGTACGTGGCCAACCAGTTCACCAATTCGGTGTCGATATTTTCCTACGATAGCGCCGGTTTCCTTACCCAGAATCTCGCTTCCCCCGTTCCCGCCGGCACGAACCCCTCCGGCCTGGCTTTCTCGCGTTGCGCTGGCATAACCACCGCGACCACGAATTGCCCCACAGCTGACGGCAATGACCTCTTTGTGGCAGACTCTGGCTCGAACAGTATCACCGTGCTGGCTGCCTGCATCCAGACATCCATCTCATGCTCCAGCGCGGACGGCACTCTTACCCCGGTTTCTGGCTCCCCTTTCGGCGCCGGAACCGCGCCGGTCGCTTTCATGATCCATCCCGCGCTAAACTACGTTTACGCGGTGGATTCAAAGTCAAATCAGGTTTCCGAATATAAATACAGTTCCGCCACCGGCGCCCTGAGCCCATTGTCTCCCGCCACTGCTTCGACCGGCGCGAACCCGTTTTCGGGGGGCATCACCTCTGACGGTAACTGGGCTTTCGTGACCAACAATGGCGGATCCAATCTCTCCGCCTACAGCGTAGGCACCGCCGGAAAATTGAGTCCGCCGGCGACTGCTTCTGTTGCGCTTTCCGGCCAGCCATCCGCAGTGGTCATCAGGTAGAGGATGCAGATCTCATCATGAATAACGTTCTACGATTTGTTATGGTCGTCAGCATGAGCACGCTCTCACTGCCGCAAACCCTCCATTCCCCCAAGGCGATTACCGATCCCAAACAGATCACCGCCACGGCGGATGCCGGCGTCGAACAGGGTGAGGAAAGCCTCTCGCTTCCGCGCCTGTATATGACACGCCAGACCGGCGATACCGCCTGGTCGCCCGACGGCAAGAGCATCGTCTTCGTCTCCAACATTACCGGGCGGAATAATCTATGGATCGTTCCCGCCGCAGGCGGTTGGCCAACTCAGCTCACCGTCAGCGATCAGCGGCAGAGTCATCCCGCATGGTCGCCGGATGGGAAGTGGATTGCATATCAATCCGACTACGACGGCGACGAACAGTGGGATATATTCTTCGTCTCTCCCCAGACCGGGCAAGTGGTGAACGTCACCAAGACCCGGGAGATTTCCGAAGAGAACCCTGCCTGGTCCCCGGATGGCCGCTACCTGGCATACATGGTGAAACCGAAAACTTCGTCCGCGTACGAAATTGATGTATTCGATACTGTGCTGCGGGATGTGAAGCACATCACCACCAACACGCCGCCGGAGAAACTCAATACCACCCCCATCTGGTCGAAAGATGGGAAGTTTATCGCTTACACCCAGGAAGAGGCCAAGGGAACAAATTCCAACATTTTCATAGCGGCTCTGGCCACCCGCAAGAGCAACCTGCTCACCCCTCACGATGGGGAAAAACTCTTTGCTGCCCATGACATTTCCCCTGACGGCAAGACACTCCTGATTACCTCGAATGCCGGGAATGATTATCAGAACGCGGCGCTGCTGGCGCTGGCAGACAAGAAGATCACCTGGTTGACGAAAGACAAGTGGGAAATCTCTGCCGGCAACTTTTCACCCGACGGCAAGTCCGTTACCTGGCACGCTAATCGCGACGGCAATGTTGATCTTTACATTCACCGTCTCCTGACCGTGAAAACCACAACCCTGCCGCTGCCGGAAGGCGTGAATTCTTTCGGCGGCATGGAGTCAGCCTTCACTCGTGATGGCTCCCATCTGCTCTATTACCACAACGGACCAAACGCTCCCAATGACGCCTGGGTTTACCACTTGGCGAGCGGCAAGTCCACGCAGGTCACGCACTCGCTGATGGCGGGGATTCCGGCTGCGCATTTCGTCGAGCCTTTTCTGGTCCACTATCCCAGCCGCGATGGTAAGTGGACCATCTCTGCATTCCTGTACGTCCCCCACAATATGCAGCGCAATGGGCAGAATGCGGCGATTGTTTACATTCACGGCGGCCCGACCTCGCAGACGGTGAATTCCTTCAACCGCTTTATTCAGCACATTGTGAATCAGGGATACATGGTGATCGCGCCCAACTACCGTGGCTCAACCGGATACGGCAAAGCCTTCCAGGACGCCAACCTGTTCGACATGGGCGGCGGCGACTTGCACGATGTGCTGGCCGCAGCCGGCTTCTTGAAACAAACCGGCTATCCCGATCCCAAGAAGCTGATCGCCATGGGCGGCAGCTACGGCGGCTACATGACCATGATGGCTGTAACTAAAGCGCCGGAGGTGTGGGCCGCGGGCGTGCCTATTGTCCCCTTCGTCAACTGGTTCACCGAAATGCAAAATGAAGATCCCGTCCTGCAACAGTCCGACCGCGCGACCATGGGCGATCCCGAGAAGAACCCGGAACTGTTCCGCGACCGCTCCCCATTCTTCTTCGTTGATCAGATCAAGGCGCCGCTATTGCTGCTGGCCGGAGGGCACGATCCGCGCTGTCCCAAAGAAGAGACCATTCAAGTGGTCGATGAAATCAAGAAACACGGCGGCGTGGCCGACTACAAGATTTACGAAAACGAAGGTCACGGCTTTTCTAAAGTAGAAAACCAGATTGACGCCTACCAGCGCGTAACTGATTTCCTGAAAGCCCACGTCCCCCCGGCCGATTGCGGCTGCAAGCTGGCGGAGTAGATTTCCCGACACGTCAAGCGTCCCCATCAATCGTCCAAATCAATTCGCACCGTGAGCAGTTGGGT
The DNA here is from genome assembly GCA_038254805.1 of Terriglobales bacterium. GTDB lineage: Bacteria > Acidobacteriota > Terriglobia > Terriglobales > Acidobacteriaceae > Gp1-AA145. The sequence goes on from JBBSFW010000107.1 coordinate 7,785, forward strand.
GCCGAAAAAGCGGACCGCCGCGGCATTGCTGGCCGTGCTCGGTAGCTGATTCCTGAGCCAGCGTTGGCGCTCATGCGGATCGTCGTCGGACAGCAAGTGAGCCGTGCCAGCGCGCCAGCGCGCACTCCGCCGATCGCGCACTTTCACGCGTACACGCGGATTGTCCACAATATTGCGAACGTAGGCAGCTTTATGGCCGTGCTCGGCGACGACCCAGAACTGCCGGCCCACGAGTCCGTTGCCGATAGGGACTCGGCGCGGCTTCCCAGTCTTGCGGCCGATGGTCTCGAGAAGCGCCCGTCCCGGCGGGGCCACTCCAATCGCAAACAAAAACTTGACCGGCGGGTTAAACAGGTACTTCTGAAGCAAGTGGACAATGCGATGTTTCATGGTCTCGCGCTCATGGGCGGAGATTATAGCTTCAGCTTGGGTGCCCGGTTGCGGATCGCCCGGATCAATCCAGGAATGGTGTATTCCTTGGCTTCGAGGTGCACTGGAAAACCGAGTTCGCGCAGAGTGCCGGATGTGATGGGTCCGATCGAGGCGAACTGAATGCCATGCAGGTCCCTGGGTATCGAGTGCTCCTTCGACAAGTTCACGACCGGCTCTCGCCCGCCCAGCAGCTCCACAAAATTCCTGACCGTCGAAGAGCTGGTGAATGTCACCACATGGGGCCTGCGCTTCGGGTCCTTCATAATGATCTCCAATCGCCTTTTCGATGCGGCTGGCGCAACCGTCTCATAAGCCTCCACCACATCCACCTTGGCGCCCATTTTCCGCAATTCGCGCGGAATCACATCCCTTGCGACTTTGGCCCGCGCCAGCAGCACTCGCTTCCCTTTCATCTTGCCGCGCAAGTTTTCCACCACCGACTCGGCCACGTACCTCTCCGGCATCACCGCAACCCTGAGTCCGAGCTTCTGGATCGCTGCGCGCGTCGCGGGGCCAATCGCCGCAATTTGCACGTGACAAAATTCCGATCGTCGCACCCGCAGCCGTTGCATGCGTTCGGCCAGCGTCTCAACCCCATTCACGCTGGTCAGAATCAGCCAGTCATAGCTGGCAATACGCTTGAGCGCCGCATCCAGCGGCTTGTAAGACCGCGGCTTGCGAATCTCGATGAACGGTATTTCGACGACCTCCGTGCCCAGCTTCGTCAACCCAGACGACAATGCGCTGGCCTGGCGTCGCGCCCGTCCCACCAGCACGCGAACGCGGGTGAGCGGCTTGGTCTTATTCGCGCGCAATTAGCTCTCGCAGCATCAAAGCAAACACGATTACATTGCCGGCGGACTGATGCGCCTGTCTTCCTTTATGCATTGCTTGAACATCACTAGCTCAGCCCGCCAGGGGCAAAATAATTCAGCCCAGAGCATAAGCCGTGGGTAGCGCAAAAAAAAAACCCAGGCGCGAGCTCGCGAGCGGCATCGTTTCATGGCTGTTGCGGCACCGGCGTCTGCCGTCCATACACCTGTTCCAGAATGGCCGCGCCCCCGCGCTCTAAAAGCTTTTCTCCCGCGCATTCTCCAACCTTCACCGCATCTTTCCCGCTTAGACTCTCTCGCAGCACCACGCTCCCATCCACATTCGCCACCACCGCCGCCAGATGCAGTTCCCCATCCCGCAACGTCGCATTGGCCCCGATCGGCACCTGGCACCCGCCACCCAGCTTCTTCAACAGCGCACGCTCGCAGCCAGTCTCCGCGCGTGAAGCGGCGTTGTCCAACACTGCCACCGCGCTGCCAACCTCTTCATCGCCGGCCCGGATCTCAATCGCCAGCGCCCCCTGCCCCGCCGCCGGACACATCAACTCCACCGCAATCGCCTGGCGAATCATTTCCGTCCGGCCCAGCCGCCGCAAGCCGGCTGCGGCAAGAATGATGGCGTCATATTCACCCGTTTCCAGCTTGCGCAGCCGCGTGTCCACATTTCCGCGCAGTGGGTGAACCATCAAATCCGGCCGCAATGCTTTGAGTTGCGCCTCGCGACGCAAGCTGCTGGTCCCGACCCGCCCGCCCTTCGGCAATTCTTTGATGGAACCGTACTTCGTCGAGCACAGCGCATCGCGCGGGTCTTCTCTCGCCAGAATCGCGGCAATTTCGAATTGGCTGGAAATCTCCGCCGGCAGGTCTTTTAAACTATGGACTGCCAGATCAATGCGCCCGCCATCCAGCGCCTCCTCAATTTCTTTAGTGAACATGCCCTTCGTGCCGGCCTTCGCCAGGGCGACGTCGAGTATCTTGTCTCCGGTCGTGTGGATGATTTCAATTTCGACTTCCTGCCCCCGTTCCCGGAGCTGGGAAGCGATGTGGTTCGTTTGCCACAGGGCCAGCTGCGAGCCGCGTGACCCGATCTTCATGCGCAAGCGTCAGCCCTTTCGCACGGACGGTGCGTCCGCCTTCCGGGAAGCTTCCTCTTCAAGCGTCGCGGCAGGCGTCGTCTGCAGGTTGAATAATTTTTTGAATGCTTCAATGAAGGTCGTCACTTCCGGCCCCGCGGCTGCCGTCCTCAGCCGAGTGATGGGGGTATGCAGAATCTTATTCACGATCCCGCGGCTGAGGGTTTCAACCGCCATCTCCTGCTCCCGGGAAAGCTGCCCCAAACGTCCCCGCACACGCTCCAGTTCGGCCTGGCGAATCGTTTCGAAATGGTCTTGCAGCGAGAGAATGATCGGGACCACATGCAAGGTCTGCAGCCGCGCCTGGAACCGCTCCACTTCAGCCTCAACGATGCTTTCGGCGTGCTCGGCCTCCTGCTTCCTTCCGGCAACATGCGATGCCACAGCATCCTGCAAATCGTCAATGTCATACACGAAGATGCCGTCCAGCTTGTTCATCTCCGGATCGACATCACGCGGCACCGCGATGTCGATAAAGAACATGGGCCGGTTCTTCCGCCGGCTGAGGAATTTTTCGCCATGCTCGCGGCGAAAAATGGCCACTGGAGCTCCGGTCGAGGTGATGACGATGTCCGCCTGCTCGCAATGATCGTAGAGATCGTCGAATCTGACCGCCCGGCCTCCGAAGCGTCCCGCCAACACTTGGGCGCGATCATAGGTCCGGTTGGCCACAAAAATTGGCCCTGCCCCCTTTGCCAGCAGATGCCGCGCCGCCAGTTCCGACATTTTGCCCGCGCCCACCAGGCAGACTTGCTTCCCCTCCAGCGATCCGAAGATCTTGCCGGCGAGCTCAACCGCAGCCGACGCCACTGAAACCGATGACGATCCCACCGCGGTTTCCGTTCGCACTCTTTTTGCAACTGCGAATGCGCGCGTCAGCAATAGCTCCAAATACGATTGCACCGCCCCGGCAGCGCGGGCCGTCGCGTAAGCTTCTTTCACCTGGCCCAGAATTTGCGGCTCGCCCACCACCATCGAGTCCAGACTCGCCGCCACCCGGAATACATGCCGTATCGCATCGTGCTCGCGATACTGGTACAGGTGGCCTTCGTATAGTTGCGGATCCAGGCTGAAATAGTCCCGTATAAAACCAGCCAGATTCGCGCCGCCATTGCTGGTTTGGGTGAGAATTTCTACCCGGTTGCAGGTGCAGAGAATCATGCCCTCGCCCACGCCGGGAACGCGCATCAATTGCTGCAGGGCTTCGGGGATCTTGCGGTCGGGAATGGCCAGCCGCTCCCGCACTTCCACGGGCGCTGTTTTGTGATTCACGCCGATCAGCTCAAAGTTCATGGCCGCGCCAGCCTGTGTACGGCGCTAAAGTAGTTCGCCGCCCATGCAACCACCGCCATGGCAAATGCGCCCGCGGCCAGGTATGCTGCTCGCCGCCCACGCCAGCCCGCACTCCACCGGGTGTAGAGCAGCACCAGGTAAACCGCCCACATCAGCACCGAAAGCAGAATCTTGGGGTCGCGAAAGTCCACTCGCCCGAACGTCGCCTGCGCAATCACCATTCCCGCCACCAGGCCGGCCGTCATAAAAGGAAAGCCCAGCAACAGCGACCTGAAGCCGATCTCATCCGTGACTTGCAGCGCCGGCAGACGCGAGAGCAGCCCGCCCGGACGCTTGGCTTTCAGCGCGCGTTCCTGGATCAGATAAATCAGGCTGGCCGCGAAACTCAGAATGAGCGCCGCGTATCCCGCGAAGATCAAGGCAATGTGCGCCACCAGCCAGCCCGTCCGCGCCGTCGAAGACGTGTGCACAAACGGCTCCTGGCTCGTCGCTCCAACAAAGGTAAGCAGAAATACGACTGGGAAGACGATGATCCCCGGTGAAGTGGTCTGGTAAACCATGTACACAACCAGGAAGACCACCATAATCAGAAATCCAAGCACCGACGCTGCCGTCGACAACGATGCCAGCCCCGGCTCGCCGGTCTGTCGCACGCCTTCGGCAATGGCCACAAAATGAAAAACCATGCCCAGGTAAGCGGCATGCAACGCCAGTCGGTTCAGCAGTTCTTTGGTGCGAGTCACCGCCACCAGGACGTACAGCAGTCCCAGCCCATACAGCGCCAGTGCGACCCGCAGCCAGACAATAGCCATGTGGATAGAGGGCGCGGCAAATCCGCGCGGTTGCCGCCATTATAGCGGCTCTGGATGCTTCTCCTCTTTAAACTGTACGGTGAAACTCTGCAGGCTTAGAAATGGTTGCTACACCCCGGGGTCCCCGGAACGCCCGGTTTTGGCCTGCTGGGGCGGCGTGCTTCCCGCGTTCTTTGCGGGAGAGCCTGCCCTGAGCGAAGTCGAAGGGGAAGGAATTTTGACTTTCCCTATTTGTTTCATCCCATCAGAGACCCCGCCCTGTCTCGCACAAACCGCGAGACTAGGACAGGGCATCCCTTCCAAAGGAACCAGAAAGGATGGGCCAGCCCCCAATGGTGTATAGCGTGTGGATACCACAGCTTTCAGACGAATCGGTAGATACTGCCGCTGCGAAGGCTGGGGGAGCGTGGTCTGACCCTATAACTTTCTTTCACAACGGAGCCTCGTCGTGGTATTTTGGTTTTTTTTCGGACGCCGGGCACTTGGTAGACAGCACCACCATGGATCCTATTAACGCGCACATTGATCCGTTCGGTCCGCTGAATCCGTTGCACTACTTGATTCAACTCCCTTCGATGATGTTTTCCCCGGCCCCGGTACAAGGGGCAACCTGCAGTTTGAACGGTGGATGCAATGTACATTAGAAAAGCAATCAATTTCAGTCGTGCTTGTCCAACAAGATTGCTAGAGCCTTCGGCCAGCTCAGCTCCCAGATTTAAATCACTTGTATGGTTCGCTGTCGGTACCATCCTTCTGGGGGTGTTTTCATCAGGTCTTGTCGCGACACAGTCAATCGAGAAAGAAGGTTACATAACCGTCCGACTTTTAGACGCCAATAACGGAAAACCGCTAAAGGGCGTCTCACTTGGTTTCTTGGTTTGGGAAGGCAAAGGTCGGGCAGTCGAATTGTCGAATGCCATTACAAATGCAGATGGTCGCATCGTGCTTCGTCTACCGTCCCCGGTTCCTGAACGTGTTGGAATCACGTATTCACCTAACGAAGTTCGGTCGTGTTCCGACGAAGCGTTTCCCACTGTTCAGATTCTGAAGACCGGGATCGTCGCGGAATACAAGTGCGACGATGGTAAGTTGAAAAGGTTTCCAACTCGCACGGCTGGCGAGCTCGTCATATTCACTCGGCGAGTCTCGTTATTGGAGCGGCTGCGGCGTGAAATTCCATAATCAGACGTTTTCCGCTGTTATCTTGAGACCATCGCGGCCACGAAAAGTCTACGCCGCGCTGAGGGCGTCCCTCGATAAGAGAGAAGGTTGTCAAGGCGTAGCGGGCGGGGAGTGAATCGCAGCTTTTTACAATAGAGATTTGAGGACCAAGGCTCTGGAAACTCACGCTGAATCATTTTTCCGCGGAACATCGTTTCCACCAACCCAGGATTCGACCTAAGCGTCGGCGATTATCCTTCTATGGGTGACCTGATCCCCTCTTTCCGAACAAAGTTGAGTATGATTTCGTCGAAGGAAAGGGGAAGGTTGCATGTCGAAGAGCCAGCATACCGAGGCGCAGATGATCGGGGCGCTGAAGCAAATGGAAGCGGGACGGAAGGCGGAGGAGGTGGCGCGGGAAGTGGGGGTATCGAAGCACACGATCTACGCCTGGAAAGCGAAATA
>JBBSFW010000108.1:0-13892 GCA_038254805.1 Terriglobales bacterium
CCGAACACTTTGTTCGCCGCTACCTGGCAAGTCGTCCGAACGCCCTGGTCCCTGAACAGCGGTGGCCCGGGAAGCGCCATATACAAATCGATGGACGGTGGCAGTACGTGGAAACAACTAACCGGCGAAGGCCTCCCAAAACGAAATTGGGGCCGCAGCGGAGTCTCTGTTTCGGGCGCCGACGGCAACCGAGTATACGCTCTAATCGAGGCAGAAGAAGGTGGATTGTTCCGCTCCGACAACGGCGGCGATTCCTGGAAACGTGTAAATGACGATGAGCGCTATCGCCAGCGGGCATGGTATTTCACTCACATCTTTGCCGACCCTAAGTCTGTGGACACTGTCTACGTCTTGAACACTGGATTGTTCCGTTCGACAGATGGAGGCAAGACGTTCGACTTACTTCCGGCGCCACATGGCGACCATCATGGATTGTGGATCGATCCCACGAATCCCGATCGTCTTATCAATGGAAACGATGGCGGAGCTACAATCACCGTGGACGGCGGTAAGAGCTGGAGTTCGCTAGACAATCAAGCGACGGCACAGTTTTACCACGTAACTGCGGATAACCGATTCCCTTACTACTTATATGGAGCGCAGCAGGACAACACCTCAGTCGCTATTGCAAGCCAGACAGATGAGGGCTATATCGGGCGGGAGCATTGGTATGCGGTCGGTGGCGGCGAGAGCGCGTACATTGCACCGGACCCCAGCGACGCGAATATCGTGTATGCCGGCGCCGAAGATGGCAGTGTGACGATTTATGACCACCGCAGCAATAAGAGCAAAGACGTGGCAGTGTGGCCGCTGGACAACTCCGGCCACGGCGCGAGCGAAGTGGAGCATCGCTTCCAGTGGACGTTTCCGCTCTTGATCTCACCACATGATCCAAAGGTGTTATACGCAGGTGCGGAGCGGCTATTCAGAACAACCGACCAGGGTAAGACGTGGGACCCGATAAGCGACGATCTTTCGCGCAATGATAAATCAAAGCAGCAGCCGTCTGGGGGGACAATTACGCTCGACATCACAAGCGTCGAGTATTACGACACCATCTTTGCGCTGGCGGAGTCCCTGATTGAAAAAGGAGAGATATGGGCCGGCACTGATGACGGTCTGGTTCAGCTGACGCGCGATGGGGGCAAGAGCTGGCAAAACGTGAGTTCAAGAGCTTGGCCGGAATGGGCTACTGTCAGTATTGTTGAGGCTTCACCTTTCGATGCTGGCACCGCGTATGTTGCAATCGATAACCACCGTCAAGATGACCTCAAGCCCTACATTTTTCGTACCATTGACTATGGCAAAACCTGGACCTCGATCGTCCAAGGATTGCCCGGCGGCGGTTACGTACATGTGGTTCGACAAGATTCCAAGAACCGCAATTTACTTTTCGCGGGAACCGAGCTGGGTATCTACGTTTCCTTTAACGATGGCGGCCAGTGGCAGCCTTTGCAGCTGAACCTGCCGCGTACTCCGGTAACGGACCTGATAGTGAAAGACAATGATGTTGCCGTTTCCACTAACGGGCGTTCCTTCTGGATTTTGGACGACATCTCTCCGCTACGTGGACTGAAGCCAGAGTTAGCAAATACCGACTTTGCGCTTTACGAAACGGCCCCAACCCATCGGCTATATTTCGCGGAAGATGTGGACCGTCGCCGGCCTGTGGGCGAGAATCCCCCACCCGGGGCGATACTGAGTTACTACCTTAAGAATCAAGCCAAAGACGAAATTACCGTTGAGATCAGAGATTCCGAAGGCAATTTGGTGCGGAAGTACTCGAGTTACGAAAGAAAGGATAAAAGTGAACAACCTCCGGAGTGGCCGGATCTAGAAAAACCCCCAGAGGTCCTGTCCACCAAAGCAGGCATGAACCGTTTTCCTTGGAATTTGCGTTATGAGACCCCACTCGAGTTGCCGGGTGCGTTCTACGCCGGCAACGGGCCCCAAGGACCAATCGTAGTTCCCGGCACCTACACGATTAAGATGACCTTCGGAGGGAAATCACAGACGACGAATGTGGAAGTGCTTCCAGATCCGCGGGAAAAAACCGACATAGATGAACTGCGTAAGCAGTTTGAACTCTCCACCCAGGTTGCCAGGCGCATTGCTGATTTGCACCGCGCAGTCATACAAATGCGCGAGGTACGTACTCAGATGAAGCAGATGGAAAAGAATCTGGATCGCGACGACCGCAACCAGCAAGTTATTGAGACTATGCACAAATTTACTCAACGGATGTCCGTCATCGAGGGTCAACTAATACAGACTAAGATGAAGAGTTCTGAAGGAAACCTGCGCTATCCGAACATGCTGAATGAAGAGCTCGACACGTTTAGTCATGCCATTGAGACGGATGCCGCTCCAACGCGTTCCATGTACCAGGTCTTCGATTTCCTGAGCAAGCGACTGGATACGCAATTAAATGCGTGGCACGAGCTCACGAGCCAGCTGCCAGCTCTCAACGAAAAGATTAAAGCGACGGGCGCCAGTTCCATCACCATTAGCAGAGAGCAAGGAGCGGATGTGCTCCACTGAGTCTCCGGCGCTGCAACCCGTTCAGCCGCGGAGTGGCCCATGCCACTAGCCCCGAGCGCGATGCTGATCTAGTGAGGCCCGATTTTGTCCCCCGAACCAGCGTCATAGCGTTGCGATTTATAGTCTTGAATAGTGCTTCGGCCTGTTCGAGCTTTGAACGGGGAACAATGCGCCAGCTGATCCCGTTCACGTTATCGCAGCAGGCGTCGCCGCTGCTCGCCGTGTAACCCTCGTTGAAGATGAGGTACAAAATTCGAAGTACGGACGAGAGCCTAGCGGCGCGTTCTTGGACGGTTGGCTCCTCAAAGGAAATTCCGTAATTCTTGATGGACTATTTGGCGCGAGTAAGCCGCTGAGCCATAACGACCTTGGACGGGCCCCTCGCCCTGCAGCACGAGTCCGAGCTCGACGAAGAACTCGGTCGCGGCTGCGAGGTCGTCAACCACGATACCGACGTGCTCCATCCGTTGGACAGTCATGTGTTCGATGCTACCAATTCCGGGATCATGCATGCTCGTTTAGTTGGTTGGCGGCGGCCCGCTCATGACCTGTCGCACTTCGATCCCCATGTCGAGCGGCTTCCGGCCGGGGCCAGGCGTCGCCGAGGCCTCCGCCGCAAACAACTCCGGAGTCGTTATGTCCTCGCCATTCGCTTTCATCAAAGTGCCAAACGCGTCGCAGCGTTTAATTCAGAGACGCGGTTGTTCCGTTTTCGTAACAGGATTGCGGCAGCCGTGGCCATCAGTGACTTTGCAATACAATCCGCACCGGAATGGAGGTCAGCTCGATGACAAATAAGCCCACATACCGAGGCCATGGCACCAAGCTATTGGACTGCTTGAGCGTACTTTCTCTCATAGTATCGCTGGCTGTGATCTCAAAAGCAGACGATCATGAGGCCAGCATCAAAGCTTTTCAGAACGGGATCAATTACCTGCAAGATGAAAAAGGATGTCGCAGCATTCCCTATTCCGACCTGCAGGACTCATGCGAGCGAAAGCAGAACGAGGTCAACAAGATGTGCAAAGACAGCGGCCCGTGGAAGTGCGAAGACGTTGACCCGAAGAAAACACAACAGAAAATCGAAACCTTAAAGAGAGATCGCGACACACTCAAAGAGAAAAAAGAAGGACTCGAACGGAAGAAGTCGTCTCTGACGGATGACAAGGATAAACGCGAGAACGCGGAACAGATCAAAAAGGTAGACGACAAGCTCTATGAGCTTAAGCGGACGCAGGGAGAATTGGAAAAGGAAGTCAATGATTCCACACAAAAGGTCAATGATCGGATGTATGTTGGCAAGACCTGTCGTGACGCTCGGCAATCTGTTATGGAGGTGTTCAGAGATGCCAAGTCTCGTGCAAACAGTGAACACGGTGCTGACATCGAGCCACTCGCCAAGCAGCTTATCGCAGGATGGGAGAAGAGCGAACCGGGGCACGATCAGGCTATTGAGGAGGCCAAGAACGGGATAGAGAAATGCGACAAAGTTTTGTACGAAATAGGCCATTTGGGGAGCTTTTAACGATCTCCGTTCGGAAATCCGAGATGGCTCCCGTAATAGCCGGGAGCCTTTCCTCTTGGTGAATTGTTGCCCTTCAGTTGGCGCGATTGGCTGCCTCTTGCTGTCCAAGTAGCCTTCCGCCAGAGCCTCCTCCGGAAGATAAATTTACCGCGCCCGTCCGTCAAAAGGGCGGCTACGCGGAGCAAGGTCTGGGTAATGTGGCTGGGCAGGTCGTCGGATACCAGCGCCGCGCAAGGTCGTCGGATAGTCGTCGGATAAAAGATGCGCCTTCAAGGCAAGGATGTAGGCTCTCCAAGTCACCCGAATCGGCCGCCTTTCTAGACTGCTGTGTATATGTGTGGTTTGGATGAGTATTCGCTGCGGGGTGGGTGAGTTGGCGGTCCGCAACGAAATCAGCTACGTCGATGCCTTCCGGCTGCTCGAGTACTGCCGCCGCTGTTAAAGGGAGAATGGCCTCGATGCCTCCTATCTGTACAAGATCACGCGCTGAGGTGGAGGCAAAAATAACGGGAGAATCACCCCGAGGGAACCTTTTATCTTAATCAAGAGAACTGCAAAGGTTATGATTGAGCCAAATGAAACACGCGCATGTGGACTGACATCCTACGCATAGGATCCCTTTTTCATGTCCAGCTGAAATTCCGCAACACAAAGCGTGTATTGTGCGCTCGGATAATCTATTAGAGTTGGGGTTTTGTGCAGTTCTGGTGGAAGTGGCGTTGGACCAGACCACCCGCCCGAATAGAACATGGCGAAGCTTCCGTTGGGGTTGATAAATTTACTGGGGTATCTGCGCGTAATAAGCTCCTTCGCCAAACGCATCCCAGTAGGTCACAATCGACCAAGGACTCCACAGCGTATCAGCCTCTGCGATCCAAGTGTCGCGTTGGCTGCCTGCACCGTTGGGCCATCCTGCGCATACGACGGCGATATGCTTTCTGATGCCTGGAAAATAAGTTATATAGGTCATCCCGCACCGTGAAGCCCATTGGAAAAGAGGCTTTATATCCTCAAATCTTCTTGACCAGGAGGGGTTCCATCGTTCTTGCGGCCGACAAAATACTCGTACGATGTCTTGCTGTTGATCGCCTCCGGAATCGGCATGACCCGCGCGAGGAAGACGGCGTCCCCCGTGCTCCAATTGGACATGCCTTCCGGATCGCAGGTTCCATGCCCTATCAAATAGGCGTAGCTGTCCGGTGAATGTTCCATGTTCTTGCCGAAGTCAACGAAGTGTGCGTTTCCGAACTTCGTAGGGACGTTTCCACCGTACGCCCCGATTTCCGGAATAACCGGATCATATTCGTCAAAGTGAGACCAGTCCCATGTCTTTCCCAGATCGGAAGAAATCCGGAAACGGTTTGGCCCTTGGGCGAAGCATTGTTGCCTACCGCGCGGGTCCACAAAATGGCTGCGGTATTGGCACGCATAATACCAAGTCCCGTCTTTTACCAGGCACCCCGCCGGATAGCAGCTACCGAACCGCGACAGTGTTAATTCCGTTGGTGGCAGGACCCGAAAGCTCAGATTAAACGGATCGTCTCCTATGATGATGGCGTTGCCCGTGGTCGTGACGTTAGTCGGATTCTTCTTTATATTCACAAACCTGGGTGGATATTTGGCACTGCCCCATCCAAGAACTCGATCAGGCACAGCATAGAAACCTAGATGAGAGGCAGGATAGTACCAATCATCGATTCCATCCGCATGGCAGATCACGCCTACGCGTTGCAGCGTGCCGTCTGCGTATGCGGAATAAAGATTGCCGTCTGGTGCCCACGAGGTCAACCATGTGTCCGCTCCTATGATGGAGCTGTAAGAGCGATACGGTACATATAGCGAACATTCTTTATCGCGGGACTCCGGGGCAAGGGACAAGGCTCATACGGTCGCGGGGGAAATTTTCGGTTGTTAAACATCCTTGCGAGCTCGTCCGAGCTGAATTCTATTGTGTCGGCCCTATCTTCTTGTTTAGCTGCTTCAGCTGGCAGATTTTCATGAATCGAGCTTAGCGCGGACTGGGCGAAGTTTGCAGTGGTCGTCGCGAGCGCAGCCGTGTTGATAAACTTCCGGCGGGAAATCAAAGGCATTGCAGGCTCCTTTTTTCGAGTGCATACCTGGTTCACTGAATTCCTGAGCTAACTGGTGTCGCAGGCGAACGGTTGCAGGATGGAAAGTCACAGATGAGGTTCGGCTCTGACGCGCCGCTTCCCTTAGCTGTAAAAGATTTATCTATAAAAGAGAAGTGAAAGGGTGTCAACCCATTTCGGTCCATTGACCACATCCACCGAAGCGTCCGAAAGCGTTTACTGGAAGCAAGCAAGCGGGGAATCAAACAGCCGCGAGTGTCTCAAATCTAAACCTCCTCCGGAAGTGAACCGCCGCCTGTCCTGAAACATAGGCGACTAGCGCCGCGCAAGGTCGTCAGACAAAAGACGCGCCTTGAAGGCAAGGATGTAGGCTCTCTCCGAGTCGCCCGAATCGGCCGCGTGTTTGGATTGCTGCGTATATGCTTGAATTTGGGTGAGTATTCCCTGCTGGATGGGGGTGAGTTGCCGACCTGCAATTTTTTTTAGGTTCGCATCGGTGGTGGCCAGAAGCTGAGCGGTCGTTTCCTTCTGATGAAGTTTCTGATCGTTACTCATGGCTGGAGCGATTTGAGGTGAACCGTCCTTCACTCCGCCGTTTCGCACAACTACCTTGCCCGCCTGGTTTGCGGCGGATTTCCGCGCTGTCTTCTTCCTTTTCCTTAGCCTGTGTGCCTGAGAATTTTTCGTTTTCCCAGTAAAGGCCCCGGGGGTTGTTGGAGAAGAACTCGGACCGGGGGGCGCCGTCTGGGGCGCGAGGGTGGATCGGGAGTCGGGATGCGTATTCGGCGCCGGCTGGCTACTGGTCTGAAGAGCGACGGAACTTCCCGTCGGCGGAAAAAAGACCGCGGCTGCGAGCACCCCAATTGCGGCGGGTAGTTTCATTTCGGTCTAGGAGGCGCTATTCAACTCCGCGCCGCTGTCTCCTCCAGGGATTGGAAACGGATTTCTGCTAAAGGCAAGCGCAGCCGGAAAGTAGTTCCCTTTCCGGTCGCGGATTCGAAATCTACCGATCCATAATGCCACTGCATGATCTGATAAGTCTGCGCCAGACCAATGCCGCTCCCTGTTTTCTTGGTGGTGAAGTACAGCTCAAAAATCTTTTCCTGGAGCTCGGGAGGAATGCCGACTCCTTGGTCTCGAATTTCGGCGACCACCACATCGTCCTCGCGGTGGGCCGTAATCGTTAGCGTACCGCCGGAAGGCATGGCCTGAACCCCATTCAGGACCACATTCAGAATGGCTTGCTTCATCAGATCAGTGTCGATTTTGACGGGAATGCTCTCCGGCGGCAGCTCCCACTTCAGTTTCACCCCATGCTGGGAGGCATCGGGTGCGGCCAGCAATGAGACCTGGTCCAGCACCAGGTGCAAATCCGTCTCCTCCAAACGCAGATCGCGCGGACGGGTGAAATCCACCAAAATCTGCACTACGCGATCCAGCCGGTGAATTTCGCTGTCAATGATGTCGACGTGACGGCTAGTGTCGGGATCAACTTGTTGCAACTTGTTCCTCAACAGTTGCAGATGAAGAACGATGGCATTGATGGGATTTTTTACTTCGTGAGCAACGCCGCGGGTTACGTGGCCGCTGGCGGACATCCTCCGTGACAGCTCGATTTCATCCTCGATGCGGCGCGCCGACTCAGCATCGCGCATAGTAAGCAGCGAGCCAATCTGAGTTCCCTTTTCGTGAATGAAATCGAGCCCAATCACGACATGACGCCCATTGGGCATTTCGATCTCTCGCGGTTCGATATCGTTGCGGAGGCCAAACGCGTCCAGGACCAGCGCGCCCAGCGCAGTCTCGGGTGAAAAAATTTCCGTCACCCCCCGTCCCAGCAGTTCGCCGCGCGACCGGCCGAGGAAACGCTCAATCGCGGCGCTGACCAGGACCACGCGGGAATCCCGGGTGAAGAGCATTAAACCGTCTTGCAGGCTGGTCATGATCTGGTCCACATTGTTTTTTAATGCGGAGAAAATTTCGCGCGCGTCCCGCATCTGGCGGCCCAGATGCGCGATCTTCAGGCTTACCAGTCCATATTCATCATGCTCCACGTCGGGGTCTGTCAGCTCCTCGCCGTCGCCGCCGGTCATACTGTCGAGGCTGCGGTTGATGTGCTCAAGCGGACCAAGGGCCAACCGCGAAAGACCGGCTGCCAGAAGCAATGAACACAACACCGCAATTCCGGAGAGCACAAGGGCGCGTTGCAGCCGCGGCTCGAGCTCATTGCGGAGAAATACGGTGGAGACCCCCACGTGGATGCTGCCGAACTTCGCCCCATTGAGCACCAGCGAGACATGAACTTCGTACACCGCGGGCGGATTGAAAATTAGGCGAAGCTTCTGGCGGAAACTGGCGCTTTGCAGGATCGAAAAATCCGGCCGGGCAGGAATTGTTTTTCCGATCAGATTTGGGTCGGTATCGAGAATCGCCTTTCCATCTGCGTCAAGAATCGCGGCGTCATAGATTGTGGGCCAGCTCCCGACTACAGACTCCAGCATGGTGGTGAGATCGCGGTCGGTACCCAGATAATAGGCAACTCCGCGCCGCAGGGCCGCAGGATTGGCAGTATCCACATGGGTGCTGCTTAAATCGGGGGCGGCATTAGTGGCCAGATAAGCCAGCTGCGAAGCCAGATAAGAGGCTGTGTCATGCGCGGTGTAAATTCCCTGGCGCAGGATCTGAGATATATAGAGATACGAAGCCCCAGTGACCAGTGCAGCCGCCATGAAGGTGACTGCCAGAACGATTTGAGTCCTGCGACGCATCAAGAAATAGAAGCCCCGGCTACGGCTCTTTTAATCCTTCTGCTGCTTCATTCTCAAAGCTCTGTTCCTTCTCTTCCCTATCCTGCGGTCCTGCACCATCTGAGCTGGCGCTGCCATATTCCTTCAACTTGTTATGAAGGGTCTTCAGGCTGATGCTGAGAATTTCCGCCGCACGTGTCTTGTTATTGTTTGTCGATTCCAGTGTTTTCAGAATCAGCAGTC
Organism: Terriglobales bacterium; assembly: GCA_038254805.1. Lineage (GTDB taxonomy): Bacteria > Acidobacteriota > Terriglobia > Terriglobales > Acidobacteriaceae > Gp1-AA145. Next base: position 9,147 of record JBBSFW010000108.1, read on the forward strand.
TTTCCGCCTCCCCAACAGTTGTGCCGACGCCGACGCGGATAGAGTCCGCATCCTCCGGGGAAACACGCACGGGCGCATGACCGAAGCCGGGCGGCAGGTGCTTGGTCTCAATGACTGCTCCCTCGCAAACGATCACGGCGCGCTCCAGCGTGTTCCGAAGCTCGCGGACGTTGCCCGGCCAGGTGTAATTTCGAAACAGGTTGAGCACGGCTTCGCTGACGGTCGCTACCTGGCGGGAATGTTTGGTATTTACCTCCAACAGCAGCGAGTGGACCAGATCCGGCACGTCTTCCCGATGCTCGCGCAATGCTGGCATATGAATATTAAAAACGTTCAGGCGATAGTAGAGATCGTTGCGTAACTCGCCATGAGCCACCGCGTCTTCCGGAACCTTATTGGTTGCAGCGAGCACTCGCACGTCCACCGTAGTTTCGACTTTGCTTCCCAAACGACGAAGTTTGCGATCTTCGAGCACGCGCAGCAGCTTGGCCTGGGTGGCGATGGGCATTTCGCCGATCTCGTCGAGAAGCAGCGTCCCGCCTTCTGCTAGTTCAAAGCATCCCGTTCTGCGTTCGATCGAGCCCGTGAACGCGCCCCTTTCGTGCCCGAAGATTTCGCTTTCAATCAAGGTTTCCGGGATCGCCGCGCAATTGATTGCCACGAACGGCTTGGTGCGGCGTGGGCTGAGCTCATGAATGGTCCGGGCCACCAACTCTTTGCCGGTCCCACTGGCCCCGGTGATTAGGACCGAGGCCGTGCTGGGCGCGACCATTTCCGTCAACCGGAAAATTTCCTGCATTTTTTTTGATGGCCCCACCAGCGAGCCCAGCGATCCTGCATCCCGCAACTTTCGGCGCGTGACCTCCAACTCCATCCGGGTATCGAGCAAGGCGGAAGCATTCTGTAGGATCGTCCGCAGGCGATTGGTATCGATCGGCTTAGTGATGTAGTCGTAGGCGCCCATGCGCATGGCCTGCACCGCGCTGTCGATGGTCCCCTGGGCGGTCACCACAATGACGGCAATGGTGCGGCTGTCGCTGGCAATCTTCTCCAGCAATTCCATGCCGCCCATGCGGGGCATTTTCAAGTCCGTAATTACAATGGAAGGCGACCAGGAAGCGGCCTTTTCCTGGCCCTCCTGGCCATCTCTCGCGGTTTCGGCCGAATACCCCCAGGAGGAGACCAGTTCAGCAAGTCCCGTCCGCTCGTTCTCCTCATCCTCTACGATCAGCACTTTCGCCTGGCTCATGTTCAATACTCATTATTCAGGCTGGCTGCCGCCCCTGCAAGCGGCGAAGCCCAAATGGGAGGCCGCCGCGCCTTGCCCAATGAGCATTTCTGCAGCCGTAATTTAGTATGCTTGCACAAAACTATGCCTGAGAAGCCTTTGTGGGGAGCTGAAGACCAATCGGCGCGACTGGCGGAACTTACGGCTGGGAGCGAGGACCGGGCCAAAGAGCTTCCGCTGCGCCGCGATGTGCGTTCCCTGGGGGTTCTGCTGGGAAGGGTGCTGGTGGAGCAAGCCGGCGTGCCGCTGTTCAAGACGGTGGAACAGCTTCGGCGCCTGCTGATCCAATCGCGAGCGCATGTCGCGCGGTCGCAATCCGGGGACGATGAGCTACAGGAGGCGCGGCGCATCGTGCAGGCTCTCAGCATCGAAGAGGCATACCGCGTCACCAAGGCCTTCTCCATTTACTTCGAGTTGACTAATCTGGCGGAGACCAATCACCGCAAGCGCCGCAGACGGGCGGGAAAGCTTCATGCGGACCGGCCACCGCTGGCCGGGTCTTTTCGGGGAACACTTTTGCGCATGCGCGAAGCGGGGATGAGCGGCGATCAGGCGCTGGCAGCGCTTCTCAAAATTAACGTGGTGCCGGTTTTCACCGCGCATCCTACCGAAGTCGCGCGGCGCACCGTGCTCTCGAAACGCCGGCGCATTACCCGGAACCTGGAGCAACTGGATCGCCTTCCCCTGCCGTATGCAGAGGCCTCCGCACTGGAAGAGGCCATTGCGGCTGAGATCACGGCGCTGTGGCAGACAGATGAAGTGCGAGTGCAAAAGCCTCTGGTCACCGATGAAATCCGCATGGGGCTGGACCACTACCCCATGTCCCTTTTCGAGAGTCTTCCAGGGCTGTACGCCGAGATGCGGGAGTCCTTCCGCGAGGTTTATCAAATGCACCTCCGGCCAGAGCAGTTGCCGCAGGTGCTTTCTTTCGGTTCATGGATCGGCGGTGACCGCGACGGCAATCCTTTTGTTACGGAGGAGAGCACCCGCGAAGCTCTGGAACGAGCCCAAAACGCCATCCTCGAACATTACACTTCTGAGATCCAGCGCGTGATTGAGCAGCTGAGCCTGTCCCACAGGCAGGTTGCGTGTTCGCAACCATTCGAGAGCCGGCTTGAGGAATACAGCTGCAGCATGGATGATGAGCCGGCGCGGCTGGCAAGAATTTCACAGACCGAGCTGTATCGCAGATTCCTCAGCTACGTCATGGTCCGCCTGCGCCACTCCCACGACAAAATGGAGCGCACGCATGCCTACGGATCAGCGGCCGAATTCGAGGCTGATCTGGGCCTGGTGAGAGAAAGCCTGGAAAAGAATCAGGCAGCGGATTTATCTGGGCTGCTCCTCGATCCCTTATTGCGAAAGGTGCGCACCTTCGGTTTCCATTTGGCCACACTCGACATTCGTGAGCACGCCAAGGTTCATCGGCAAGCCCTGGAGGGGCTTTCCCGCGACTCGCGGGGCGTGATCGCGAGCGCTTCTCAGCCCGCCCTAAGAGATGGCGTAGAACTTTTTCGCAGCCTTGCCGGATGGAAGAAAAGCTTCCCCCCGTCAGCAATCCAGAAATTTGTTATCAGCGGCGTTGAACACGAGGACGACGTCTGCGCCGTCATCACTCTGGCGCGACTCGCAGGGACGCAAATGAACGCGTCAGGCAATGATCCCGGGCTGATGCCGGTTCCTCTGTTCGAATCAATCAAATCCCTCCGGTCGGCAGCCGAAATCATGGAGAAGCTCTGGAGCAACGCTGAATACCGCGAGTTAATCGATTCCTGGGGAGGATGGCAGGAAGTGATGCTGGGCTACTCTGATTCCAACAAGGACGGCGGGATGTTGACCAGCATCTGGGAACTTTATAAAGCACATCGGGCATTGCACGCATCCGCGAGGAAACACGATATCAAGTTGCGGCTGTTTCACGGCCGTGGCGGAACCGTTGGCCGGGGGGGCGGACCGACACACGCCGCGATTCTGGCCCAGCCGGCAGGCGATTTTTCCGGTGAGATCCGAATTACCGAACAAGGTGAAGTTCTCAACTGGAAATACTCCGACCCGATGCTCGCGGAATGGAACCTTGAAATCATGATAGCGGCCTGCCTGGAGGCTTTGACCCGTCCCGAAGGCCCCCAGCCCGATGCCGATAAGCAGTGGGCGCCGGGAATGGAAGAAATGTCCAATGAAGCCTACGGTTTCTATCGCCAAAATGTAGCCGACAACCCCGACGTCCTTACATACTTCGAGCGCGCGACTCCGGTGAACGAACTGGAGCATGCGCAAATGGGCTCCCGTCCGGCGCGTAGATCGGGCAGCCGGCGGCTGGAGGACCTGCGCGCCATCCCCTGGGTGTTTGGCTGGATGCAAAGCCGTCATGCTCTTCCCGCCTGGTTCGGAGTAGGTTACGCACTGGAGAAATTTGCGGGGCAAGGCACGGACAAGGAAAAATTGCTGCAGGAGATGCTCATTAAATTTCCGCTGTTCAGCGATCTCATCCGCAATGTTGAACTTGCGATGGCGAAGGCGGACCTGGCGATCGCTCAGCTTTACTCTACTTTGGTGAACGACCTGGAACTGCGGGACCGCGTCTGGAAAATGATCGCCGGGGAATTCGAGCGCACCCGGCGCATGTTACTCCTGGTCAAGCGGCAAGAAAAGCTTCTCGAGAAGAACAGTGTGCTATCGCGCTCTATTCGCCTGCGAAATCCTTACGTCGATCCCATGAGCCTCATCCAGGTGGATCTGCTGCGACGAAAACAGTCGGGGGACAATTCTGAAGGGTTGAACTATGCGCTGGGCGCCACCATAAACGGCATCGCGGCCGGGCTCCACAACACCGGGTAGGTGCTATCTTTAGGGGAAAGCGCCTAGAAAGTCCTAGCCGGAACTCACATTTCGCGATTTGTGCGCAGTTTTGTGATATTCCCTGTCACAAAACTTTTACACAGAAGTACATTGCTACTTACGATTTACCTTGCTTGCAAGTAGAAGCGACCTTAGTCTCTAGCGAAATTCAATACAGGTTTTGCTGGAGAAGCCAAGATAATGAAACTGTATTTCACTCCCCCACTCTTAGTTGCCGTGTTGGCCTCGGCAGCGATTGCACAAACTACAAGCCCTTATTACAAGAAGTGTTGGAACCTTCAACAACAAAAAGGTTGGTCATCTTACGCCCTGCTTTCGCCCTCGTGGGGGATCTGCTCAACCTGTTCTTCCACTGGTTCGACCGTGAATTGGTCGCGTACACCAGCAGTGTACTCGCCATCGCTGACTGGCAGCTCGGCCAAGCATTTGATCGGCGGCACGCATCCTTATGCCGATATTTTGTGGAACAACCATATCGTCGGTTCGTACTCATCGCAAGGTCTGCCCGACTACAACCATACCCTGGTCCCCAATCTCCATAATTTCGTTTACGAGGTTTACTTCTACGCGAAAAATCTTAGTTACTCCCAAGCGCTGGA
>JBBSFW010000109.1:0-13573 GCA_038254805.1 Terriglobales bacterium
CCGCCGTCGTCAATCCTGCCTCGCCTTGCTTCAGGATTGCGATGATCTGTTCTTCACTGTGTCGCGTGCCTTTCATTGCGGTTCTCCTCTTCTGGGTTTGGGAGAACTCACATTCTAGGTGGTCCAGTTTTCGGGGGCTAGGTCAGTCATGCCAATGTAAAGAGCGCGGCGGGAGGCGCTTTGCAAGATGTACACGTAGAAATGGTATTCGCGCATGCTGAACACCTAAAACACAAGGTCCCTCGACTTCGTTTGATCTTTCGTTCCGAAAGATCAGACTGCGCTCGGGATGACAGAGATTATGAGGTCCGGCGAGTGAAGTCTGTGACGGATGTCACAAGGTTTCCACGGATTCCCGATCTGGGTGAGCGCAATTCCCTCAGTCATTGCGGAGGAGGTGCCAGGCTTCCTGATACTTGGCGTATTTGGATTTGGGGCGGTGGGGGGCGAGGAGGACCTCGGACTGGCCGTGGGTGGCTTCGAGCGGGATGATGTACCAGACGGCGACGGTGATGATGTAGGCGGCGATGAAGTCGAGTTGGTTGAGAAGGTAGGGGACTCCGTTGGAGTCGACGTGACATTTGTAGGCGTCGCCGCGTTTGCATTGCGTGGATTTGATCTGGATGCGGAGGAAGTCGGGGCGTGGCCGGCTTTCGTTTGTCAAAACCAGGCCCGTCGTAGGGGGAGGAGTCTCCCCAGGGGCGGGCGATGGTGAGTCCTTGCTCGGCGGAGCGAGCCATGAAGAGCAGCTCGGCCCATTCGCCGCGCTGCTTGGCGTTTTGGATGTTGATGCCTTGATATGTCATGTAGCCCCTGGATTTTGTTGGTGAATAGACGCGGAAGGCGGGCGCGAGCTGTACAAGCCCTGCAGAAAAAGAAAAAGCGGCCCGCAAAATGGGGGCCGCTACCTTGATATAGCTTCTACTTCTATTATATCAACTGGAAAAGGGAATTGTGACAGCAAACGAAGAAATATATTTGCAATGTTTTGTTGAACATGGGATGTTTCGGTTAAATTTTGCCTATTGACAAGAAAATGGGGGCTGCTTCAAGAAAACGCTCCTCAAGAGCGGCAGACGGGATGTCGAGTCGCAAACGAAAAGCAGGTTCCTCACCGCTAGAAGCGGTTCGGAATGACAGAGGTTTTCCAGCGGGACATGCTGCTGCATCCGCGAATGACATCGGTTTTCCAGCGGGGCGTGCTGTTTCAACCAAGATTGGCAGTGGCCGGAATCAGGCGCTCACAACCTGGGCCGTGCAGTGAGATTGGAAATGATTTAGTTCCAGCAGTAAACAGTTGGGGTGGGACGGCATCCTATGACAGGAAAGAAAATAGAGACAGGAGGATTTGGAATGGAAACTCGGACATTTGGTGAACGTGAAGACAGGATTACGGGCTCGATTGAGTCGCAGACAGCGAAGGTGCCATCTTCGGCCTATCTGGCGGCGGCAATCGGCTCGATGGGAGTATCGGCGCTTCTAAAGGTACTCGGTAAAGATGACTGGGCTTTGTTCGTAGGACAGTGGGCGCCCTCGTTCCTCATCATAGGGGTGTACAACAAACTGGTGAAGCAGCACGGATCGGACGTATATACCGAGCGGCAAAGGGCAGCGTAAGCAGATATTCATAACTGGCAATAGAGCGCCCGGCATAAAGATTGCTGGTATCAAGAGAACTATTCATTGGCCGTTTTTTTTCTTGGAGGGTGCGAACATACTCGTGACCAGAAAGTACGCCACTGGCGCGGGCCGCTGGAGCGACGAGGCTCAGACGGCGCTCTCACCTTTCAGGCGCTCGGCCTGGAAGTGGGCGACCAGGGCGTCGATGATGGGCTGGAGTTTGCCGTCCATGATTTCCGGCAGCTGGTGGATGGTCAGGCCGATGCGGTGGTCGGTGACGCGGTTCTGGGGGAAGTTGTAGGTGCGGATTTTTTCGCTGCGGTCGCCGCTGCCTACCATGGACTTGCGCTCTTTGGCCAGGGCGTCCTGCTGCTTCTGCATTTCGACTTCATAGAGGCGCGAGCGCAACACGCGCATGGCCTTCTCGCGGTTCTTGATCTGCGATTTTTCGTCCTGGCAACTGACCACGGTGTTGGTCGGGATGTGGGTGATGCGGACAGCGGAGTAGGTTGTGTTCACCGACTGGCCGCCGGGGCCGGAAGAACAGAAGGTGTCGATGCGGAGGTCTTTGGCTTCAATCTTGACGTCCACTTCTTCGGCTTCGGGGAGCACGGCGACGGTGATGGCAGAGGTGTGCACGCGTCCCTGCTGCTCGGTGGCGGGAACGCGTTGCACGCGATGCACGCCGCTTTCATACTTCAGCCGGGAATAGACGCGCTGGCCTTCGATGAGCGCGATAATTTCTTTCAGGCCGCCGACGGGGGATTCGGAAGTGGAGAGCACCTCGACCTTCCAGCGCTGCGATTCGGCATAGCGGTCGTACATGCGAAACATTTCGGCGGCGAAGAGGGTGGCTTCGTCGCCTCCAGTGCCGGCGCGGATTTCGACGATGACGTTCTTCTCGTCATTCGGATCTTTGGGCAGCAGCAGGACTTTGAGCTCTGCTTCGAGGAGGGAAACCCGCGGCTCCAGTTTATCCAGCTCTTCCTGGGCGTAGGCGCGCATGTCGAGATCTTTTTCATCGGCGAGAACCGCTTTGCTTTCGGCGACGCCTCGCTTGAGGTCTTTAAATTCGCGATACTTCTCGACGATAGCCGAGATTTCGCTGTGCGCCTTGGCCGTCTTCTGGTATTTGGCCGAGTCGCTGATGATCTCCGGCGACAGCAGAGCCTGGGTGAGCTCGTCGTAGCGGGCTTCGATTTGGTCTAGCCGGTCAAACATAAATTCGTCGTTGGCCGTTGGCCAAACCACTACGGCCAGCCTCTTTCATAGATTTTGTTTCAGATGAATGGGAAAGGCGAATGATTTTTGCGGCGGGGCCGCTAGGCAATCACTAATTCGCCGCCGCGCTGCTTTTCGAGGAGCATGGCCTGGTCGAGGGCATGGATGGCGCACTCGGCTTGCGCGTCGGTGGGGGGCCGGGTGGTGACCCGCTGCAACCACAGGCCGGGCGCGGTCATTACGGCGAAGAGCGACTTGCGGCGCCTGGCAGCGAAGCGAATGATCTCGTAGGAGACGCCGGTGATTACCGGCAACAACGCGATGCGAATGGCGAAGCGCGCCCAGAAGGTGGTGACCGGAACCAGCATGTAGATGAAGATGGAGATGATCATCACGGTCATCAGAAAACTGGTGCCGCAGCGCGGGTGGAAGGTCGAGTACTTCTGCACGGCGCGGGTTTCAAGCGGATCGCCATTTTCGAATGCGAAGACGGTCTTGTGTTCGGCGCCATGGTATTGATAGACGCGGCGAATGTCGGCCAGGAGCGATGTCCCCCAGATGAAGAGCAGGAAGAGGCCCAGGCGGATCAGGCCATCCATCAAGTTGAACATGATCTGACCGTTGAGCGAGGGATGGGACCTCTTGAGCACCGTCGCGGCCAGCAGCGGCAGGTACTTGTACATGAAGATGAAGAAGCCAATGGACAGCGCGATGTTGACGGTGGCAATCCAGCCGCTGATTTCGAATTTCTTTTGCGGAGCTTTGCCGGAACCGTCGCGCTGCAACTCGTCGAGTTGAACGTTGGCGGAAAATCGCAAGGCGCGGAAGCCGAGCGTCATTGCATGTCCGAGAGTTATTACGCCGCGCAGGACGGGCCAGGCCATCCATTTATGCTTCTCTGAGAGCCGCTCAATGGGTTCGCTGTGCGTGGAAAGTTCTCCGGAGGGCCTGCGGCAGGAGATTGCCCAGGCGTGCGGGCTGCGCATCATAACGCCTTCGAGCACGGCCTGGCCTCCGACCAACGTCTCCTCGCCGCCTTCAAGGGCGGGCAGGAGTTGAATCGAAATCAGGAAACGCCACAATGTCTGGACGAACTTCATAAAGATTGGATGATCGGCGGGCGAAAAATGGTTCTAGGTAGAGTATCACAGCGGGAGTTTTGGCTGGGAGATGTAAGTGCTACCGTGCCAGCGGCTTAGGCGATGCGCAGATTTGCGGAGACTTCGGAGCGGATTGCGGCAACCACCAAGAAGCTGGAGAAAACCGCTCTGCTGGCGGAATACCTGAAGTCACTGCCTCCCGATGAGGGTGCGAGCGCGGCTGTTTTCTTTTCAGGACGGCCATTTCCGATGTGGGAGGAGACCACGCTGCAGGCCGGAGGCACACTGCTGTGGCGGATTGTGGCCGAACTCGCAGGACGAAGCGATGAAGAGTTGACAGCCGCGTATCGCAAATACGGCGATCTGGGCGCGGTCGCCGGAGCCGTGCTGCCGCAGAACAATGATGCTCAGGAAGGCCGTCACTCGCCCAGCGAACTGCAGCGGCGGTTTCGCGAGATCGCCGCCGCCCGCGGCCCGGCGGCGAAGGGCGCCCTGGTGCGCCGGCTACTGGGTGAAGTCACGCCGCTCGAAGCCAAGTACATCGTGAAGATCATGACTGGCGACCTGCGCATTGGACTGAAAGAGAGCCTGGTGGAGGAAGCAATTGCCAAGGCTTATGGCGCGACGCTCGCGGGGGGCAAATTGGTCGCTGGAGGGACTCTGGCGGGCGGCACTCTGGCCGCGGGCGGCAATCTGAAAGACGTGCAGCGCGCCAACATGCTGCTGGGCGACATTGGCGAAACGCTGCGGCTGGCTGCGGACGGCCGGCTTTCCGATGCCACGATGCGGCTGTTTCATCCCATCGGATTTATGCTGGCCAGCCCGGCTGAATCTGCCGAAGACGCGCTGAGTTATTTTCAAAATGCATTGGTCGAAGACAAGTACGACGGCATTCGCGCCCAGGCGCATTGCTCGGGCGACACGGTGCGCTTCTTCTCGCGCACCCGCGATGAGATTACCGAATCTTTCCCGGAGCTTCCGCAGACGCTGGCCGGTCTGCCGCAAGACGCGATTTTCGACGGCGAGATTGTGGCCTGGAGCTCTCTTGCGGACGAAGCCGGGCGCGCGCTGCCATTCAGCGCTTTGCAGCAGCGGCTGGGGCGGAAGAAGGTCAGCGCAAATCTGATGCGGCGGGTTCCGGCGGCGTATCTGGTCTTCGATGTCCTCTATGCCGGCGGCGAGCTGCTGATCGATCGGACGTTGCGGGAGCGGGGAAGGATTTTGGATGAACTGTTGGCGGGGGAAAGAAAACCTTTTGACGACGCAGCCGTTTCCCGGCTTCGCTCAGGGGAGGCTCTGGCAAGAAGAAACTCAGCCTTATTCCAAGAAGTGCAGAAGGGATTTGGATTCCATCCGGAGCAATCTAGCGCCAACCAAGAGATCTCTTCTCAAGTGATTCGGGCGCCGATTTCGCGGGCGTCCACGGCGGAAGAACTGGATCAGCTGTTCGACGCAGCCCAGGCCCGCGGCAACGAAGGCTTGATGATTAAAGATCCGGAATCGTCCTACACGCCCGGGCGTCGCGGCAAGTCATGGCTCAAGCTGAAGCGCGAGCTGGCCACGCTCGACGTGGTGGTCACCGCGGTCGAGTACGGACACGGCAAGCGCATTGGCGTGCTCAGCGATTACACGTTCGCGGTGCGCGATGGCGAGCGCCTGCTGAACATCGGCAAAGCCTACTCAGGATTGACCGACGCTGAAATTGCCGAGATGACGCAGTGGTTTCTTGAGCACACGGTAGAAGACCAGGGCTTGCGTCGCGTAGTGGAGCCGAAGATCGTGCTCGAGGTAGCCTTCAACAACGTTATGAAATCCGATCGCCATAATAGCGGCTATGCGCTGCGCTTCCCGAGGATTATGCGTCTGCGGCCGGATAAGCTGCCGGAAGAAACGGATACGTTGGAGAGGGTGACGGAGATTTACGAAGGACAAGGGAAGTGAACGCCAGAGAGGGGTCGCGCGAAAGTTGACATCAAACACGCGGCTTGCGGTGTCGCTGCGCGCGTGTGACAATCGCAAAGCAGTTCAATTTCATCATTTGGCCGCGGTCCAATTACCGCCCGGAGGCCATGCATGAGAATAAATACTCCTTAGTCACTCACGCGCACGATCACAGGTTCCTCACCCTTCGCTCTCTTCAAAATCCACAGGGCAGAACTCGTACAGGTTTTTACCTGATCGAGGGTATTCGACATGTGGCTCGGGCAGTCCAGTGTCATGCCCCTGTCCATTCGGTTTTCGTTGAGCCATCAGTTCTATCGAACCGATTCGGTCAGAAGCTTGCACGAAGGCTCCGCAATGCCGGCGTACCCGGCGTACAACTGTTGCCGCAACTCTACCGTGAACTGACGCCGGCGACGGAACCGCAAGGGATCGGTGCGGTGCTTCGACGGCATTGGACTCCATTAGCCGGTCTCCGGGCTTCTCCCGCTTCTCTTTGGCTCGCGATCGAGTCAATCGACGCACCGGGAAACCTCGGCACTATCATCCGCACCGCTGAAGCAACCGGCGTCGGAGGAATCTTCGTGCTGGGTCCGGGTACTGAGTGTTCGAATACTGCCCGTTCGAGCGCAGACCCGTGGGACCCAGCAACCGTTCGGGCCAGCATGGGATCGTTGTTCTCGCAGAAATTGGTGCGCTGTGCGACTCACGATTTTATCAATTGGGCCAGAAACTCCGGAGTCGCCATGGTGGGTTCATCGCCGGGCGGATTGCTGAACTACAAAGCGCTGCGCTGCCGACCGCCAGCCGTACTGCTGATCGGAGGCGAAAGGCATGGCTTGTCCGATCAGCTGATCGAGGCTGCGGACTTTATGGTGCGAATCCCGATGCGCGGCGGTTGCGATTCGATCAATGTGGCAGTCGCGGCAGGGGTTCTTCTTTTTGAAATGGCTAATCAATATGCCCGATGGTGAGGGCGAACACTTCAACCATGGGAGGGGTGACCTCAGACCGTTCTTTCGCCCTTTCAGGGCTTGCGCCCGGTTCATGTCGACCCACGGCTTGCGCCCTGGGCTGCATTCTTATGCCGCTTGCGCGGTTGGTGGCGAACATCGCGGCGCCCTGCCACATGTCAGGAACCGTCACCCCCCAAGTCACGCCCCCCGGCACTCCTGTGGCTACTGTCTCGTCGCGGGGTAGCATACCTGAATGGCTGAGCCCCCTTTTGGAGGTCTTACGCTCCTGGCCGTCATCGGCGGGTTTTCGCGGCCGGTGTTTGGAAGGGGGAGATTGACACCAAACTGGATGATATTTTGCATGCCCGGGACGAACAGCGGATGGAATTGAAGGAGCTATCTCAGCAAGTGGCTGACCTGAGCAAAAGCATTAGTTACGTGCAGGGAAGCCTGCAGGCCTCGAAAAGCGATGCCAAGGGCGGATCGAAAAGCCGGCCCTGATTCCCTCTGTATTATCAGATTCCTAACGTCCCCTACCGAATTATTTTCCGCACTTCAGGGCTCTTGGTGATGTTCGTCGGGACCGGAATTCGGCGAAATCGCATTGCCCGTTACCGAAACTCCAAGGGCACCAATGACCATGTAGGGGCGGACGTCTTCGTCCGCCCACCCCGGACGGGGACGTCCGGGGCTACGTTCATGTCCATGACACAGTCATTTTGAGTGAAGTTGCCGAAGTGCCACCGAGCCCACCGAGAGCAATTTTTCTCGTAACTTTCGGCGTGAGAATGCCTTTCAACGTCTGGATGTGACGCGTCGTTGCGTGAGATCCTTCGACTCCGGGACTGCTTCGCTGCGCGAAACAGTCTCTCCGCTCAGGATGACAGGTCGTTGGGGTTGACGGCAATGCGCGGGGATTTGGAAGATCAGCGATGGTGGTGTGGTCAATGTTGCGTGAGATGCTCCGACTCCGGGACTGCTTCGCTGCGCGAAGCAGTCTCTCCGCTCAGGATGACAGGAGAAGGGGATTTTGGACGATCAGCGGGGGTGGTGTTCTGCGGCGGTCTCCGCGACCGGGATCACGCAGCCGTGCGCTACCTCGCACACGGCGTGCTCGAATTGAATGGTGGTGTGATCAATGCGGAAGTCGTGATACAGGCAGTCTTTTACGTCGCGCAGGATGCGTTCGCTGACGGACGGAGGGATGTCGGCGATGGAGATGTGGCAGGAGAGCGCGCTGGTCTCGGAGCCAATGCTCCACACGTGCAGATCGTGAACATCGTTCACGCCGTCGATTTCGCGGATGGCGGCTTCGACGCGGGCCAGCTTCACTCCTCGGGGGGTGCCTTCGAGCAGGATGTTCAGCGTCTCGCGCATGATGCCGAAGCTTGACCACAGAATCAGCGCGCCGATTCCGAAGGAGAGCGCCGAGTCGATCCACCACTGCCCGGTTGCAAGAATTGCCCAGCCACCCGCAATCACCGCCGCGGTAGAGAGGGTGTCGCCAATCTCGTGCACCAACGCGCTGCGGACGTTCACGTCGCGGTGGCTGCGGTAGAGCATGAGGGCGATGGCGCCGTTCATGACCACGCCGGCCGCGGCGACCCACATCATCACATGCGCCTGCACCGGCTGCGGCTGCTGAATGCGGCGGACGGCTTCATAGAAAATCAGGAACGCAATGGCCACCAGGCTGGCGGCGTTGACCATGGCGGCCAGCACCCCGGCGCGGTGGTAGCCGTAGGTGTGAGTGGCGCTCGGCGGCCGCGAATGAAAGTACACCGCCACCAGCGAGAGCAGCAGCGCCAGGAAGTCGGTGAGATTGTGGCCGGCTTCCGACAGCAGGGCAAGCGAGTGGGAGCGGATCCCGGCGACGACTAACAGAACGATGTAAGCCGCAGTAACCAAAAGGGAGACGCCCAGGACCTTCGACGTCCGGTCGCTTCCGGCATGAGAATGCACGTGCACTTTCTTAGTTTAAGAGGGAGAGCGGTGGGATTCAAGGCAGCGGATGGCCTTCCGCCTAGCCGTCAGACAGCCTCCTGCGAAGCTGCGCGCCGAGGGAATTTATTGTCTTAGCCCCATCCAGCGTTCCGACAGCACGATGGAGTTGCCGGGATTATGGGGATCGTAGCGGACGGAGGTGGGCAGACCGAGGCGGCAGGAGTGCAGGTTGATCAATGGACGCAAGTAGGTCACGTCCTGCGAGGCCTCGTAGGAAACTCCGCCAACATCGTATTGAAAGATGAGCATGGTGGCCGCGGGGCGTCCATTGGGCACGACTTCCTGGACGTCGATCACGGTGCCATCGGTGATGCGGCCAATTTGATTGAGCCAGTCGCGGCGCTCGCGTTCTATCTCGGCAGAGGATTTCTTGTTGCGGCCGGCGATCAAGTAAGCGGCAACGGCGGCGCCGGAACCCACCGCGAGCAGGGCATAAAGTGAAGGCCAGAGCATAAATTCGGAGAGAGCACAGAGATCGCGAAAGAGGCCAGTCCCTGTGCTTGGGTTAAGAATAAGACGAGAGGGACGAATCAGGGAAGTGCTGGTGAAGTTACGACGGTGTAGGGCGGGCCGTCGTTGGTCGTTGGCTTGAACGGTTACGTTATAGGCTGGGCTAACAGCAGGTTCCTCACCGCTGAAGCGGTTCGGAATGACAGTTTAATGCGCGGTTCGCGATGACAGTTTAATTGAGCGGTTCGGAATGACAGTTTAATTGCAACGAGATTGATTGCGGTGAGAAGGGAGAGCCATGCGGCCCCACATGGTCTTTGCAAAGCTGATGGCCGACCGAGTGAAAACTGAAGGCTGTTTCTTAGCTCCCGGCGGCGAAACCGCCGACGTGCGCATAGGTGACGCGCAAATATTTGTGGGGGTTGACGGGCACATCATTGATACGGACTTCGTAGTGGAGATGCGGGCCGGTGCTGCGTCCGCTGGCGCCGACGTAGCCGATGGTATCGCCACGGCGAATGTGCTGGCCCGGAAAGACCGCAAAGCTGGCGAGGTGGCCGTAGCGGGTGGTGATTCCGTGGCCGTGATCCACGACGACGGCACGGCCGTATCCGCTCATGAAATCGGCAAATTCGGTGACTCCGTCGGCTGGCGCCACGATGGCCTGCCCGTATTCCGCTCCGATATCGATACCGGAGTGAAATGCGCCTTCGCCGTTGAAGGGATCAATCCGCTCGCCGAAGGAGCCGGTGACCGGGCCCTCGACCGGCCACAGGTTGGGAGCGGAATTGGCGCGCACCCAGTCGGCGGTGGTCACGTTATGGGGAAGTCCGAGGGTAATGGCGGTGCTGGTCGCGCCGCTGAGCGCGGTCGTTTTAAGAGTGGACAAACGGTCGAGCGACGAGCTGACCTGCTGGTCTTGCATGTTGTCGGACGAGGCGGCGGTCATCAGGACTGGGTCTGGCTTCAATCCATACAAGGATGAAACTTCGCTGGCCAGCGATCCCAGGGACGCGACCTGCATGTCCCGCTCTTTGGCGGCTTGCTCAAGGTGGGTGTAGCGGTTCTTTAAATCGTCTTTTTCAGCGCGCAACTGGTTATATTGGGAGGTCTTCACGAGCATGCGGGCGTAGGAGCTGGCGATGCCGGTAAGCCCTAAAATTCCGATGGCGCCGCCGACGATCAGCACATATAGATAATGTGCGGGCACGGGAATCTTGCGAAGCTGGCCGTCATCCCCGCGAGTGACGAAAAGAATATAGAAGCGCTTACGCAAAATTTCCTTTCCCGTTTTGGTCTTGAACCGGGACCCAATCCTGAGGACTCGAAGTTGAGAGGCCTTAAGTGCCGGTGGTTCCCGACTGCGTTTCCCTGGAGGGACAAGACCGAAGCGCGTTCCCATACTGGAACCAGGAAAACGCCAGCCTTGCCCGCAACCGCAATGCGCAGCGGATACAGCAGTTAGCTCGGCCAGAGGTATCAGCAGCAGCTTCGCAACGGTAACAAAGCTGGTTCCTCCGTGTCAACGCGGCAGATGGCATTTCTTTAGTTACGAAGGATGAATAATCATTCCTGAACCTCCGGCCGATTACCGTTCTGGGACGCGGTTACCCTGGTACTCAGGCGGGGGGGAAGTACAGACCTGAGCGGGAGTAGCTGGAAGGTGGGTTGCCCGGCGAGGGCCGGGGTCATGGACGTCCTCCTCCCGGGGTGGGCAGACGGGGGCGTCCGCCCCTACATGGTCATAGGAGTCGAAGACTCCGTCCGCATATGATTGTCTGGCCTTGCCCTTAGCCGAGAAAAAACTGATTGCACGAATTCGGGAGCATGCCCTGCGGATGCCGGACGGAGGGAACTCTGGCGTGAAAGCTGGCATTGGGGATGACTGTTCCATTCTGCGTATTCCAGCCGGGCGTGAGCTCCTGGTCACAACCGATTACAGCCTCGAAGGGGTGCACTTCAGGCGGGAGTGGCACGCGGCGGAGGTTGCCGGCCACCGGTGCCTGACGCGGGGGCTGAGCGACATCGCGGCCATGGGGGGAGAGCCAATTGCGGCATTCCTTTCGCTGGCGCTGCCGCCGAAGCTGCCGCAACGCTGGGTGGATGGATTTATGCGCGGCCTGCTGAAACTGGCCGGCGAGTCGAAAGTTGAGCTTGCCGGGGGGGACACGGCCGAATCGCCGGGTGGAGTACTGGCGGACATCGTGGTAGTCGGCTCGGTACCGAAAGGGAAGGCGGTCCTGCGGTCGGGGGCGCGGCCTGGTGACCGGATCTACGTAACCGGAGAACTAGGCGGAGCGGCAGCGGCGCTCGATCTGCTTTTTTCAAAAGAACGGCTGGATCGGGATTTGTTTGTCCGCCATTTCTGGCCCGTGGCGCGAGTAGGCATTGGACGCAGCTTGCGCCAGAAGGGCATTGCGTCATCCATGATTGACATCAGTGACGGACTGTCGCCGGACCTGGCTCACATTTGCGAGCAAAGCGGCGTGGGCGCGGAAGTTCGGGAGGACGCCGTTCCGCGGGCAAGGATCGGAAAAGCTGCGCGCGAAGTTGGGCTGAGGTTTGCGCTGCACGGCGGGGACGACTACGAACTGCTGTTTACTTCGTCGAAACCGGTTCCCCGCAAAATTGCGGAGGTCAAGGTCACCGAGATTGGCCGGGTTATTCGCGGCAGGAAAATGATATTGCTGGATGCAAAAGGGCGGCGGCGGGCGCTGCGTCCGGCGGGCTGGGAGCACTTCAAGAGATAGCGCTTGACGTTCCGGTTACCTGGCTAGGCGCTGTTAATGCTGCCGCCGGCAGACTAGAGTGGCTGCATGAAGTTTCTGCTCTGCCTGTCAGTTTTGCTTTTGCTTCTGCTCTGCGCTGCGGGTCTGGCACAAAATCCGGCTGCGGCTCCGGACACGGTGACTCCCGACAATGCATTCGTTCAGAAAGAATTTGGCGGCTCCTGCTCGCTTGAACCCAATCGGGCGCCGGCGACCGGTGACCTGAACGGCGATGGCGTGGAAGACATTGTGATTATTGCCCGCTGTAAAAATGCGCTGATCGACCAGGGCGAAAAAAACTATACGGTACTGGATCCGTACAACGCGTTTTATGGCTACGGAAATCCCAAGGTCACGGCGCAAATGGGGCCGGACGATCCGAAGTTGCGGGGAATCGCGCTGCTGGTGATTCACGGCGCAGGCGTGGCGGGTTGGCGGTCGGAGACTCCGGAAGCAAAGTTCGTGATTATTAATCTGGCGGTGAAGCGCATCACGGTAAAAAAAATGCGAGTGAAGAAGCGAAAGACGGCGACCGCAATTTACGTGGAAGAAGCCGGCGGCGACCAGATGACGTCGGCAATTTTCTGGGATGGCAAAAAATACCGCTACGAGCCGCTGGGCTCGAGCATGGAATAGCCGTTGGCCGTTGGTCGTTGGCCGTCGGTCGTTACTCGTTCCGTCGTTATTAGTCGTTCGGCGTTGGCAAGAGTCTCGTTCCTGGTCGTTGCTCGGTGCTCGTTGGCAAGAGCACTTGGGAAAGCGGTCTGCCAAGGAGCAAATTGTCGGGCGTTGCCGGTCGCCGGCCGGGCCGTTTATTCGTCGTTCGCAAGAGCCTCATGGGCAAAGGGTCTGCCAACGACGAGCGACGGATAAACCACCGGATGCAAAAGCCCACGGCTTCTTACAACTCGAAGTGGAAGACGTCCAGAACCAGGAACGTTCTGCGATTCACCAAAACAATATTTCCGCCAATCACGGTGTGGATGTAACCCACAGGCGGAGGCGGCAGATAGCTCTCCACCTCAACCGGGCAGGGTTGCATTTTTTTCTGCAGGCCAGGAGGCAGCGTGCCACGCACCACTAGCTGACGCTCCAGTCCGGGAGGCAGCCGGTCGCGCTTGGCAAGGCCCGGCGGCAAATTATTGGAGTGAGCGCGATACCACTCGTGCAGGTCGCGATCATGTTCGCGATAGTAGTGGCGCTCGGCTTTCTCGCCACCGCGATTGTCATCCCGGTCGCGGTCATGGGCTTCTTTGTCGTGGCCGTGGCCACGGCCGTGTCCCTGGGCCAGCGCTGGATTCGGGCTGAGCGACAGCGCGACCGCCGCAGCCAGGTAGAGCCATTTGTTGGAAGACATAGTTTCTCCTATGCGAAAGTAAACTCCAGCTTAGGAGCGTGGTTGCGCAACCCGCAAGTGACGGGAGTACCCAGGGAAAAGGCGTCGTCGGCCGTTCGTCGTTGGCCTAAAGCCCAAGCGCATAGAAAAAGGTGTCAGCGGTGGGCACGGTACAAA
>JBBSFW010000110.1:0-13248 GCA_038254805.1 Terriglobales bacterium
AGGCTCGGCGGAAGCAGTAACTCTTGATCCGGCTGGTAGGAGCGGTAGCCTTTTGCCATGAAACATTATCACCCCATTTTGTTCCCTACGTTCCACGAATCTCACCTGCCTGCATGCTTTTTTCTCGGACAGGCTCCTAGGCGTTATGCGTCAAAGTGGCTACGTCTACCCTCCCAGATGCCAAGCCTGTCGTCGCGATTGTAAGCGGGTCGGCAACGCGAATGACAAAGTCCTTGAAATCGGCATTTCCGCCGGTATCCGCAACCTCTATGGTGAATGCGAATGTTCCGGTTGTGGTAGTAACCCCGGTAATCTGACCGGTAACTATATTGAGCGCCAAATTTGGGGGCAGGGGCAGCACTAGGTAATTTTATAAGTCCAGAGACTGAATTATGAAGGAGGATCAGTAACCGTGCACTCAGCACGGCTTTAGACTAATGATTTTGCAACCCCACAGCCACCCTTTTGGTCGGAGTAACAAGCCGGACTTTGCGGAGAAAGTACGGTGGAACAAGCTATCAGTGTAGGTCATCAATACCAAAATCGTACCCTTTTCCTTGGCTTCCCTTGGCCGGTTCTGGGGAACCGATCAGAAAGAAAAGGTACTCGCCTTTCGACAACGTGCCCGTGTTTATCCGGAACAAATGCGGGCTCACCTCCAGGGATTCAAATTGCTTAATTGCGGCTCTGAGTTCCTGTTTTGGGCCGGCCGCTCCCATGTCAGTTTCGCGGCGGTCCTGCTTTACGTCCATAACAAAAAGAGCGATCTCCTCCATCCCTTTGCCTTCCGGCAAGCGCATGTAGAAGGTCGGCTGCGAATCGGAAATCCTGGTTTTTGAGGCGGCGCCGGCCAAGTAGGCCGACACTTTGCCTTTTTTCATCATGAGCTTACCTAGGCCGGCTCCTTGTTTGGCGCCTAACAGTATCTTGATATCGATTTTGATCGGGACGGCTCCCCTGAAATAGTACAAACCTGGCTCCAAAGGAACTTTCGACGCCAGCTCGTCTGCTGGATATTCTTTGACTGGCGCAGTTGACTTCTCGGCTGAAATGACCGGGCCAGCGGCCGGTGCACTCGATACAGGCGTGTAGGGCTGCGTAGGGTCCAGAAGAAATTTGATGACGTTATCACTAACGCCAACCTTCTTAAGCTCCAGCAATTCGTCCGTGCTCAAATCGAATGCCTTGCCGTTCTTTTTGATCTTCGTGAGAATCAGGTCTTCCGACAACCCCGTTTGAGAGAGCTTAACGACGTCTTCAATGGTCAATCGCCCTTCCCGAAAGCGGTCGGGCTGTTGCGCACTGGCCGAAGCCGGAACACAGGCGAGATGAATCGCTATGACTAGTAATCCGAGAAGAGACCGCATTATACGCTTCAATTGAGGTTAAATCAGAAACGCTTCACTTGCAAACATCACAATTAAGGGTGTAAGGTTGTAGGCTGTTATGACTGATTCGGGTGTGCGAGGGCGGGCAGCACGGCGGACGTCGGAGCCGGGTGAACCCCCTGCATCATCCGAAAATTTGGCTCTCCTGTATCAGGGATTGCTGACGGGCATCGTTCGAATGCAAGCGCGACGCCAGCATATCTCGGATCCCGAATCGTTCCGAAAGAAGACCAAAGCGGTTCTCGAGCAAGTGGAGCGGGACGCGGCCACCGCTCGTTACGACGGAAACGATGTGCGGGAAACCCATTTTGCGGTGGTAGCATTCCTGGATTCAGTGGTGCTCAATTCCAATGACGCCGTGCGCTCGGAATGGGAGCGAAAGACTCTTCAAGAAGAATTGTTTGGGCAAACAGATGCCGGCGTGGTCTTTTTCGAAAAGCTCGAACATTTCCGCTCGCGCCGGGATTCGGCACAATTGGCCGACATTCTAGAGGTCTATCTGCTATGTCTTCTGTTGGGATTCGAAGGGCGCTACTCAGGCCGGTCACGCGGCGACTTGGATAGCATAACCGAAAGGGTAAGGAGACGGATCGAAGACATTCGCGGGAGGAGTCCTCAGATTTCTCCCGATGGCGCCTTGGGGACACAAGCGATACCGTCGCCCGTTCTGAAAGAAGATCGTGGAGTTCGTTATGCTCTGCTTGCTTTGGCTGCAGTCATTTTTACAATCCTGGTTTTTATAGCCTTGAGGTGGAACTTGTCTTGGGCTTCCGAGCAGGTGTACGGCAAATTACTGTAATTAATTTAAAGGCTGCTGTGACAATCAAGGGTCTAATATTTTCTCTGTTTCTATACATTTCACTGGTGTGGGTCGCGGCTGCATACCTCCGTTCCGGAGACCAGATCATGGAATTCGGGCTTTTCTGGACGGCTGCGGGCTTATTGCTAGTGCTGCTGTTTATCATTGGTTCGCGTCTGCTAGGTTGGTGGCGTTTGTGGCGAGCGAAATCGGTTGCCCGAAAGAACGTGCCAGCAAGCCCCGAGCAGGTCGTCCACGAAGACGACGCGTCGCTTACCGCCTTGATAGCTGAGGCGAACTCCGCACTTTCCAAGGCTCCTGCATATTCCGACACGCACGCAGGAACACCGCTTTCCCGGCTCCCTTTGTATTTAATGATCGGACCCGAGGCAAGCGGAAAGACCAGCACATTTACTAACTCCGGGCTGGAGCCGCAGTTGCTCGCCGGCGAGGTGAAAGGCCGGATGCCCCTGGCGGCCACCCGGCTATGTAATATCTGGTTGGCTAAGAATGCCGTTTTCGTAGAAATCGCCGGGCGGGCCTTCAGCGGAGACCTGAGCCGCTGGACTCAACTGCTGCGGGTATTACGTGGGCAGGCCGCAAGTCCTGGCTGGCGGCGATTCTGGACTTCGCCTGCACCGCAAGTCGCCCTGAGCGGAGTCGTCGCGTTTTTTGATATCAAGAATTTGATGGGTACAGGTAACGCTGAGAGCCTGACGCGTCAAAGCCGTGATTGGCAGGAACGGCTGGGATCCATCGGTGAAGTCTTTGGAGTCGAATTTCCTGTTTATCAGGTCATAACCAAATGTGATGCAGTCTCGTTCTTTGACGACTACTTTCGACGTTTGCCCGAGGCAGAAGCGCATCAAGTGTTCGGCTGTACTCTCCCGGCCAAGGATCCTAATGGGTCGCAGCCGGCACAGGTGTTTGCTGAAGCCGAGACGAAGCGGCTGAGCCGATCATTCAATCCTTTGTTCCAGGCACTGGCTCAAAGACGTGTGACGCATTTGGCCCACGAGCCCGATCCGAAGCGCCGGCCGGGGGTTTACGAGTTCCCCAGGGAGTTCAAGCGCATAAAGTCACCGCTGGTGCAGTTACTGACTGACGCTTTTCGACCGCATCCGCTGCGGCCCGGTCCTCTTCTTCGCGGCTACTATCTAACCGGTATGCGCGAAGTAGAACCGGTGGCGGCCGATCTGGGAGTGACTCGCGCAGATTGGTCCGCCGTCGAAGTTGCGGCAGATGCCACCCGGTTGTTTCGTGGAGACGCGACCCAGATATTCCGTCTTGACGACTCGAACTTAAAAGATCGCGGTGGCGCGGGACTTGTCCCTCGCTGGATGTTTAGCCAGGACCTGTTTCACACCATTATCTTGAAAGACCAACCCGCCCGGCGTGTGGTGCCGGTCGATTCTCGTTTGGAGCTATATCGACGAGGGGCATTGGGTGCACTCTGGGCACTGTGTGGTCTGTTGTGCTTTGCCTGGATCTGGTCTTGGAATGAGAATCGCAACCTGCTGCATGAAGTGGGACAGGTCGTTGAGGCGGATGTTCAGAAACGTGGAAAATTGCCGCTGCTGGCCGATCTTCAATCTCTCGATGCGCTCCAAGGCCAGGTCAAGAGATTATCGGAGTACGACCGAAAGCGGCCCCCCCTGCCGCTCCGCTGGGGCCTGTATTCCGGAGACAGGGTTGCGGCCCCGTTGAAGAGCGCCTACTTTCGGCGGTTTCAGCAGCTTATCTTGAATTCCTTGAACGGCGTACTGATTGCCAGTCTCGAAGCGGTGCCGAGCAACCCGCCTCCGAACGCTCCCTACCAACCAATCTATGCAGAGTTGAAAGGGCACCTGATGATATCTTCTGGTGCTTGTAAACCCGAGCCCTCATTCGCGGCACAGATTCTCAAGCAGACCAGTGATCGGGCAGGACTAGCCACCACCGCCGAGTCGAAGGCGCTGGTCGACCGGCAGATCGAATTCTACGCTAAGGAGCTAGCCTATGGAAATCCCTGCCGTCTAACAGAAAACACTGCGGTTCGGGACCATGCCCGCGCGTACCTCACGAAGGTCAGAGGCGTCGAGACGATTTACAAAAATGTATTGGCGCGTGCGGAACATACATTGCCGGCTCCGTTGCGACTGGGAGCGATCGCCCCCAACTATACTCAGGTGCTGACGGGTCCCGCTGAGGTGAGTGGCGCCTTCTCGCGCGATGGTTGGAAATTTATCGAAAAAGCCTCGAAAGAAGGCAACGCCGGTGTTCTCGGTGAGTCTTGCGTAGTCGGAAGTCCAAGCGGTGTGGTGGGCGAATGGAAGCAGGATGCTGAGCTTGCAGGGGCCATTCAGCGCCTCTTCATTCGTGACTATATCGAGCACTGGCGGCATTTCGTGACGGGGTTCTCGGTTGTCAAATACCGGAGTCCAGAAGATGCTGCCAGGAAGCTCGAGATTATGGCCGATCATAAGTCCCCGTTGCTCGGATTGCTGGCTCTCACGGCGAATCAGACCAATTTTCCCGCCGAACGTGCAAATTCAAAAACTCTGGATAAACTCACGCCCCTAATCAACAAGGTGATCCCGGGATTGGGGAAGGCCGAGAAAACAGTTGACAGAATGACAGATGCGGCAATGGGCCCGCCCGAAATGTTCAGTAGCCCGACTGATATAACGAGGGTTTTTCAGCCGGTGCACTGGGTTGTACCCCCGAGCAGCGATACTTGGGTGATCGACAAGAATAGCGCCTATATCGAAGCGCTTGCACAGTTAGGGCATTCTATGCAGGAAATCGCCCGAAGCGGGGTAGATCCCACGATTCATCAGGCGGCCGCTCAGAACCGCGAGAAGGCTTTGGATGCTGTTCGACAGATTGCGAGGGGCTTCAAGCCGACCCAAGTGGGTGGGCTGGACGCATCCGTGCAACACCTACTGGAAGATCCCATACGATTTACCGCGCCCTTCATCATCAAAGATTTCGAGAATGCCGCGGCGGGGAAGGTGAATCAAGAACTCCGAACCCTCTGCACCCAGTTTAAGAGTACTCTTCACAAGTACCCGTTTCAGCCTTCGCGGGACGATGTAAGCCTTCAGGAACTGAGCGCCTGGTTTGCGCCGTCCACGGGGAAAATTTGGAAGTTTCAGGCACAATCCATGGCCGATTTTGTATTTAAAGAGGGTTCTCAATGGAAATCCAAAGACCCGGCGAAAAAGCCCCAAGTGACACCAGACATGCTGTCTTTCTTAAAGCATGCCCAGGAGCTTACAGATGCTTTCTTCCCCCCGGGCGCTGCGCAGCCTCAACTCACCTACACACTACGTCCGAAATTGGACAGCAGCTTCGGCGAAATGACGCTGGAGCTGGAGGTGGACGGGCGGGTGCATCAGTGGACCTCGAGTTTGCAAAAGCAGTTCATTTGGCCAGCCCCGCAAGGATCAAAAGATGTGGGAGCCGTAGTCCGCATCAAAGCCGGTGCCCTTACGTTTCCGGTCGCTTCCCAGGGGGGAACCTGGGGTATTTTCCGCATTATAAGGGATGCCGAGCCCCGCCCGCTCCTGAGCAAGCTGGTGGAGTGGAAGAAGGTTCGTGGCGGTGACGGACGGCTGGAGCCGATCCAGCCCGCGCCGGTTCGAATGGAAATCGTGGAGTTCCCCGGAGGCGTGGATGTGTTTAACCCAAAGTTTTTCGAGGGTTTGCATTGCCCATCGAAAGCTGTCGAATAGCGGCAAAGAGAGGATTTCGATCCTGACCGGATTAATCTCGAGCCATTTGAAAAAATACTGTAACGGCGCGCCAGAGATATTCACTCAGTGTTAGGGTTTACTGGATTGGCTATTATATGATACACTCCGCACACGGTGACACGTTTTTGAGAACGTCGACCAACTTCAGAAGGAAATCTGGCTTTGAACAGCCGCTCCTTCGATAGGGACAAGTTAGAATATGCCAAAAGAAAGTCTTCAGAAGAAAGTGGGGCGGGTACGCCCCCCTCGAGTGCACATCACCTACGATGTGGAGATTGGCGATGCCATCGAAAAGCGGGAACTTCCATTTATCGTTGGTGTGCTTGGGGATCTTTCGGGCATGCCGGATAAGCCGCTCCCTCCTATCGCAAAGAGGAAGTTTGTGTCGATCGACAGGGACAACGTGAACGATGTCATGAAGCAGATCGGCCCGCGGCTCGCATTTAAGGTGGACAACCGATTAAGCGAGGACGATACCAAGTTGAATGTGGAACTGCGCTTCGAAAATATGGAGGACTTCGAACCAGCCAAAATCGCGAAGCAGATCACGCCGTTGCGCAAGCTTCTCGAATTAAGGAACAGTTTGGCGAATGTGAGAAGCAGCCTTATTGGCAATGAGAAATTGGAGAATTTGCTGCTAGAGGTTGTCCATAACCAGGAACTGCTTCAAAAAGCCGGCGCGGAAGCTGGAATCAAGGCAGTTGGGGAGAAGGAGAGCTAACCATGTCTGCAGAAGCCAAACCGACGCTGGGCTCCCCAGCCGCCTCGGAAACCCTTGTAGAGAACCGCAGTATTCTCGATCGTATCGTTGAGGATGGCCGCATCGGACAAAGTCCCGAAGAACGGACTAGCGGCAAGCTTTGGGTAAAAGATCTGGTTCAGGACGTGATGAACGGCCAGATGACAGTGTCCAACGACGTCGAGGCAATGATAAACGGTCGCATCGCAGCTCTCGACGAATTAATTTCCAGGCAACTCAATGAGGTGATGCACGCCGAGCCACTTCAGAAGTTGGAAGGATCCTGGCGCGGATTGTCTTACTTCGTACAGCAGACCGAAACGTCGAGCAGCCTGAAAATCAAGCTTCTGAACATCAGTAAAAAGGATTTATTCAAGGATCTCGACAAAGCGGTTGAGTTCGATCAAAGCGCTATTTTCAAGAAGATTTATGAAGAGGAGTATGGCACTCTTGGAGGTAATCCTTTTGGAGCCCTCATTGGAGACTACGAGTTCGGAAGGAATCCTCAGGATGTGTCACTGCTCGAGAAAATGTCAGGCGTAGCATCCACCTCTCATGCGCCATTCATCGCGGCCGCCACCCCGGCATTATTCAATTTCGAAAGCTTTACCGAACTTGCGGGGCCGCGCGACCTCGAAAAAATCTTCGATAATGAAGCGTACTTGAAGTGGAACATGTTTCGCAAAACCGACGATTCGCGTTACGTGGGCCTCTGCCTTCCCCATGTGCTAGCGCGGCTTCCATACGGCAAAGAGACCACTCCCGTAGAAGAATTCGACTACGAGGAGAATGTCGACGGGAAGGATCATTCGAAATATCTATGGTCCAATGCCGCCTATGCCTTCGCGGCTCGGCTCACTGATGCGTTTGCCCGGCACGAATGGTGTGCGGCTATTCGCGGCGTAGAAGGAGGCGGGCTGGTGGAAGGTTTGCCCGCGCACACCTTTATAACCGACGATGGGGACGTAGCGACGAAGTGTCCCACCGAGATCGCGATAACCGACCGGCGCGAGAATGAATTGGCCAAACTCGGTTTCATTCCCCTCAGTTACTACAAGGGAACGGATACGGCTGCATTCATGGGGGCTCAATCGACTCAAAAGCCCCAGCTATATCTCGATGACGACGCCAACGCTAACTCGCGGCTCTCCACGCAGCTTCAATATATTTTCGCGTGCTCCCGGTTCGCTCATTTTCTGAAGGCTATGATGCGGGATAAGATTGGCAGCTTCATGTCGCGGGAGCAGTGCCAGACCTTCCTGAATCGGTGGATTTCCCACTACGTTCTTCTGGATGATATGGCCCCGCAAGATTTAAAAGCCAAGTTTCCCCTACGGGAAGCCCGGATAGAAGTTTCTGAGATTCCAGGTAAACCAGGGTCGTACAATGCGGTGGCTTACTTGCGGCCGCATTTCCAACTTGAGGCATTATCGGTTTCCTTGCGGCTGGTGGCCAAATTGCCAGTACCGAAAGGATACTAGGGGCTTCCTGGTCCCCGTTTGGAGTTGTAGCACAGCGTCGCTAGACGGCGTTGCTCTGCCTGAATCGTGGCAGAGGCAGAAATAGACGGCAGAAACAAAAGGAGCTTAAAATGGCGTTCAATGCTTTTGCAAATTTTGGTGATATTAAGGGCGAATGCACCGATAAAGATCACAAAGATTGGGTAATGATCACGAAGTACGAGCACAAGGTTATTCAGCCGGCCTCCACCAACCAAAAGACAGCGGGTGGACGGAGTGCGGAGGCGGTTGAATTTTCCGAGTTCGATGTTTACAAACTGATGGATGCAGCCTCGCCGAAGCTGTATGAGGCGGCTTGCAAAGGCACGCACATACCAGAGGTGAGCATAGAACTTTGGCGGGCAGGTGGCGATCCTGTCAAGTACATGGAGATCAAGCTGAAGGAGGTGTTGATCAGCGGTGTCATCCACAGTGCCGATCCAACGGGGGATGACCAGTTCCCAATCGAAATTGTCAAGATGACTTTCGGCGCAATCGAATTTACATACACGAAGCAGGATGCAAAGGGTAAAGCCTCCGGTAATGTCGCGACGAAGTGGAACGTAGCTCAAGGTGCTGCGGCATAGTTAGTTCAGAGCGAAGGCTGACTCTAGCCTGAGACTATGCCAACAGCGCAATTATTTACCGACGATCTCCTCGATCCGATCTCGGCTGATCAGCCGTCGGGAGTCAATCTCCGCTGGACGGCAGAGTGGGACAGGATCAAGGAGGCTCGCCGGGCCGACGACAACCTCGACGCCGGTAAATGGGCAAAAAAGGAGCGAAAAACAGCCGATTGGCTGCGAGTGCAAGAGCTCGCCACATCAATGTTGCAGGAACAATCTAAGGACCTGCAACTCACCATGTGGCTGACTGAAGCCAATGTTAAGCTGCACGGGTTTGCTGGTTTGCGAGACGGCCTTCGGTTGACCCGCGAGTTGATGGTCCGTTACTGGGACCAGGGCCTTTTTCCACCTATTGAGGATGGTCCGGAGGACCGTGCCGGTCCGTTGCAGTGGCTGAATGACAAGCTAGTAGATTCAATCGTAACCGTTCCTATAACAGTGCGATCTGATCAAGGCCACGATTTCAACTTCATCGAACTGCAGGACGCCCGCCGCGTCGGGTCGGAGGCGGGTTTGGTGATGGATAATGGCGAGATCGATCCGCTGAAAAAAAAGGCTTATCAGGACGCTGTTACCGCTGGCCTACCTTCAATGGAAATGTTCGAACGCGCCCTAAAAGAAACCAAGCGCGATGCCTACGAGGATTTGCATTCGGATTTCCAACAGACCCATCATGAATTTCAGTTGCTAGAGAAAGTGATTGAAGAGAAATTCGGTGATGTCGCACCCGTCCTATCGGCATGCCGGACGGTGTTGAGGGAGATTAAGCAAGAGATCGAGGATATTCTGGCAAAGAAGCGCGCTGCAGAGCCCGATTTGGCCCCAGCCCTAAACACTCAAGGGGTCTCTGAATTTTCGGTGAAACCGGCCTCAGTCCCTGAAACCGTGCGCTTCCCTATATCGTTATCGGCACCTAAATTACAGGGTACGGGTGGTGGCGCTGGCTCCTGGCAGGAAGCGGAAGCCTTCCTCCGATCGGGTCAGGTTGACCAAGGTCTAGCCCAGATGGCTCGGTTGGCTGCTAGCGAAACCAGCGGACGCGACCGATTTGAGCGGAAGTTGCTGCTTGCAGAGGTATGTTTAGCGAGTAATCGTGAGCGTTTGGCCCGATCAATTCTGGAAGAACTGGCGGAACAAATCGACAAGTTCCAGTTGGAATTGTGGGAGCGTTCGGAACTGATTGGAAGTGTCTGGACGCGCCTATATAGGTTGTATAAGCAAAGCGAAGGGGGCACCTCGGAGGCCGCTCTTGCGGGTAAATTGTATGAGCGGCTCTGTCGATTGGATCCGTGGCAGGCTCTCGGCTGCGGTTGAGGGAAATATGGGCACAGATCACGAACAGCCGGCTGTTTCTTTGTCCCTTATGGAGAGGCTTACTGATTTACAACCCGATTCTCAGCAGGAAGCTGTGTCAAGCTCATGGCAAAACATGAGAGAGTTGAAAGCCTCACTTTGCCGCGATCTCGCATCTCTTCTCAATACGCGCCGCGCTGAGGAACCGGTTGATCCTGCCTATGAACATGCCAGAAACTCGCTTCTGAGCTTTGGGGTCGCTGATTTCACTTCTTACAACCTGATGAATGGTATCGAACAGGAGTTGGTTCGTCGTTCGATTGAACGCGCCATCCGACAATTCGAGCCCCGTCTAAGCAACGTTACGGTTGTTATGGAGCAAGTAGACTCGGTCAGGCCGGTGCTGCGGTTTCAAATTGATGCAGTGTTGACCCTCCAGCCTGCGTCAGAGACTTTACTGTTTGACGTAACCCTACATCGCGATTCACGCCGGATTGCGGTTTCCGGGGCAAACTAAATGAGAGATGAGCTGCTGCCCTACTATGAGCGGGAACTGGCGTTCATTCGCCAAATGGGCGCGGAGTTCGCTGACCAATATCCTAAGGTAGCCGGCCGTCTGCTGTTGAAACCGAATGAATGCGATGACCCTCATGTCGAACGGCTGATCGAAGCATTCGCGTTGCTATCCGGGCGCGTTCACCACAAGTTGGATGACGAATTCCCTGAAATCACCGAGGCGCTGCTGGACGTGCTGTACCCGCACTATCTACGGCCTGTTCCTTCGCAGGCTTTTGCGCAGTTTCAGCTGGATCCGTCACAGAGCGCCATCACTGGGGCTACACAGGTGCCCGCCGGCACCGCACTTCATACCAAGCCTAACAACGGACATCTTTGCACGTTTCGTACCTGTTATCCCGTCTCACTCTGGCCGCTCCGAGTGACCAACGCATCAGTTTCAGTTTCGACCCGTTTCGCGGCCGCTAGTCTCTCCTCGGACGCTGCCGCGGTGGTTCGAATTGAAATGGAATGTCTCGGAGGACTTCGGCTCGCTAATCTGCCCATCCGGTCGATCCGTTTCTATTTGAACGGAGAGAGCGCCGCGGTTCACACACTCTACGAGGTACTCTTCCTTCACGCTTTGAGAGTTACCGTTCGCGGTTTGCCTACCCAAGAAGGGGGGGCGCAAGCAATTCTTCCGGCCAGTAACTTACGGCAAGTAGGGTTTACCACAGCCGAAGGCATTCTCTCCTATTCAGACCGAAGCTTTTTAGGCTATCGTCTATTGCAAGAATATTTCAGCTTTCCCGAGAAGTTCTTCTTCTTCGACTTGACGGGACTTGATCGATTACCAAAGAGTGGCTTTGGCAGTAAGTTCGAAATTCTAATCTCACTCAAAGAGCCTGAGTTGAAGCACCGGCTCGTCGCGCTGGAACAAATCGTGGATGCCTCGACGTTTCAACTCGGCTGCACGCCAATTGTGAATCTCTTCGAACAGATTGCCGAGCCAATTCGGGTTTCTCAGACAAAAACAGAATACAGGATTATCCCAGATCAACATCGTCAAGCGAGTATGGAGGTGTATTCTGTCGACCGAGTCAATTCGGCGACCAGCTACCTGGAGGTACCGCAGAGCTATGAACCGTTCTATGCCCTGCGTCATGGGCATCAGGAACACGCCGGCAAACGCTTTTGGTACACACACCGCCGTCCCTCCTTTCGGAAGAACAATGAAAAGGGTACGGAAGTTTATATTTCGCTGGTGGACCTCGAGTTCAACCCGGCCCTTCCGCCTGATGAGATGCTGACGCTTCGATTAACGTGCACAAACCGGGATTATGCATCGCGAATCAAGTTAGAGGGTGAGTTTGGAGAATTGGAGCCTGAGGGTGTGGCGCTGCTGCAAGCCCGCTGTGTCCGGAAACCGACCGAGCCTATGCGCCCTCCTCTCCGCCGCGGTTTGCAATGGCGCCTCATCTCGCATTTGTCTCTGAACCATCTTTCAATTGTTCAAGGAGGCCGGGAAGCTCTTCAGGAGATATTGAGGCTGTACGATTTTTCAAACGATGCGACGCTTCGGAAACAGATTGCGGGTATCGTGAACGTCACCAGCGGTTCGTGTATCAGCAGGGTAAAATCCGATACGGGTGTGGCCTTTTGCCGTGGAACGGATGTAACGATCGAGTTCGACGAGACACAATACATTGGAACCGGTGTGTTTCTCATTTCTTGCGTTCTGGAACGATTCTTAGGACTATACAGCGCGCTAAATTCATTCAGCCGCCTGAAAGTGAAGACGAGTAAGGGAGTATTGAAACAGTGGCCTCCATTAGCCGGCGAGCAGATCCTCCTTTAGAAGAGGCGCTGTTCGATCGCGCTTACGAATTCGAGTTCTTCCAGGCCGTGCGTCTATTGAGCCGGCTGTTCTCGCATCGCAAGCAGGTGGGTGGCGCTGCCAAACCGGTCGACGAGATCGCGCGCTTTCGCGGCCGGGTTTCGCTGGCATTTCCTCCGAGTGCGGTCGACGATATTGAACGGGACCCCGATGGCGGACCGGCCAGCATGACTGTGGCGTTCGTCGGTCTGGCTGGCATTCAAGGAGTTTTGCCGATCTGTTATAGCGAACGCCTGATCGCGCGCAAGGCAGCTAAAGACGGCGCGATGGCAGCATTCTTCGATCTTTTCAACCATCGTTTTATTTCGCTGTTCTATCGAGCCTGGGAGAAGCATCGTCCCGCTGTGCTGTACGAGTCGGCGATGGTTCGCGGCCCTGTACCCGATCCATTTACGCATTATTTGTTTGATCTGATCGGGATGGGGACCGAGGGCTTACGCGGACGCATGCGGATCCCGGACCAGAGCCTTGTATTGTATGCAGGCCTGATCGCACAACGTCCACACTCGGCCAGCGCGCTCCGAAGCATCCTTCGCGATTATTTCTCGGTGCCGGTCGAGATTGATCAGTGTGTGGGGAGTTGGTACACATTGGAGCATGACGACCGCTGCTATCTCTCTCAGGAACTCGAGCGTAGCGAACTCGGCGAAGGCGCGTTCATAGGTGACGAGGTGTGGAATCAGCAAGCGCGGTTTCGCATACGCGTGGGGCCGATTGGACTGGATCGGTTTCTTGGGTTCCTGCCTGGCAGTCCCGGGATGGCGGAGTTGATAGA
>JBBSFW010000111.1:0-13247 GCA_038254805.1 Terriglobales bacterium
CCTGGGTTGGAACGCTGTTCCTGGTTGTGCTATGCACGACTAAATTGGCGCTGAACCTGGTCAGTGGTTTGCGTTTTTAGCCTCTCGTCTCCGGATCGTGAGCGGGTTTCGCGCAGCAGGCGGAGGAGCACGCCCGCAAGCACGAACTCCTGCGGTAGAAAAGCGCCGACGTTTTGTGCACCGATCCAGTAACAGACGATCGCCGTCCCGAGGTAGAGCGCAACGAAGCGTAAGGTGTTGGCTTCCGATCGAAGGTCCTTGAAGGAGACTTTGAAAATCTCGACCAACAGCCGGAGATTCCATGCGATGAAGAAGACGGCACCAATCACCCCCAAGGCGTCAAGGGTGGCGAAGAACCCATTATGAATGTTGCCAATCTCCACTTGGAGCTTGTAATAAGATGGATCCGCTTGAAAAGAGGAGCCTTGTGCGGACTCACTTCGGAAGCCGAACCCTCTGCCGATCCATGGATGCAGCGGAAAGTATTCGCGCTGCCAGACGGTCCAAACCTGCTCTCGATAATCGTTCGATGCAGCGGTGTCGAGTTTCATTTCTGCATCCCATTGCCCAGGCATGAAAGCAAGGCTGCGTTGAATCTGCTTCGGAAGAGGTTTGACAGAGTTAACCAGCGAAAGACCGAAGAGGAGGCCGGCGACTATCGGTAAGAAAGCGAGGGCGCCCCACCTCAGGTCGCGCACCGCCGCGAGTATCACGGCAGCAACAGTATTGAAGACCATGGTCCGAAAGCTCGAAAAGAGCACCGCAGCGAATCCGATCGCGAGCAAAAAGTGCCGCAGCAGGTATCGCGGTGATAACAACCTGCGCAGGCTGACCGAGGCTAGAACCAGCAGTATCAGTACATAGCCAAAATTACCAAGCGTGACGACCCGCGCAGTATCGACAGCCTCTCCAGTGACAATTTCCGAGATGCCTGATGCCGAAACGGCCGAGTAGAAAGGATAGATCGTGTAGATCGTGGAGGGAAACAGTGTTGTAACAATGGCGATAAGCGCATCGAACATGGTTACCGCCAGGATAAGGTAGGGGAGTTTGGCCCAAGTTTTGGATTTAATGGTGACGGTTTGGATGACGAAGAACGCCGCCAGTCCTACATAAACGTTGACGTAGTTACGACCTCCCCAAATGTCCGAGCCTAGAAACCGCATGCCAAAACGGTCTTTAAGCGCGTGAAACGTGAGCACCGCCATGAACCCCCAAAGTAAGATGGCATTCCAACCACGAACTCTGGCCAGCCGACGATGTTTAAATACGACTTCTTCGATGAGGAACCTGGCTACCCCAAGACCCATCAGAATCTGAAAGGTATTGAAAGAGCCACCCAGGATGGGGAACGTTCCGGCTAAAAAAGAGGAGGCGATGACTATCGGCCAGAAGAGTTCGCCGGCGCCAAACCAAAACAGCAGGAGAAGAACAGCAATAACTACCAGTAGCAGTCGACTGTAATCACCCGATCCGATGCAGAGGCCGGCGAAGCATGCTCCAAGTATGGTAATGGCGGGGATCGCCACCGCTCTGAGGCGCTGGTTGGCAGTGATCGCATCCATGGCCGGGCGGAGCTAGCTAATAAGGTGCAATCGGCTGCGCGGGAGCTGTGAAAAGCGGGCGCGTGAAACCTTCGCTGGACACGCGAAGCTCCTGCAGTGCGTGGCCGATCGTTTGGCAGACCAGTGCAGGATCAGGTTGAGATGTTGCATTAGTCGCAACATAAATCGGCACTCGAAACGGATTCCAGCGTAAGCTATAGTCAATTCGCCACTGGTCCTGTGCCCAGATGACTGTCGGTTTGCCGCAAAGGTTTGCCAAATGCATCGGGCCGCTGTTTTCACCCGAAATCAGGCGGGCGGAAGATATGGCAGCAACGGTGTGTCGCAACTCAGTACTTCGGTGATCGTGGCAGAATTCTGGGCAGTAGGAGTAAGCGGGATGACCAATGCAGCCAACGCGCAATCCGCGCTCATGGCAGAGGCGAACCAGGGCATCCGCCAGCTCAGGGGAGTAGTTCTTGGTTTGATCAGGTCCTTCCTTGCGCATGGCACGGAAGTGTAAAAGAACATCGTAAGGCTCTTCGGTGATCGGCGCCTCACGAAACAGACGAAACTCTTGGTTCCACAAAGCCCTGTGATGACGAGTGCACAAGAGGGGTGGACTGAACAGATCGTAATTGGTTAATCCGATCTCGCGCGCCTTCGTTGTTGCCATGGCGTGCGCAGCGGCCGGTCCAAGTAAGCCGTAGCCGTAACCCGCTGTTTTTAGATCGATCTTGTGATAATGGACGCGACATTCTTCGTAAAGGTAGTCGCGTCCAGGATAGGTCAAGACATGTGTTTCATTATAGCAGCGGCGGCGAGTACGAACAAAGCCCTGCCACTGCATAAGCTCCCAGCCGAATTCTCCGCCGAATGGCCCGGCGAGCAGATTTCGCTTCGGCAGAAGCTTCTGTCGCAAACTTGGAAAGAACAGCCGCAGCTTCTCCTTGGTGGAATATTCATATCCTACGAGTGAGGATGACCTCGGCTCGACTGAAGAATCACTCATTTGCAGCCATCCGAGAGCCGACGGGCAAGACGGCTGGGGAGCAGGCCTAGTGCAAACCCGCAGACGCTGGAAGGGAAAACCGCGGCTGCAATTTCGATCGGGTTGCACCTCAGCATAAACAAAATGGCGTTCGCTGCTCGGCGGCTGGAGGAGGAAGGTTCGGGCGCAATCTTCCGCGCGTGAAACAGGCCGTATTCACTGACATCGTGCAGCGTAGTTTTCCAGTTATCGAGTCGTGAAAGGTAGGGGACAAGCCATTTGCCTTTGCGCATTTTTGCGTCGTGAGCCAGAAGCTGACCTCCAATCGGAACGTGCGGATCGAGCACCTTAAATTCGGTGATTTGTTCGCCGGGATTGTTGCCACCATCGAGGAAAGCTATATCGACCGCAAAACCGGCGCCTTGCTGCGCCACCCACTGCGGAATCACATCCTGTGAGAAACCGAAAAGCGGAGTGAATCTGTGCAGCGCTTCGGGAGCGGCGCGGCCGATATTCTGAAGCATTTTCGTATACACGTTCTTGTCAGCTTCAATGCCCCACAAGTGACCTTCTCCATTCTCCTCCAGCGCGCGAAGGAAATGCAGCGTGCTGCCGCCGCCGAGCCACGTGCCAACTTCAACGATCACCTCCGGTTTTGGTCTTTGCTCTAGCACGGCTGCGGTAATAATACGGCGCTCTTCTGCATTTAGCTGGCCGGCAATTTGTAGACTCATTCGCTTCGTGCTAATCGATAGCAATGTCA
The DNA here is from genome assembly GCA_038254805.1 of Terriglobales bacterium. Classification (GTDB taxonomy): domain Bacteria; phylum Acidobacteriota; class Terriglobia; order Terriglobales; family Acidobacteriaceae; genus Gp1-AA145. The sequence continues at coordinate 3,299 of JBBSFW010000111.1, forward strand.
CATTTCCTCGTAACTGGCGGTGCAGGTTTTATCGGTTCACATCTGGTTGAGAAGTTGGTGAAGCTTGGCCACGAAGTACGAGTCTTGGACAGCCTGGTCACGGGAACTCTCGATAACCTGGCATCAGTCGCGGGCCACTTTGAATGGCTGCAGGCAGACGCGGCCGATGTTGGAAAACTTCGACAGGCGGTGCGCGACGTGGAAGGCGTTTTTCATCTCGCCAGTATCCCTTCGGTGCCCCTGTCAATCAAGCATCCGCGTAAGAACCAGCAGGCGGGAGAAGTGGCCACTTTGGTCGTGCTCGACGAAGCAGCGCGCGCAGGAGTAAGACGGCTGATCTATAGTAGCTCAGCCGCTGTGTATTCAGACACCGGAGGTCAACCTCATCGTGAAAATGCACATGTCGGTCCGCTAAACTTCTATGGTCTCAGTAAACTGACGAGCGAAGAATATTGCCGGCTGTTCTCGCGCTTTCACAAAATCGATACCGTGTCGTTGCGTTACTTCAACGTGTTCGGTCCTCGCCAGGATCCGACGAACTCCTACTCAGGTGTAATCAGCATCTTTTGCCAGTCTCTGCGAGGCAGTGTTCGCCCAACTATCTTCGGAGATGGCCAGCAAACCCGCGACTTCATCGAAGTGTCAGACATCGTGGAGTCGAACATTGCGGCAATGCAGGCGCCGAATCGGCTTGCGGGAGACGCCTTCAATGTGGGAAGCGGCTCGAGCATCACTGTTCTTCAGTTGTGGCAATTTCTAGCCCAGCTCGCCGGGAGTAAGTTGGTTCCCGTTTTTGCGCCGGAGCGGGAGGGCGAAATCAAACATTCCAGGGCGAATATTGGCAAACTGAGAACGGTGCTAAAAACTGAGCCAAAGGTAAGCTGGAAGGATGGGTTGAAGAAGTTATGGGACACCTATCAGAAAAGCGAAGCCACTGGGTAGCTGGTCGTGATGAGCGAGCGGTAGACTTCGAGATGTTGTGTGGCGACATTCGAGGGATCGAACTTCACATGCGCCCGCTGCCAGGCATTGCTCGCCATCTTTTCGGCGAACTCAGGATTGGCGAGATAACGCTGCGCCGCTGAGGCTATACTGCCGGGATCGCGCGGATCGAACAAGAGACCGGTGCGTTCGTGCTCAATGAGATCGGGTATGCCTCCTACCCTCGATGCGAGTATGGGCACGTGACTAACTGCTGCCTCCAGGATTACCATTGGGCAGTTATCTTCCAACGATGGGAGAACCAGCGCCGTGGCCTCGCCTAGAAGCTCTTTGATTTCAGTCTCGTTCAGAAACCCGAGATGTTTGCACCAGGAACGTTCCTTCACGAGTTCGTGAAATCTCTTGTAGTAGGGATCCGTCGATGCTCCTTCTCCAACAAAGAGAAGCTGAAATCCCGTCTTTGAAGCCAAAGGATTGAGTGCACTGATCAATGCGTTCTGGTTCTTCAGCTCACAAATTGTGCCCACACACAGAAGGGTAGGTAATTGAACGTCGCGACGCCGGTGCTGATGAAAGAACATCTTCGTGACGGCATTCGGAATTAACCACGTTTCCCGCGCAGTCGAGCGGACCTGCTCACGGGTGTGACTAGAGATGCAGATGACACCTTCGACTCGTGGAACGACGAAGCCTTCCAACCGAGCTGCAAGCCATTGGTATGAGAGCGGTCTGGCATGGTTGAGACGAGCGATTGCTCGCATGTTGCCGTGGATCGTGAGCACGCTTGGAAAACCGGTGAAACAAGCAGCCAGCCCGCAATAGCGCTCGGTCCCTTGGCCGTGAACAATGTCAGGCTCTATCTGTCGCAATTTACTCCCAACAGCAGAGACACAGCCGAAGTAAAGCGACCTCAGCCAGCCCCATTGTGGAACTAAAAGTAAATGGTACCAAATATTGTCCGCAATCTTATCGGGCGCCCTCATCATTTTCTTCGCACACGAAATGACGTGCAGCTCCAGCTCGGGAACCTGAGCGAAGCCTTCGAGCAGAGCAGTGGGTGCTGGGCCGAAGAAGGGCTCAGGCTTGTCGTAGCGATGAAACTCCTCCCGGTTATCGGTGAGTAGCATTGCTACTTTCATAAACGGGGGAGCGCAGGGAAGAGCCAAAGGTGTCGGTGGCACATCTGATCAAGCTGCAACAGGAGGGGTGATTATATTGGAGGACGTTATAGCAGCTTCTTTCCCTCCAACGTCGCGAGAAGCCCAATCTTTAAACCGCGCCGGTGTGATCGTATCGCGACTCTTTGGAGAGCATCCTCTTTCCCTTGCGAGAGATTTGCGTAAATATGGGCTAGATTAAAAAGGCGCCGGATGTGAAGTACACGCGCCATGGTCATAAAGGAAGACTCGGTGAAAGACTGGTAAAAAACATCCATTCGCTGGAAGTGCTTTTGTAAATAAGCGAGGAGTTCATTTTGACCAGGCTCATAGATATGAAATTGGTTTGTCCTGCTACGAGCGCCTCGGCGACGAAACGGTACTGAGATAAGCGCTCTTCCGTCGGGCATCATGCAGCGGTGAATTTCCCGAACGCCTCTCCTCCAATCCCCCAAGTGCTCGAGAACCTCGAGACAGATGATGAGAGAGAATTGGCTGTCGCTAAAAGGCAAGTCAAGAGCATTGGCTTCCAGTATCTGGGCGTGCCCATCTGTTCGCTTTCTGGCTTCCGCGCATACGGCGGGATCCAGCTCGACACCAATATAACTTGGGCAGCGTTTAATAAGCTCGCTACTGAGTGCCCCCACGCCGGTTCCAACCTCCAGGACGCGGTCCTCTTGCTGCAGCCGGGACAACACGAATTGATATCGTTGGCGATGCAGTGCCTCTTGAAGGCGATCATTAGAACTATCAACGTCAAGACGTTCGACTGCCATGTTTCAAGTTGTACTGCACTGATCCAAGTCTGAAAACAGCGTTAAGCCAGAACTGATCAGCTTAATCATAGTCGGTGTCCGATTAGTCGATATAATCGGGAGAAAATTTGGAGACTGCGCCACGAAAGTAACTTCGTAAGCACTTGAAAGAATCGGTAAGCGGGGCTAGGGGCAGCCGATATATTTAAAAGACCTGCATTATAACGTAGCATTCGAGCAGAAAAGCCGTGGGCGTGTTGAAGAAGAAAACGCGTTGACATAGGGGTCGATTTGAACACTTCGTGCCGATTAAATCGTACTTGTGGATTCAGTTTGCTCAGCCAAGCGTAGTGTCGCTTTCGCTGTATATTACCGACAGCGTATTTTTGCCCGGACACCTCCATAGCCGTCGTGCCACGGCCATGCGAGTGATACTCCCGATAGTTCGCAACGACGCGGTCGGTTGCGGCCGCTCCCCGTGTCAGGGCAAGTTTAAACCACATTTCCCAATCGGCGGTATATTTTGAACTTGAGCGGAACCCACCTACGTTGCGAGCAATCCTGACGTCAAAGAGTTGAGCTGGGAAGCATACTGGATCATACCGGGCCCACTCTTCCAGTGGAAGTTCATGCCAGGAGAAAGGTTCGGTGGAGGAGCGATCTTCAATGCGGCGTCCCTGTTCATCTATGACATGGCAACGACCATAGTAGAGCGCGCGACTTGGCGCAGCTTGAGCAAGCTCGATCATTGATTCGACGAACGTTGGTTCGAGGAAGTCATCGTCATGCAGGATGCAAAGCCAAGACGTGGGACAAACTTCCAGACAACTGTTCCAATTCCCACACAAGCCGAGTCGTTCAGCGTTGCGGTGATAGGTGATTCTATCTCCGAAATGTTCTACGACCACGCGTTGCAGCAGTTCATCAGGGCCATGGTCTTCAACGACCAGGACTCTGATGGGCAAGGTTTGGGAGAGAGCACTTTCAATAGATTGGAAAATGTAGTCGCGGCGATCGAATACGGTGACGGCAATGGTGATGTCATTTGCCGTTAGCGGTGCATTACCGACTTGCTCGGCTGACGCTGAGGCGAAAACCAGAACCGGTGCACTCATTGCTCGCGCCGAAACGCGGCGATGCCTAATTCGCGAACGGAAAGAGGCTGACTGCCGAGTCCCACGCGAATAACGAACCAGGCACTGTATGTCTCGCAAATCAAAGGGGCCAGTAAAAGGCCCCAGAGTTGCCATCGCGCAGTCATGGCGATACTAACGATAACCGTGGCTACTCCAGCAATGATGCTAATGCGATAAAACGGGTTGATATTCTCTGTCATCGCGAGCACAGCAAATGTGCCGTAGGTCATCTGAAACGCGAGGTAGGCAAGATAAAAAGTTAAGGGGAAAAGTGGTAGGAGACGCGTATGAGCGGCTTTGAAGGAAAGCAACTGATTTCCTAGTAGAATAATCGCCGCAGCTATGAGAGCAAAAGTTGCAATGGTGAGCAGGAGGCGTTGGGCGAAGAGCGCGCTCATCTCCCGCAATTTGTTGTGGGTGCGGAAGATAGTGATCTCGGGCCATTTCACTTGCAGCCAGAGTGCCGCGATGCTCGTAGCGAATACCCCCACCTGCTGGGTTAGCCCAAGAGAGGCTACGGTTTCTACAGAGAGAAACCGGCTTGCTACGAGGATGAGCCCCTGCGTAATGCAATAGGCGCCGAGCGACGTAACGCCGAGCTTCCAGGCATTTGGCCATAACCGAGCCAACATTGACCGATCGGATTTTGCCCGCTTGAGGGTTTTTTTATCGATGGCTCTATGAAAAACGACGATGCAAACAATCCGAAAAATGAAGGCCCGCACTGCTACTGCGGCGGCCAAGGCGAGTAGCTTCGATCCAGCTACCAGCAGCAGCCCGCCTACCATGAGGTAAACGATGCCTCCCAGCAGGTTTGCTACTTGTAGTTCGCGGACCTTGTTAATGCCCTGAACTGCCATCCCCCAGTAGCTCGTCTTAAGATTGAAGATGGTCATCGCGACGAAGACCGCCCAAGCAATCCAAGCGGAGCGCTGATCTGCGATCAAATGCATGATTCGCAGTAGAAAATAGGTGCCACCGAGTGCGAGCGCTGGAGCAACAATGATCGCAAGTAACGAGTAAAGATGAGAGACGGTGGCGTGAAGTTGAGCAAGTCGCGGGAAATTCGGCAGGCCGTCGATTGGAGCAGGGCGAAGTCCTTCCGCTTCGAAATCATCTGCGCCGGCCCAAAGATAACTATAAACCCGAGTAATCACCGGACCGAAGCCAAAATCTGCCAAGTTCGAGATGCCGCCTAGCGAAAGAAAGAGCCACCATGCCGCCATTTCTGCAGTAGAGAGATGAGTAAGAGCGAGTGGCAAGAGGAGGATGTTCGACCCAACGCGCACCGCGGTGCCGACCAGTCCGTAAAACATCGCGGTGCCGGTGATTCGCCTCAGTCTGTCTGCCATCACGGCACGGAGGGCCCGACGCTCGTTCGATCTTTCGTTTGTCTTTGCAGAAACCATGCGACTCGAGCGGATGAAGCGCCGTAAATCGGAGGTCAGACCAACGGGGCGTTCGTATGTGAAAAATTACTTTTGACCGCGGGCGTGGTGAACATGAGCATGGCCGCCGACGCGGAGAAGTATGGAGAAAAAGGTTGCGCTCATTACTGGCATCACTGGCCAGGATGGATCATATCTGGCGGAATTGTTGCTGGGCAAGGGATATGAGGTCCATGGGGTTGTGCGGCGGACGAGTAATGTTTTCAGGTCGCGCATCGAGCATCTCCGGCGCGATGAGAGTGTCTATGAGCATCAACTATTCCTGCATTATGCGATTTGCGCGATGATACCACGCTGCGGCGTATTTTCACCAGAGTGCGGCCGGCGGAGTTTTATCATCTGGCCGGCCAAAGCCATATGGGCCTGAGTTTCGAGATTCCCGAATCGACTTCCGAAGAGGTGGGGATGGCGACGCTGCGCCGGCTCGAGATCGGGCGGGAGCAGCCGGCCCCGGTGAAGTTTTATCATGCTTCGAGCTCCGAGATTTTTGGCGATGTGCGCGAGAGTCCGCAGACGGAAGAGACGCCGGCACGGCCGACGAGTCCGTACGGTTGCGCGAAAGCGTTCGCGACGAATCTGGCGCGGGTTTACCGGGAATCCTACGGCTTGTTCGTGGCCAATGGCATTCTTTACAATCACGAGTCGCCGCGGCGGGGCGAGCATTTCGTGACGCGCAAGGCCGCGCGCGCGGCAGCGCGAATCGCGCGGGCAAGGAGACGGAGCTGGTGCTGGGAACATCGAGGGCCGGCGTGATTGGGGGACGGGCGCAGGATTATGTCGAGGCGATGTGGCTGATGTTCGGCGGGGGTGCAGTTTCAGCAGTTTGGGCGGCATCACGTGGAGGTTTATTTGTAGGAGGAACTGCGGCTGCGCTTTCCTTTGGCGGTGGCGAGAGTCGTGCCGCAGCCGCAGAGATGGCGGCGCAGGGATGGCCTAATCCTCTGCAGGGCGCGAGAGGATTGTGCCATTCGGACGGCGGTTGTTTCGCCACTTGGTGATTGTCGCGCTGCCGGTGCCAATCACGCCCTCAAATGTGTTGCCGCTAATGTTGTAACGGCTTCCGCTGTCGAGAAACAGTGCGTGGCCCGCGGGCGAACTGACGTAGTTACGAGTAATTTCCCAGCCCGAAAACCTCGCTCCAAAACTCTGCGTAATCCCGAGGCGGTTGCCCGTGCTGTTAATCGTCAAGTGATTGCGGCTGATGCGCCAGTGGTCGAACGTTAGAGTCGCGTCGTTTACACCGATGTAGATGCCCTGGCAGATGTTCAAGCCAGTGTTGCCGAAGAGAGCGACATTACTGCCGCCAAAGCTATCCTGATAGATGAAGGTGTTGTCTTTGTAGGGATCAACACCGCCGCCTCTGAGGTTCCAAGCAAGATTATGATGAATGCTGCCGCTGGCCCAGCTGCCGGGTGTAATCATGTGGAAAGCCATCGGTTGCCCCACAGCGGCGCCGGTGGTGATGTTATTTGCGACACAATACGCGATCTCTGCGCGTCGCACCCAGTCACGGGTCACACGTGCGCCGCGGACGTCTGCCCAAATATCGAATGCAGTTACCACCTGGCCATTGACGATGGGAGCAGGCGTATCGATGACGCAGCGAAGTATCTTGGGTGCATGCAATCCGCCATTGCCTGGCTGGCAGCCAATAATGAAAACGAAGTTTTCGACTCCCTTCGAGCCCCAGTTGATCGCGCTGCAATCTTCTATGCTACCGCCGCCGAGAAGTGAGACGGCCGCTACGACTGCGGCCGGATAATTCTGGTTTTGCAGGTTACAATCGAATCGTATTCCGCGCACCTGGCAGTGCTTCTTTTGAGCCGGGCTCAATGAGCTGACGATGGCGTCGCCGCGCGGATGAGTGGCGGTGTTTGTTTTTGCCCGAACAAGAGTGTCTGGCGTTCCGGTGAGGCGGGCATCTTTCAGGAGAAGCGTTCCACAGGGCACGTCATATTCACCTGCTCCAACCCGAATCTCGTCACCATCGACGTGCGCGGCAAAAGCCGTCACCAAAGCATCTCCCCGAGCTGCGTTGGTCTGAGCTGTCGGTAAATACAGGGTGGTTGTCCCGTTGGTGTGAATGATCGCTATGGCGTCGGTACGGCCGGCGGAAAGCGGAGGCGCGGTTACTGCTCCCGCGACCAGTGCGACTCCACTGAGCAGTGCGAGTCCACTCGAAACGAAATACGAGCTCAGCCGGGTAACTGTTCTTAAAGACGTAACGTTTATCCGGCCTTCCGGCAAAGACTAAGTCATTCGATCGAGCGGCGATTGCCGGAGCAGCCTTGGTTCAATGGTTAGTGCGATTGTGATCATCATTCGATTTCCTCACCACGGTGGAGGACGTCGTTTGCCGATTTGCGGCCGTAGGTCAGGGAGACAGTTTCACGTGCTGGATTGTCTCGACGTGCTGGTCTGTATCCGGGACATCGGTACGATCCGCGGTGAGTGGTTGTCCATCGATCTGCCGGCGGTAGTCGCCGCGGCTGAAGTATTTTTCGAGCCAGACGTAAAGGCAGATGAAGAGATAGCGGCTGCCCATTTCTTTGATTTTAAGTTTGGCTTTGCCGCTGCGGCGATTGCGCCAGGTGATGGGAATAACAGTCCAGGAGTAGCCGCGGACGATCGCTTTGAGGGGAATTTCGACAGTCAGATTAAAGTGCGGAGACAGGAACGGGCGGCAGCCTTCGATGACTTCGCGGCGGTATGCCTTAAAGGCATTCGTGATGTCGTTAGCTCGAACGCCAAAGAGCACGCGGATGAACAAGTTGGCGCAGCGATTCATCCATAGTTTGAAGATAGGATAATCGATGACACGCCCGCCTTTGATGAAGCGGCTGCCGAAAACGCAATCGTAGCCGGCATTGAGCGTTTGCCAGTAGCGGACGACGTCGCGGGAATCATCGGATTCATCCGCCATCATGAGAACGACAGCGTCGCCTTTCATGTGATCGAAACCGCGGAGGACGGCGCGTCCGAAACCATGCGGGCCGGCATTGTGCACCGGTCGCAGCACATCTATCCGCCTTTGCAGTTGCTGAAGCGCCATCCAGGTGCCGTCGCTGCTGCCGTCATCTACTGCGATGATTTCGTGCGGGACATGGTGGAGTCGGAGTTCGACGTGAAGGTGCTCAATGGTGGAGGCGACGCACGATTCTTCGTCACGCGCCGGAATGATGACACTCAGGAGTTGAAGTGCGGGAAGCTGAGCGTTCATTGCGCGGAGGAGAGGTGCAGCCAGTTTGGATTAAGTTCGGCATGTTCTGCAATCTCATCGAGAATGGAATGGAGGTTCCGCTTTGGCTGCCATTTGAGCTGCTCACTGGCGCGACGGTTATCCATGATTAACCAGGGCACATCAAATAGGCGCGACTTCCGAGTGCTCTCCACGTGGTGTTGACCGAAGCGTTGAGCGCACCAACTACTGAGCTGAGCGAGTGACATTGCGTTCTCAGGACTACCTCCGAGGTTGAGAATATTACTTCCGGGCGCAGGGTTGATGCCGATCTGCCGGGCGATCAATTCAGCGAGATCGTCGGGATGGAGGGCATCTCGCACCTGGCATCCGGTGCCGTCAAAGCCGATGTATTTGAGTGGCCGCTTTTGCGCATAGCTGTGAATCCAGAAGGAGAAAATTCCCTGGTCGGCGGTGCCGAATTGACCTGCGCCGGCCATGACGCCACAGCGATTGATCCACACCGGCAAGGAGAAAGCTTCGCTGTACTCGAGGGCCAGTAATTCGGAGGCGAGTTTGGTGCTGCCATAAAGTGAGATTGGAGGCGTAGTCGGGAAATCGACATCTATGCCGTTAGCTGAAGCGCCAATGACCGCTGAATGCGATGCCTCATCCCATGTGTACGCTCCATTGGCTGCGACAAGCGGAAGCGCGCGCAGGGCATTGATGGAATAGACTCGACTGGTGCTGAGAAGAACCAGGCCACAGTGACAACGTCGGCAGTGCTCAAGTAGATTTACGGTGCCGTAAAGGTTGTGCTCGACTAGTTGGCGCGAACTGGTTTGTCCATCGATGCCTGCGAGCACACTGGGATTAGCGGCAGCATCAATGATCCACTCCACTTCGGGAAGAAGCTCGAAATCGGATGGGATTCGGGTGTCACCATGCTGGACGGTAACTCCCAGTGATTTTAGCGTCAGCCGATTGGTCTCACTGCCTGGCCGGGCAAAATTATCAAGCCCGATGATGTGAACGTCGGGCTTGTGTTCCCGGAACCAAGACGCGATGCGGCTCCCCACAAAACCGCAGACTCCGGTGATGAGGAGTTTCATCGCGTCAGAGCAAAGTAGAGATACCTGGCGCGCACTAAAAGATTACTTTTGACCACGAGCGAAGCGAACATGAGCATCCCCGCCAACGCGGAAGAATATGGAGAGGAAAGTCGCATTAATCACCGGCATCACAGGCCAGGATGGACCGTACCTGACGGAGTTGCTGCTGACCAAGGGGTATGAGGTGCATGGGGTGGTGCGGCGGACGAGCAATGTTTTTC
>JBBSFW010000112.1:0-12493 GCA_038254805.1 Terriglobales bacterium
AGCGTAAGATGACATGATTGCGAGGCGCCCATGCGAAAAAAGTCTGCCTTTCCCAACCATGTGAAATCCACCAAGAGCGCTCGCCTTCCAAATGATGGCTCGCCTGTGAAAGGTGGCGCCAGAGCGGTTCGACTCTAGGGCCGACCAAGTGGGAATCGAATGGTCGCCCGATCCGAATGACGGCTGAAACGAGCACCGGGTTGTGTACTTTGCCGGAGCACAAACCGGAGCACAGGAACTGCCGAATGAGAGGCTCGGAGCCCAACGTGGAAACCCGACTTCCGAGCGCAAGTGTTTGAAAAGGAGTAAGAGCGGGGAGAACGATTCATTTGCTAAACCTTCCACGGTTTTGCCGCTTCAATCTTCCCAACAACTTACATTCGGGAGCAACTGTTCTCAATTGGGGTGATTCTGCCTGATTCGGGTGCGATTGCTCCCCATTTTGCTCCCCGGGTTTCAGCTGATCGGCTGGCGGTATAAGTGCCGCTTCTCGGAGCCGGCGGAACGGAGGCTTTCCGCGACCGCGAACATCGCGCCAGTTTCTTTCGCGAACATATCTTCGCCGTCCCGCTTTAGTCCGGTTACGGAATAAACTGTTCGACGAGCAAGTAATCGAACTGCTGCTGCCTATGCAGCCGCACGGGTGCCAAGGCGCTCGGAAGCCATCTCAGTCCCCTTGACGCGAGACGCGATCTTCCGAAACGCGATGTCGCGGGCAATGTCCGGGGACCCGTGTTTGGGCTTCACATCCACACTAAATGGCGAGAATCCGCAGTCGTCAGTCGAGCCGAGGCGAGCCACTGGAATGTACTTGGAGGCGAGAACTAGATCGGCACAGACTTCCTCCGCAGTCTCGACGCGTGGGTTCAAAGGATCAATCACCCCAATAAAGCAGACTTGCGCCACTCCATTCGCGTCCTCTCTGCTGTATTGCCCGCAGAGCTTGTAAACGCGCTCCTTATCTTTCTCGCTCGCTAACTGGATCAGGAAATAGCCGGCATTCATCTTGAACATGCTGGGAAGCAATTCGGCGTAGTCTACTTCGGCGCTGTGGGTCGAATCGCAATCCCCGCCGGGACATGTGTGAATACCGATGTTCTTACGCTCAGCGGCCGAGAACCTATCGATTACCCAGTTATTGAGTTCGACGAATTGCTCCAGCATGCCGCGACCGGTCCAGGGATTTCTAGGGTCGTTCTTGCAAGCGAGCCTCCCCTCCGTGAAGTCAATCGAGACGCGCGCAGCACCTGCAGCAAAGCACTTGCGAATATCTTTCTCGCACTCGTCGCATAAGTCGCTGAGAAATTGTTCGCGAGTGTAGCCCGTTACTTCCCCCTCTAGGGGATATAGCAGGGCAAGCATCGAGGGCGCGATCACCGCTTGCTTCAACGGTTTCGAGGCCATTTTTATCGCTTTCTCAAGGTATTGAGCGGCGAAGGTCTTGTACCTAAAAGGTCCACCGGTCAGACGAGGCAACTGCCGGTGATGACCGTCGGTGAAGATAGCGAAGTATTGGCCGTCGGCAGCCAGGTTTTCCGCGAGACCTGTTCCAGCCAAGGTATCGGTAAGTGGGTATGTGGCGAAGCTTGATGCACGCTGCTCCCCGTCAGAAACAATCGGCGCGCCGGTGGCTTCCATACGCTTGATCGAGTCGAGGCACGCAGCGTCTTGCTCGAGGGTTAGCTGCTCGTGCGTGATTTTGCCTGCATCGTAGTCCTTAATGGCGGCTTGAAGCTTTGCGGGACGTGGCAGAGAGCCAACGTTCTCGGTGGGGACTTGCATGAGGTTTCCTCTTTCAACTCGGCGGCTGTTTCCATGGCGATTGATTATAGCGCAACCCGAGCCTGGCTAAATTCTTGCCATTCGCGGGGACAGGATCGATCTGGCGGTTCGGGCAAACTTCGTCTTCTAATGATTCCAAAAGGAGAATCAACTACGCAATAGACGACGCTAACCGAAAAATCGCAAGCTATTGCGCGCTGACCTCCAGGAGGAGATGCTGCTGGAACAAAGGTGGCGGCCTCGAAGTGCTGCTGGGGAAACCCAACTCCATAAAATCTAAAAATCAAGCAGCGGCTCCCGAGCTGATGAATACACGCTAAATCCGGAATCGCCGGCACCCGCGTCAGGGCAATTCGTCGGCTGATGCGATTGGGCGAGAAGCGAGCTGGAGGAGTGGCTTGCAGCGCGGCCGCAATAAAGCCGCCGATCAAGCCATAGCGGGCTATCGGGTTACTCTCACGTTGACTGCTGTGGCCGCTGGTGTGACGCTGCCGGCGGTGGGGTTGCAGAGATATACAGTCACGGTATTGGTGGCCGTGGGGTGTGCGGAGAGTTGGATTCCGGTCTGCCATGTGGCAGGCAAGGCCGCACCAATGTTGGCGGAGACCGCATCAGTGACCGCGGTTCCGGTGACGGTGATATTGGTCTGTGCCTGACACGCACCCGTCAGAATCGCAGTGCCCGCAGTGGTTACGCTGCCGGTGCCAATGGTCTGAGTCAGGGAAGCATAAGTGCCCCCGTTATAGGAGCATTTTATGGTATGTGAGTTGGAATCCCCGGCACAAGCGTCTAATCCGGCGAATGGGACGGCAAACGCTAAGCCACCTTCCCGGGTCGCGAAAATATCAGACGTTACTCTGCTGGCAGCACTCTGCATCCGCATCGACAAATACTGCGCTCCATTGAGTACCTGAATGCCTTCTGGGGTATTCGTTGTTGCGCCCCCGGCACCCTGCGCTATCCCAAAGTAATTGCCGATGGAGTTATTCAGCAGAATTGGGTAGCCAGTTGTGACCCCGCCGGTGAAGTTAATCGAGAGAAAGTCAAAGCGGTTGAAGTTTGCGTCCTGGTCGATGGCGACGTTAGTGGTGTTCATCACGATGCCATTCCCGGCCAAGCCCAAATCCTGAATCCAAACTCGCCGGAAGTAGTTGGTATCGCATCCTGAGGCACACTCGATTGCCGAAGTGGAAGTATGAGAAATATACACATCGTTAAAGCTGTTCAGGGTGACATAGGAGCCCGCCGAGGGGTTGGTGGAGCCGTTCAGCAGAATGCCCTTGGCGGCGTTGTAAATCTTCAGGCTGGGAAACTCATTGCCGACAACGTTGTCGGCGCCAGTGCCCGACGCCCCACTGACCGTGGTCAGGGTCAGGCAGGCGCTCGTCCCGCAGTTCTGAATCTGTCCCTCGAAACGATTGAAGCTGGAACTGTTGACCACCAATCCGCCGTTATTGCCCTGAAAATCCAGGGTGATGCCCGTAAACCACACATTCGACACCCTGGTAAGGGTCAGAGCGGCAGAATAGGTGAATACCGTTCCCCCGGCGCTGGCGTTGGTTTGCGAAGAAATCCCCAGGATGTCGAAGAATGTTTTTGGCACAGAGTCGCATACCGATACTAAGTGAGTGTTGGATGGAATCGTGGTTGGCCCCGCGAAGGTGCCGCAAGGAATCCGCACCACTCCCCCAGCCGCCGGAAGCGCGCTGATTGCCGCCTGGATGCTGGTATATGCCGTTCCGTCCACATTGATGCCAATGACGGCATCCAGTTTGGTGAACTCGGCGTTCATCAGCGTGTCCCAATTCAGCGTGCCTTGGGCAGGGATATACAGCTTCATGTTAGGCGTGGTTTGCGCGAGCGCAGTCCCGCTCAGAATCAATGCAAGCAATAGTTTTTTCATAAGATTAATGGCAGTGAAGGGTTACTTGGGGTACTGTTCCGAGGACAGCATTGGCAATGACGAAGACCTTCATCGAGCTCTCCTTTTTAGAAAACTCCCCCTTTTAAAATACGTATGTAACAGCAACCGCCAGCGCCTAAGAATGCTTATTGAATAGCGCCCGCTCTCCCAGAGTTTCCGCTTTGGAGGCAGGGGCCTGAATCAAAACAGGAAAAAACGCCGTGATTTCCTGCCCGGCTTCTACATGCCACCCGTACCCGCAGCCTAATCTACAACCTCCATCCTCACTTTTCGGACCGGTTCTGGGACGGTATCTCGCTGAATTACCCTGCTGAAGAGGGATCTCACGGTCCATACCGCCAGTGAGCGTCTATGCCGTAGATTCTACGTGCGCCAGAGATTCTGCATGCGTTACAATTCTTCGTTTCATCTCGGACCGGTTCTGGGACGGTATCTCGCTGAATTACCCTGCTGAAGAGGGATCTCACGGTCCATACCGCCAGTGAGCGTCTATACCGTAGATTCTACGTGCGCCAGAGATTCTGCATGCGTTACAATTCTTCGTTTCATCTCGTGGCCCGCTGCTTAGTCGCGCCAGAATCGGAAAGACTTTGGGAAGTGAAACTCGGACCGGGAGCGCCGGAACTCTCGGTCCGTAACGTTTAAGCACTCCCAGTACGGACAGCCGAACCTGTGGCAGCTCTCGCGCGACATTCGTCTTGGTGTTACTTTCACGTTCTGACGTTCAGGGGTTCGCGTTCTTAGGAGCCGGGCTCCTTTTTTCTTGTCCACGATAACGTTTAACCCGGGCGTCAATGCGACTTCGAAGTGTAGTATCCCGTGCGATGGCGAGTCTTGTAGTCCACGCCGTCGGGTCCGCCCGCCAGCTTGACCTCAATTCGCCGGAAGTCTGAATCTGACGGGTAGTTGCTTGACCACAGGGGGAAATCCTATCGTCAAAAGAAGTCAGCCATCGAAGTCGCGCTCGAGCCTGCCCCCGGACAAGAAGAGAACCGCAGAGCATCACAGACTGTTCGCAACAGGTTCTGATGGTGATACAGCATCTGTGATTTGAAGCCCCGCCGGACCTTTGGCCCGATGACAAGTGTTGCAACCCGTCCGCCGCAGCCGGTGTTTACGGTTGCACCGCACCGGTTATCTCCCGACACGTTGCCTTCGTCCCAGACGAGGAACAGTATGCCGTCCCCGGTGGATTGAAACTCAGGTAAGGCAAGGATCTTTGGCACCTGTTGTGAAAGCCAGGTATCCGCCTGCCCAAGAGTGCCTATAGCAGCGTCGTGCTGCAGATTCGGGGTGATGTAGGCGTAATTTGGTGTTGCCTGGTTCGAGATATCCTTGGCGAGCTGCGAAAATGGAACGCTATTCAAGTGCTGGGATGGGGAACACACATCTGTGAAGTCAATGAGGGGATTATGCCTTCGAACGTAGTTCAGCCAGCTCAACCCCGTAAAGCCTGAATACGGTAAATCCTCTTCGTAGGCTTTCCACGTGAATCCCTTCAGAAGCAAATGCCGAATGACATTATCCACATTGAAGCAAGAGGTCGTGTAGTTGTTGGTCGTGACGCTCTGCCCTGCCACTAGCCACATCAGAGCAGGCAAAGAGCTGTGCTGATTTGAGTAATATTGTGTCGCCAAGCCAAATTTATTAGCAAGAGAGTTGAAATACGGCATGGTCGCGTTGCCAATAACGCTCTCGTAGCTGCGGTTTTCCTCTGTGATGATCCAGATATGCTTTGATTGCGGTATGCCGACCGATCCAGTCACCGTGATAGTGATTGGGGTCTTCGTTGACCCTCCACAGTTGTCCCACTCCTGCACGACCGTGTTGTAGGTTCCCGGGCTCATTGTCAGATAAGCGTTCAGGCTCGCGCCATTCACCTTGTAGGCGAGAACAGAAGGAGCGGTGTAGACTCCCATCGCCGAAACGCCGGTCGAGCAGCTCGTCGTCGCTGAGGCGACATAGTGGACCGGCGATGAGACGGAACTGTTGTTGGCGGGTGACGAAACATTCACAGCGGCAGCTGTGACGCGAGCAAACAGGCAAATTAGGAGCAAAGAACTGGAAAACGTCTTCATCTGAACTTATCTCTCCAACGAGCATCTAGCGACCAAAAGAGTCCGGGGCCGCCTACCCAGCCCCCCGCCCAGGAAGCGTGCATGGAATAAATTGAGTTAGCACGATCCTGTCTGCACCGAGGACTCGACACCACCTACGAAGGGGAAAACAAGACTGGCTAAGCAGAAGCTTCCCACATGCTAGCGCAGATCTCGAAGTGGTTCGAAACCATGAAAAAAGAATCCGCAAGACGCTTGACGAGGCCGACGTCGTTAGAGATGTTGTAAACAGGCGTTTGCGCTCATTGACCCCATGACGAGTGAAATCGCGATTTAGCAACAACTATTTGAGCCAAGCTGATCCCCTTCCCCGCATGGGCTCTGAGTCTTCAGCGATCCCGGCTCTACGGGGAAGGGTTAAATTTACCTCGACCGAATTGATTTCGGCGTGTTCATTTATTCGTCATGGGCAGCCGGGGAGTTTGAAGCTTGCGATCCGCGTTTGCCAGCCAGCAAGGCTGGACAGTTGCCCCGCGAGAGTGTAGTACTCGTTGACATACCAGAACGTGCAATCGTCAACGGGGTCGATGTTCATCGAGGTGTAGTCGCCCCAGCGAGAGTTCGTGGTTCTCTGAACGCCTGACCCGTCGATGATGACGCCTTCGCCCAGGGTCATCTGGCCCGCGGTGTCGCCGGCCAGCCGGCCGGTGTACCTGATGCCGGGATAGACGTTTGTCCCGTTGACCACGCTGTAGCCCAAACCCATGTTTCCATTCTTGTCCTGGGCAATACTTCCCATCCAGCGATGAACCCCGTCACCTGGCGCGTAGGTACCCTGCTGAAAGAGCGAGTACGTGCCCAACGTTCGTCGGATCTCGTACCAGCGTACACCGGCCACGCCCGGAAGCGCCTCGACGGACTGGTTGGTGATGAGAGCCTCGTACCCCTTGAAGTTGCGATAGGCGAGGCGCCACGTCGGCCGCTGCCGGTAGGAAAGAATGTCGAGGTACTGCGCTGGGTTCGTGATACCGGGTTGAGGCAGACAATCGCGCGATGCCGGCGCGCACGGAAAGACCGAGTCGAACGCCGCGGTTGGGAGTTGCGTGTTCAGCGACAGCGTAGCGATGGGCGTCGAGCGCCACTTAACCGAGAGATCCCAGATGTTGAGTGCATCAAAGGTCGCTCCGTACGGGCCACCATCATCCTGGGTTCCGACCAATGGGATCGCAGCATCGATCATCGGCTTCTGCTTACCATCGATGTCGGCCGGCAGGAGTCCATCGCCCACGAGCGGCAACAACGCTGGGTTATTTCCATCGATGAAGAAACTGACGCTACGTGCGGGCTGGCCGTTGACCATCTTGTTCTTCTCAAGCGCATAGACGCCGATCCCGTACTCTGTAGTCGGCCCGAATTCGCGGGTCGTGATGACGTACGAATCCGTCCAGACGCCATACTTCGGGTAGTCCGGAAAGTTCACGCCGGTAGTGAACGCGTAACGGTAGTAGCTGCCCGTCGGGTCCCCAGTCGTCGAAATCGCGACACAGTTATAGAACGAGGGACCCCTGGTCGTGAACTGCGAAAGAATCCATCGGTCGGTGATCTGGTCGTAGAGTACGATCGGGTCACCGGACGGATCGGTGCAGTCAGAAATGGCGAAGCCCGTCCACAACGTCCCTGTGTCAAGCGGTCCGAGGAGTAGCGTGCCGGTCTTAGAGTACACGGCGAAGAGCAGATTGATTATCTCGACGTAGTGGTTCGGGCCCACGTCACCGTTCGGGTCCGGAGGATTAACGCGGAAGCCGAAGATGTTGAAATTATCCTGGTTAGATAAGCCCTCAAAATTCACCAGTGGACTGGGGATAGTCAGGACACTTATGGCGGCAGTGACTTGGCTAGACGTCTGCAGAGCCGCATCGCCACTGTAGCCCTTGTCCTTAGCGATGGGACCACGCTCGGGCCGCACTTCGTGGACGAAGCTCGAAGGCAATGCTGACTTTTTGGCGGTCGGCGGAAGAGCTCGGAGTGCAGGCAACACGTCAAACGCGACCGCATTGGAAAATCTTGGTGACGCAGCGGAGGAAGCCTGCGGAGCGGCGGACGCGGGAAACAGGATCGTCACGCTGACCAGTATCACAAATGTTGTGGCAAAATCGGGTAGCTTATTGATTCGCACGTGTATCTTCTCCTTAAATGACGTCGGTCAAGCGATCAGTCGACAAAGCTTGCATTGTGTTTCGCCGAGGGAATATTTGAGCTTCTCCACGACAGCGAACATGATACGTCTCAAAAAATCGGCTGGACTGTTCCCAATTGCTCACTCTCGCTAAGAAAGAGGGTGTCCAAAGTTGTCATTGAAAAATCTTCTGAGGTCACGGCGGACCTTGCACAATTCAAAAACCGTCGCAGTAGTGTTGGGATCAGGATAATTCAATGTTGCCCACTGCCCATTGCGATAAATAAAGCCCTGCACAGAAGGGGTGCCCGATTGGATTAGGGTTCCGTCTGCATAGGGTTTTTCCGTCGATACCGAGATAAGTTCCGACAGCGCTGTTCCAGTTGTTGATTCCACGGATAATGCCATAGTTTCAAGCGCTATAGCAATTGCCATAGTTTCAAGCGCTATAGCAATGGCAGCTTTATCGACCTTCCCAATTACGCTTCAACGTCGCGCCACAATCAGGACAGAAGAAGCACAATTTACTGATACGCTTCCGGAAGCCTTTGATTTCTTAGGGTTTTTGCTCACAATTTACTGATACGCTTCCGGAAGCAGATCAAACAGTGGCCGCTCCGGATCGCCGACCGCTCCTGAACGAGGCGAGTCCCGAACATCAGGCCGTGCGCCAAGCCGGCTGGGAAGTGGCGGAGGACAATTGGCAAGTGGAACTGTAGCCGCTAGGTTGGCTATAGTTCGAGCCATACCTATGGCAAAGGATCCACACGCGGCAGCTCTGGGAAGGAAGGGCGGCAAAGCCCGCATGAAAAAGTTGACTGTGGAGGAACGCAAGCAGCTCGCTCGGGGGTGCCGGATTGGCCTCTGGGGAAGCTCGCAGAGCAAAGGCCGGAAAGAGAAAGAAGAAATCCTAGAGAGAGGTGGCGCATGAAGTATGCGGTCTTGGTTTTATTGCTATCCAGTTTCGCCATTGCTCAAGATCAACCCATCAAGTTCCGCGGCGCTTACATCGGACAGCCCGTCTCCGACTATGGGCAGTGTAATGGTGGAAAATTGAGGCTGAACGCCGAAGGCTTCAAAACTCGCGGCAAGATATGCGATGGCCGAAAGGGATCAATCTACCAGATTAAATCTCACTTCATTAGTTCCAAGGAAGAGGGCAAAATCCTCCTGTTTGAAAACCAGAAAGTCATAGAAATCAAAATTCTTATCGGCAATGACGACTGGGACAAAGTCCGCTACGACCTCACGCAAAAGCTGGGTGATCCGCTGTCAGAAGCACCGACGGTGTACCAAAATGGATTCGGGGCGAGATGGGAATTCGACAAGGGATTCTGGGTAAGAGGCGACCTCGTTGCCGCTGCCGGGATAAAACCGCTCACGCTTGGAGGTGGCCTAGTAGATGAACCCTGGGGGGCCATCGTCCGGCGACCCGAGGGATCGAGGTCACCATCATGTCGGTGGAGCGGGCCAAGCTCCCCAGCACCCAGCCGAACAGCCTAGACTGACGCCTGCCCGAAGGGAAGTATTGCAAGTGGTCTTAAAAAGAAAAAGCCCGCGATCAGGCGGGATGAAGTCTGGAAGAAGTTCTGAGGAGATTATCAAAGTGTCGGCTCATCCTATCACGCTTCAGGCAGAGCGCGTGGGCAGGAAAGGCGCGCACTACACAGGAGCTAAGCCCGCGCCGCAAGAACTGGAAGACCTTTACATCCGCCAGCTTCTGGGATCGGGCAAGATTGCGCGGCACTACGGCGTGACTAGGAAGACAGTCACCAATTGGCTGGAGCAGGTTGGCATCGCTCGGCGCAGCGGGCAGGAGGCTGGGCTGCTTCGGTTCGAGGCCAGCGCTAAATTTGTTCCGCCGGACGAGCGCGAGAACTGTCTACTTGATCGGGCCTGGGAAGCGCGTCCCGGTCGGCGCATAAACGACAGAGTTGCTTGTCGGCTGTGCTTCATGCTGGTTTCGCGCCTGACTGGCAAAAGTGATTTCGCTACCCTGATTTGGCCCCACCGTGGCCGTCTGATTTGGCCCCACCCTGGCCGATAGATCAGCCTACCCTGTTCCTGCCAGCCAGGACGGGGAGGGCGATGGACAGGAGACGCAAGGTGGAACTGTTTGAACAGATCAGGCGAGAGTACCGCTTTGGAGTTGGAACGGTCCGGGGCGTGGCGAAGCAGTTCGGAGTGCATCGGCGGATTGTGCGGCAGGCGATTGCAAGCGCGATTCCGCCAGAGCGCAAGGTCCCGGCGCGGGTCCAGCCCAAGCTGGAGCCGGTGAAGGAGTTCATTGATGAGATTCTGCGGACTGACGAGCGGGCCCCGCGCAAGCAGCGGCACACGGCGCAGCGCATCTGGCAGCGGATTCGCGAGGAGCGGCCCGAGGTCGGGGCAGCGGAATCGACGGTGCGCCATTACGTGCACCGTCGCAAGGACGAGTTGGGGATGACGGCGCGGGAGACGTTCGTGCCGCAGACCTACGACTGGGGCAGCGAGGCGCAGGTCGATTGGTACGAAGCCTTGGTGGAGGTCATGGGCGAGCCGCGCAAGGTGTATTCTTCGCGATGCGCTCGATGGCAGGCGGCGGGGCGTTTCATCGTGCCTACTATCACGCCACCCAGCAGGCATTTTTGGAGGCGCACGAGTTCGGGTTCCGCTACTTCGGCGGCGTGTTCCGGCGCTTGCGCTACGACAACCTGAAGAGCGCGGTGAAGGGGATTTTGCGCGGTCATCAGCGGGAAGAGACGGAACGGCTGATCGCCTTCCGCTCGCACTGGGGCTTTGAGACGGAGTTCTGCAATCCGGCACGAGGGAACGAGAAGGGCGGAGTGGAAGGCGAAGTGGGCTACTTCCGGCGCAATCATCTGGTGCCGGTTCCGCAGGTGGAGAGCTTGCAAGAGTTGAACCAACTTCTGCTCGCAGGCTGTTGTGCCGACGAGCAGCGGCGGATCGCGGGCAAGCCGCACACGGTCGGCGAAGCGATGCGGATCGAGTCGAACACCTGCTGCCTTTGGCCGCGGAAGGATGCGAGCTGGCCGAGATCAGCTTTCCCCTGGTGGACGGCAAGGGCTGTGTGAAGGTGCGCACGAACTGCTACTCAACGCCGCTGAAGCCGGGCACGCGCACACAGGCGAGACTGCTGCCGGCCTATGTCGAGGTTTGGCAGGAACGAGAATGCGTGGCGCGGCACGAGCGTAGTTTCTCGCGCTATGAGCAGGTGCTCGATCTGGAGCACTACCTCGAGGTGTTGGAGCGCAAGCCGGGCGCTCTGGCGGGATCGAGTCCGCTGCAGCAGTGGTGGGAACGCGGGCGCTGGCCGGAAAGCTTCGACCGTTTGTGGCAGAGCTTGCAAGAACGGCATGGCCGCTATGAAGGCACGCGAGAGATGATCGACTTGCTCACGCTGGGCAAGCGGCACGGCTGGGATCGGTTGACGAAAGCGGTGGAAGAATCACTCGCGCTCGGGTGCACGGATGCGGCCGCGGTGCGGCATCTGATCACGGTGAATGAACTCGTCCGCTCGCGCCCTGAACCTTTCGAGTTGAGCGGACTGGAACGCTACAATCGTCCGCTTCCCCAGATGCAGGAATATGACCTGTTGCTCGGTGTCACCGCCACGGGTGCGGAGGTGGCGCGATGAACCAGCCCACGCAAGCTCTGGAACACGCCAGTGTAAGGCAGTATTCGAAGGCGCTGCGCATGCCGGTCATCGGTGCGAACTTCGTGCGGCTCTCTGAGCAGGCCATCAAAGGACAGCGCAGCCACATCGGGTATCTGGAAGCCTTGCTGGCGATGGAAGCGGAAGAGCGTGACCGTCACGCCATTCAAAAGCGCATTCGCGATGCCAAGCTGCCCCGGCTGAAGACGCTGGAAGAGTTCGACTTCAATCAGGCGCGGCAGGTTCCGGCGGCGAAGATCCGTGAGCTGGCCGAAGGCGGCTACATCGAACGCGCCGAACCGGTAGTGCTGATGGGCGAGTGCGGCACGGGCAAAACGCATCTTGCGACCGGCTTGTGTGTGGCCGCGTGCCGCCAGAAGCGGCGGGCGCGCTTCACCACGGCCGCGAACTTGGTGAATGAACTGGTCGAGGCCCGGCAGCAGAACGCGGTCAAACGCGTGCTGGCTCGTTGGTTGCGGTACGACGTGATCGTGCTCGATGAAGTGGGCTACGTGCCGTTGGCTGACATCGGCGCGGAGTTCCTGTTTCAAGTGATCGCGGAACGGGCAGAACGGGCAGCATTGATCGTGACCACGAACCTGCCGTTCTCGGAATGGACGCAGGTGTTTCCGAATCCGCGCCTGTGCAAAGCCTTGCTGGATCGAATCACCGACCGAGCGCACATCATCGAGACGGGAATCGAATCGTATCGCTTCCGCAGAACCTTGGAGGTGCGGCAGAAAAAGAAAGCATCGTAGATTCGAACGGAGTAGCTTCGACAAAGCTAAGCACCCGAACGGCATCACCCCCCGACGCGACAGCGCGGCTCCATCCATTTTTAGCGCGGGTAGACACCGCCGACGTTTCTCAGTTAACACGATTAAAAAATAACCTAATTA
>JBBSFW010000113.1:0-12477 GCA_038254805.1 Terriglobales bacterium
CCTAGAATCTAAGTAAATGGTCCGAACGAGGTCAACAATGGCCAGCACTGTCAAACAGTTTAACTCTGATTGCGCCTCATCACTGGGCGCTCGGACTCTCCTGCAACGGTTCCTGCTTTGAACTCATCTAACGATTAGGAACGACAGTGTCAGCCATCTAGTGGACGAGTACATTGTTCACAAAGTCCATGATATTCAGGTATGCGAGACGTTGTAAGCCCCTGCTGGATGGTGTTCTACACGATTGATACACATCGAATGCGGCCTATCTAGATGGATGAGTAGTCAGTAGAGTTTTACTGATCTGAATCGCACGACAAATCTCAGTGCAGTGAGCGGACTCGCGAGTTGAGTTTTGCGTCCGACCGCTCGACGGCGCCATCTACGAGGTGAGCCTTGACAGTAATCAAGCGGCACAATTTCCCCAGCAGTGCGGAATCTCTATCCAACATAGTCTGCAGGGACGAAGGCATTCCGTCCGGCAGTTTGCTGGCACAAAAGTCTCGAGTTGCCGGCTTGAGCACGACGCGAAAGGTACTGCCGCGAAAGCACGGAAACTTGAAGCACGCGGGCAATGCAGCTCTCGGCCACACGCGCGATCACAAACCCTATCAAATTTTCACCAGCGCAGAAGTGCTGCGGGATAGCAGCTTTCTGGAACTAGTGGTGGATCCTTCAAAGAGCGAAGGGGTGGGACTCCTGCACTGGAGCA
Source organism: Terriglobales bacterium (assembly GCA_038254805.1). GTDB lineage: Bacteria > Acidobacteriota > Terriglobia > Terriglobales > Acidobacteriaceae > Gp1-AA145. The sequence continues at coordinate 713 of JBBSFW010000113.1, forward strand.
ATACAAAATCTGCAGTCGCGCGGGAGCATGTAATAAATGATTGCCATTACGTACCGATGGCGAGTTCCGACGTTATCCGCCACCTTCCATCGCAGCCAGTTGCATACGGCTCAACATCAGCGCTCTTCAAGGAAATCGCCGATTTTATTGCAAAAGTTTCGTCTCTGGGGGAGACAGAAAGAAACCTCCTCACATTCATATGCTTCTCAGCATTCTTTAGCGAGTGCTTAAACACATCGCTTTGTTTGTTGCTGCACGGCTCCGTTGTTCACGCTATTTCAATGCTTCGCATATTGAGCTGCATTTGTCGTCATTCGGTCCTTCTTGCGGGATCGAGCATTCGAGCTCTGCCGCAAGGCCTGAGGCCGACGCGGCTGATATGTCAGCCAGATAACGGGCTAGATAAGCTTCTCGCCCCAATGCAGTTTTCTGGATTTGGAGTTGTGGACTGCGGGCTGCGGCAAATAAGCGGTGCAACCGCTGTTTACGTCGGGGATGCCGAACTGAAAACGCCATTCGCCGAGTTGGGGATTTCGTTGTTCATTCCCCCTACGATGAGCTTGTTCTCGCAACAGGACGAGGAGCGCGAACTTGAGGTGATCAATAACCTGCAAAACAAAATGCTGATGTACCGCACTTCAAAATTATTCCAATGTGAAGTCTGCTCAATTTGATGCATCCGAATTCTCCGATTCTACCCGGGAACTTGCGCGCACTTTGGGTCGCAGCATCGTGGATGCACCGCATTTACAAGCTAGGTTGATTTACCTGCTACAACCGCGCAACGATGCCGATCGAACGGAAGGCACCACCAGGCTCGAGGCCGTCGTTGTCGAGGCCCTGCTTTGCTGTTGCCACGAGCGCAAAGCCTCGGTGCACGTCGGCGAAATCGCTGCTGTCGTAAACGCAATTCTTACCCGGACTGGAGAATCTATCGAGCTGAGCCCGCGGGAGGTCGGCGCGAGGCTGAAGCGCTTGGATTTCAGAACTACAAGACTGGACTCGGGCGGACGCGGGATTTATCTGTTGAAGGAACACTGTGTGCTTATACATCAACTTGGCCGCGCGCTCGGGGTTCCTAGCCTTCGCGAACCTTTGCCTGGTTGTCGACACTGTGGGCGATGCACGTGATGCATGTTATGTACATCTTTTGGAGAACTAATGAACCGAAAGAATTCAGTCGATGAAACATTAATGCGTAGGCTTCGAGCGGTGAGCTGTCCGTTGCCCTCAGAGGGTGAAGATGAGCTAGAAGCCGAGCTCATTATCGAGATCATCGGACCAGAAATGGCAAAAGCCTACCAACGGCTCAGGAGCGTGGAGGACGTATTCGGGGTGCGGATTACTAACATCTCCTATTCCTGCCTGGCATGCGAAGGCCTCAGAGCATACATGCCGTGGTCTGATCGTTTGTCCTGGCTCGGCGATCCGAGGGTCTACACGCCGGGGAAGCAGACTTACCGACTCGAAAGCGGGCGGGAATTCCCTTGTGCCGATGTCCTGAACCATGGAGTTTTTAGACGAGACACGCTCCAGCCACACGAAAGCTGGGAAGGAATTCTGCTGGCCCAAAACATATTTGATAGCGTTCCATTCCGCTATCCGCACGCTTCTGCACTACACCAGCGGAGATTGCACTTGTGGATCAGCACGGCAGGGAGCATCGTTCGGAAATCGAAATTTTAGTCGATCGCTGCGCAACAATGCGGAAGCTGAGGCTAACGCAATATGGCATGGGCCTGTACGATCGGCCAACCCTAGAACCGCGTGCTGCTGCTCACGCGCAAGGGCGGCTTCCAAAGGGACCTCGCGATTCGCCTGTTTCTGATGAGGTGTAGCATGAGCACCTGATTGAGGCCTACAAAGCGACGTTTCAGCACCTTCCTGGGAGCGGGCATAGCTATTCAACTGGCAGAGCAGGGCGTTTCGGTCCTTCTCAGCCCAATCCGAACGACGAAGTTCTCGAGCTCGCGACTGGCATCGCGCAGAGTTGTGGTGCCGCAGAAATCGACGGCGTAGGTCTTCACGAGAACGGGATCAAGCTGATTCTGACTCGCATTTCCGCGCCGTGAACGCTCTTCGCAGTCGGTCGCAGAATTCGAGAATTGCGAGGTTTCGATATGACTCAGGTCGAATTCGCCCGCTGTATTGATGTTGCTCAGAGCCACCTATCGTCATTAGAAAGAGGCGAAAAGGAACCCTGCGCAGCGGTGCTGCTCGCAATCTGTCGGGAGTTCGGAAAATCGGTCGATTGGTTGTTAACCGGAGAAATGCCGCCTCCGACGAAGCCATCGCTGAACGAGTGCTCATGCCGCGAATTTGTACACTGAGCTCGTGCACGTGCTTGGCGAGCGAATTACGACTTGAAGATTGGATATCCGGGACTGATTGGCAAAAAGCGCGGTAGCTTGACGTTGAAAATCAGTTCACAATTGAGAAGTCTCTAGCCTGGCCCGCTTTTCCATATGGACCATCTGGGAGTGGCGAGGATTCTTGATCTTGTCCCACCTGCTGATTGCGTGCAAAAAGATACGGGGCGGTTTTGTGTTTTGACACAATACCTTCCACATCCATCTCGCACACTCGTTCGTAGAGTGCGACACCTGATCCGCTTACATGGTCCGCATAGTGCAGCGCTGAAGCTGTGTCCTGAGTCGATCACTTGACGGAGTGCGGCCTCGCGGTCAGCGAGTTGATCGTCGTCACGTCAAAAGGTTGTTGAAAGAATCGCCAATCGATCATTGACCGCGGCGTGAGCGCTTCGCCTTGTTTCGACAATTGACCGGATAGAGATGCGCACAATGCCTCCTGGAGAACAAGGCAGGATAATTTCATTGTCCTCGCCTTGTTCAGCAAGCGGTGCCGGTTTTCTTCGGTCTTGACCCTACGCAGATTTCGGCAAGGCCGCCATTCGTCTCTGCATCTCTTCCGCGGAAACGTCTTCTTTGTGAGTTGCAACCGTCCAAACATGTCCGAAAGGGTCAGCCAGGTTTCCCGAGCGGTCGCCGTAGAACTGATCCTGCACCGCGCGCGTGGACTTGGCTCCCAATGAGACCGCCTGGTTGAAAACTGTATCCACGTCTTCAACGTAGACCATCAGGCTGACGGGCGTGCCGCCAATTGCCAGCGGACTGCGATAAGGACCGCCTTCAGGCTCGTCCGCAAGCATGACCGGAGAATCGCCAATCTTGATTTCCGCATGCATCACGCTGTTATTCGGTCCTGGAAGACGCATCAGTTCGGTCGCGCCGAACGCTTTCTTGTAGAAGTCAATGGCCTGGGCTGCGCCTTTGACGATCAGGTAAGGGGTAACTGAGTGGTAGCCATCGGGGATAGATTTCAGTGCCCTAGCGCCTCCTTATTTATCGATATTTCTCGCCCAGCAGGTTACCATTTCGGGCCGAAAAAAACTATGCGTACCAGATTTGTTCCGGAAAACCCGGCGCCCAGGCTAGGCGCATTTCCCGCCCCGCTCATCCGAATGGCTTGATTCCTATTTCCTGTCTCGTAACGATTGAAGATTGTACTAAAATGTCGAAAGCTGAATCCCCTGGTGGGCCCCATACGGCCCTACGCAAAATCGCTTCTGACAGCGGCGTTTCTCCTGGTGTCGGTCGGTTTGTGGGCTCAAGACGTCTACCACTTCGACGACCGTGATTTGGTAGCCCGGCTTTCATACGACAGCTCACCAGTTCTCCACCGAGAGGGAGTCCGACACACTTGTCTGGCCGTCTCTCGTGGGGGAGATTATCGAATCTTACGATTGCTGAATAGCGGGCGAGCGCAGCGGCTGCAAGGCAAAATGCCACAAGAACATTAATCCCAAAGTAAAATCCGAATCGTAATTTAAGTTAGGGAGGACTCATGTCCGAGCCTCATGCTGTGAAGGTGCCAGTCACTGCCTCTATTCCGGTGGACTGTATGTTTTGGTCGCAGGATGATGGTTGGTCAGGAACTTGTGCGGAGCTGTCTCTGGCGGTCCGCGGCGGTAATTTCGAGGAAGCAAAAAAGAACATGGGAGCAGCTCTCCAGAACTACATCAGCTCGCTTGTACAGGAACGAAACCTGGCAGCGTAAATGTAGGGCCAAACAGCCACCATCAGCGTTAGACGACTTGTACTCCGCTTTCGGCCTTCGCTTCGCGGCTTGTACGGAATGGCTGGTTTCTGGTCCTACCTTAGGTGCGCTCTGAAGAGGTAGATGACAGAGCTCAAACAAAGGATTGCGAGGGTAACTGCTGTCAGGACCGCCCTGAAGTAATCTCTCCGCGGCGGGGGATTCCAGTTCACTATCTTGGCCCTGAGCTCTTCGATCCACTCTTCTTCTTCAAGGTTCCGATAGAATCTGGACTGAAATGCCTCCTGCATTCTGTGCTGATTGTCCGCTTCGAGCCGCACGAACCGGAACGGCTGGTAATTCCACGACACAGGTCGCAGCATTTCTGCTGTCCCAGACACCGGTCCCCTGTGAGTCCGGAACATCAACCTAACAACAGAACCCTGATCCACGGGCTTCGATAATGACAGCAGCCCCCCGGTGCGAGAAATGATCTGCAGTTCGCCTGGTGTGTGGCGAGAGTCCGGGAATTCAAGGACGGCGGGAGTCGGCTCGGCGAGTCGGAATCGTGGGGGCCGTCTGTCGGTGGGCAGTTGGTAGGGCTGACTCATATGCTGATCGAGTATGCGACGCGCTCGCGGAGAATAGGAGGTTACGAAAGGGCTGGCACCGGGCAGTTACCGGCAGCCCGGCGCGAGATCGGCGTGTGGAGAGCACAATGAGCCGCTGCATTCCCGGCTTACTCAGACAAGCACCGAGCCGCGCAGGCAAGCAAAGCGGTAGGATCAGTACGCCATCATACGGGACAAAATTTCGGTTCTAAAAAGCCAAGGATCATGGAGGGCTTACCCACAGTTATCGATTGATCCCAAAAACCTGAGTTCGAGAAAAGGGAAGATGCTCACGGAATCAGCAATTCGCGACGTGAGCGCTCGTCACATGGGCGTCCGCCGAAGCGCCCACATTGAGGCTGAGAAGAACGTCGCCTGGACGCAAGCTAAATGCATCCAAAGGGAATGGGAGGGTTGATGCAGTCCCTCAATTGCGAGGTCATGTTGGTGAGCGGCATCGATGACGCGAACGGGTACATCTGTGGCGCGCCATATATGGGAAGCTGCGAGGACTGCGGCGCACACGTCTGCGAGCTACACGCGGAAGAATGTGACAGTTGCGGAGAGATGTTTTGCAGCTCATGCTACTACTTCCATCTGAAGCAGCCAAAAGCAAAAGCGCCCAAAGGGGTTCGCAACGACCCCAAACCGCGGCGCTTGGCCTGAGTTGAATCCGGATTCCTTTGCAGGAATCCGGGGTTTGCATTCAGTTTAGCGGTCGTCGCCGTCTTCCCCCGCGGAAGCCGGGACTGTCGGGTTAACCAGCACTTGCCAGCCTGCGAGCACCCATGCGCGCTGGCTGGGCGCAAAGCGGGGGGCCAGCAATCCATCGTTGATTTCACGGGTGACTGCGAAACGGTTGTATTGGGTCGCCGGAATGAACAGCCGGGCATTGTCGGCAAAGCCATCAGAAGCACTGTCGAGGTCGCCTTCCACCGCCGAAATCACTCCATCGCCGTTGCTGTCAACCCGTGCGACTTCGGTCGCGTAGGCGTCGAACAGACGCTGCTTGAAGTCGGTAACGCCAGGTTCGAACGATGCCAGCCTCTGGTAAACGTCCAGGAAAATTTCATTCGCCAGTCCGCTGGGGATGAAGCGCATGCGGAATTCGCGCTGCGAATCATCCTCGCCGTCGAATCTGTCTGGGTCCCGCGGCCCAACGCCCTGGAGAACACCTCTGGCATGGGGATTGTCGCCGTAGGTCACTGGGTCGTTTTTCACACCGCTCGGTCCGGAGCCCGGGATGATGGACTGGATCGCGCCGATTTGTCCCGCTTCGAACGTGCCGGGAATGCCTCCAGTGAACGGCAGTTCGTAGAGGGGATGGATCCAGTTTGTAGTGTAGTTGAACTCCCAGTAAGCATGCCCATCACTCTGCTGCAGCGTGTTCCAGGCTCCCATGCTGAGCTGAATTGGAACCACGTTGGTCTGTTTCTCAGGAAAACGGTCTGTCGGGCTGGGCCAGTGAGGGGCCTGGCCGTCCCAGGTGAAACAGTTCCCGGGAACATTATTGCCGCTGCCCAGAGCTTTCAGCCTTTCGGCGTCAGCTTTCAATAAGGTGCCAAACTGTGCATGGCCATCAGGGCGCGGCGTGTTATTGGTCCGGGCCACTCTTAAGTCGTGGATCATCCAGCCTTCATACCAGCCGCTCTCGTTGTTGATGACAAACAGCCCGGAGATGTCTGTAAAGACGTCAATGAACGCGCCCACATCGTTCGGATCCGTAGGCAAGTCAGGCTTCGGTTCCACTACTACCCGCACAGCTCCAAGAGTTGGAAGACCGCAGTCCGGCCCGGTGGCAGTCAGCATGACTTTATCGTTCAGGCCAGGGAAAATGGCCGTGAACGGATTTGGCTCGAAGCCTTTGCTTTCCAGCAAGTAATACTCAAAGAGCTGGCTGGGTTTGGGGTTGAATGGAGGCGTATCAAAATGAGCTTCGGCGTAGGCCTGCGTAGGAAGCTGGCTGTGCGGCCGGCCAGCCTGGCGTACGAGCCGATCTCTTAACCGTTCCGGCAGACTGCTGATATCTCCTCGGGCGGCGACCGTCGCCATATCGAGGCTTGCTTGTGGATTCGCGTGGCACGGGGCTGGCGGTTGCTCGGCGACTGCCACACTGGAGTTCAGAAGCGCTAGAACGAAGATGCAAGCTGGAACTAGGGACAGAAAGGCGCCGGCCTTTTGTGGCGATTTGCGACTCATATTTTTCCTCTCCTGGGAGAAAATTTCTCGAACGCACAGATGTCTGCTAGTGCAAACGAGCTGGGAGGAGAGTACCCGGGCAGAGTCATCAAATTGTCAGATCCCCATGAGGCGGCTGTAATTTGTTTGTTAGGGAATTGTCACGAAGGCCTGGGTGGATCGGCTCTGGACGCGTCTCGTTAATTCACGAATTCGAGGCCGAAGGGCAACACACACTGCCGAGCGGGGACACGTCACTTGCTGGTACGGCCGGAATTCAGTCGGTAATCGCCTGATACGCTAACGCATGTACCTGATGATCGAGGGTCAAATCTCCCGTTGGGTGCAGTTGTGCCATAAAGATGACGATCATCTGGTCCTTCGGATCAATCGAAAACGCGGTGTAGAAAAAACCACCCCATTGATATTCCCCGGGTGAACCGAGTTCCGAGAGCGGTGACTTCACGCCCTCGATGCCAAATCCAAGTCCAAAGCCCTGGTCTGGCCCAATTTTCCCTAGTTGATCGTGGGTCATCAGCTCGACTGACTTGCGGCTAAGAAGACGCGTGTTGCCTACTCTACCTTCGTCCAGCATCATCTGGCAGAAGCGCAAATAATCCCGCGCCGTGGAAACGAGTCCTGCGCCACCGGCAAAAAGCTTCTTGGGACTGTGGTATGGATAATCGGCGGAATAAACCGTTGACCCTTCAGTTATGGGAACGTCCGGAAAGCGATTGAGTCCTTTATCTACATAGTAAGTGTATGCCACTGCGAGCCGATTCAGCTTATTCTCCGGAGGATAGAAATACGTATCCTTCATTCCCAGTGGCTCGAAAATGCGGGCATGAAAGAACTCGTCGAGCGATTTACCCGACACAACCTCCACCAAACGCCCGAGCACATCTACTCCGAGGCTGTATTCCCAACGATCGCCGGGATTGAAGAGCAAAGGAAGACCGGCGAGACGCTTTACGTTATCTTCAATGGTGCCGTCATACGGCAGCACGCCGTGCGCGACGTTCGCCTTCAGGTACATCGGGCCCAGCTCCGGATTCCAGTGGTAAGTCAATCCCGAAGTGTGCCGCAGGAGATCGCGAATCGTGATTTCCCTTGTAGCCGGGATGGTATACGATTCGCCCGAGGAAGGCTTGACCAGGACCTTGGGATTTTTGAATTCTGGCAGATATTTCGAGATCGGATCTTCCAGCAGGAATTTTCCTTCTTCGTACAACATCATCACCGCGAGGCTTGTAATGGGCTTGGTCATTGAGCAGATGCGGAAGATTGCATCTGGAGGCATCGGCTTTCCCGCCTCCCGATCTATCATTCCTTGCGCTTTGAGCCAAACTACACGGCCGCGGCGGGACACCAGTGTGACTGCGCCCGCGATTCGCTTCTCATCGATGCTGTGTTGAACTGCCGTGCCTATCCGTTCCAGCCGTTCCGAAGACAAGCCAACGCTCTCCGGCTTGGCTGTAGGTAATTCTTGGGCCTGCCCGAACGTAGCCGCCAACAGCACGCAAACGAGCCCCGCACTGCTGATATTTCGATTCATTGTCCAACTCCTGCACTTCTTTGTCCCAATGTTCGAGGGTCCGATTGTACAATGCCAGGCCTGGCATGTTGCGATGAAACTGCCGCCAAGACGATCTTAGCTTCGGTGGTATCCATAACAGCGCGGATTTCACAACAGTTTGTTGCCGGTTTGTCAGGCAGCTCAGGATACGAACGGGAACGGGTTGCGACTTATGAGCCCGCAGAAGGAAATAATCCGGGCGACTGGACCAAACTTGTCAGACAAAGTGCAACTTTTGGGGAATTGACGCCGCTGTGCGCACCACGTACCCTCTAACCTCGCGTTGTTGGCTCACGGCCGGGCAACACGAACTAGTCTACGAGTCGTGGTCCGGAAGCCACTTGGGACCGGGGCGGCAGACCGTCACTTGCGGGGAAAAATTTGGAGGATCTACTGATTTTTAAAACAGGCTCCAGTAACGAAAGCAAGTGGGGGTGGCCTGACATTCTGTTTTTGGCTATGGTTCTGGCTTCACTGCTCGGGCTGGCCCGCCTCGCGTAAACGGAGGTTGATTCGCGGAAAGCCGACGAGCTTCATAAAAACCCACGATTGCAGTGCAGGTTTTTACCGGTGACGCCGCCTACTTCTGTGAAAACTGAATGTCCCACTGCACGTTACCGTCTTGTCCAGGTAACGTCACCTGCAGGGCGTTTCCGGCCAGTTCTTGTTGTACCGGCAACGTTTGCTTCTGCTCGGTGAGAGCGCGGACTTGAGTCGGTCTCATGCCTTCGGGAACATAGAACCACAGGGAATAAGGTTCTCCCGTCACGGTGGCAGACGAACCCTTCAGCGACCCCTGCGACGAGTCCCAACTCTGAGACAGGACCGAGTAGGTCCCGGAGATGTGTCGCGAGAGCCCGATCAGTTGGGGGCGGTTCAACAGAGGATGAATCAGTAACACGCGTGTGTCGTGAGGCCCAACCGTGACACCCACGTGATCGCTGAAAACGCCTAACAACTTCTGGTTCCGGAAATCAAACACGGCATACTTCAAATCGCTATTTAACCCAAGTTTCTCGGCAAATTTAAGATTCTTAGTGGTAGTTTCGCTGCGCCAATTGGTTAAACCAGCCACGTCGTAGGTTCCTGCCGCCGTACTGATCTTTAAATCAACAACCTCAGGATAATTGTGAATGTAATAGTCCGGCTGAACATGCTTGAACCTATCCCATGAACTGTCGGTGCCGCGGCTGAACAGATCGATCGGAATGATGGGGAGGGTAGGCATGGTTGCCTGTAAGAGCTTCACCCGATACTCCGGCAACTCCGGCATCACGCTTGCCAAGGGATATGCAACTCCCGTCAGCGCTACGTGACTAACTAAGGTTCGAGCTTCGGCATCTGTAACCCCAAAACCCGTAAGTGGATCTTCTCGCTGCCTTTCCGTCTCAATGACAATTGGCCTGCGTTTCTTCGCAGCCTCAGCTACTGTCATTGGCTCGCCAAGCTCCAGTCCTTCTCCCGGCATGACATAAACCAGAAGATGGTTGAGAAAACTATTGGCATAGATGGCGCTGAACATGGAATACATGCCTTGCCAATTGTTATACAGATCCTCGCCGTTGAAGTAAGAGTCGAAATAGCCAATACCATTGAGCGGCGTACCGGCCGGACAGACCTCAAGGAAACGCTTCCGACCGATCGTCTCTCTTATCATCGCCAACCTTTCGCGGTAATTTGCGATGAAATCGGTTTTCGAATTATGTAGCTGGGCTATATCCACAGGAGGAGCGTACTTGGGAAAAGCATGCTCGCCGTCCAGCTTGTAGTACTCAAAGCCCCAGTCATCGAGAGTTCCAAACAGATGCTTCACGAACGCCAGCGCCTCCGGATTGGTCGAATCGAGCGCGGGGGTATCGTAGTCCCGAAGGATTTTTCCCTGTTTATCGTGCAAGTACCAGTCGGGATGGAGGCGCAGCCCAGGAGCGTAGGAGTTGGGTACCAACCACAAACCGGCTTTCAATCCTTTGGCGCGGATGTAATTCGTCAGCCAGGCCGGACCATGAGGGAATTTGGCGCGAATCCAGTTTTCAATCCACGAATGTCCTTCAGGCTTGCGGTCGTAGCCGTCGTCAAGTTCGACATACTCGAAGCCATACGGCTTCAAATGCGCCGCGATCCAATCGGCATTGAGGGTCATGTCGCCTTCGGTGACATCTTCATAGTAGCTGGTCCAACTCGACCACACCATGGGAGCGGCCCTGAAATAGGAGTCGTCAAAAGGCGAATAAAACGGTACGCCCAAGGTCTTGGTGTAGTAATCCGGCGTCAAGCGCAGTAACCAATTCCCGCTTACTGGAATCGTCAGGTTGAGTAGGTTTGAGTCGTGCCTGTTTCGATTCATCACTACACCCTCGCCGAACTCGATGGCCGTATCCGTATTGCGGTCAAAGAGGCTATGAAAATCGGAACCCTGCGTCTGGCCCAGGGCGAAATACGTGACGTCAGGATTATGTCGCGGGAGAAACGACTGGTTGCGCGTGAGGCTTCCCCCGTAGGTGCGCGCCACTTCACCGGTACCAACCCAATCGACCGGCGCTCCTTCGGGGTCCATTAACCGGGCCAGGACGCGACCGGAAGAGGCCGGCGCATCCGCGGTGAGAAACGCTTCGTATTCCGTGCTCGATACTTTTAAAATGTTGTTTCCAAGTTGAATCAACCAACCTGTTGCAGGTTCCTTAGTCTTAATGCTCAATTCAGTGTCGCTATTCACCTGCACCTGCCATTGTCTGAGTTCGCGCCCGCCATCTGGACGGTTGATATATAAATGCACGTTTTGCAGCACCACACCCAGCCTCTTCGACTCTATGGTGAGCTTGCTGTGAGCCGGGTAAGCTGTGACGGTCCAATCGTAATGGCCGACCGACACGGACTGGTCCGTCTGTGCGGCGGCTATCCCGCAGGCGCACGCGATAACCGTGGCTTCACAAATTGCTTTCACAGTTTTCACGCTTATTTCCAGTTTATTTTTAGTTTCGACTCGGCGGATTATAGGCGACGGTTAAAAGTTATAGCCGAATATTAAACGTACAGTGGGAGCTGGACGTGAATACAGGCTGCTCTTGACCTCGAAGAATGTACCTCGGCGGAACTGCACCCCAGTCAGGATATTAAAACCCGTCTCGAAATCGAAATTGCCGAAGTCAATGTTTCTGCCGCCCTGGAAATTCTGGTGCAAGAAGGTAAAGGCCGGCCCGGCGCCCACGTATGGCGACCAACCCCCGCGCCGTGGTGAGATCGGCACCCGATAAATGGCTTCAAGGTTTAGAGCAATAAGATCTGTAACCTCTCCGAAAGCAAACTCGGCATTCGGACGAAAAAACACATCAGGGTGGAAGATTGGA
>JBBSFW010000114.1:0-12107 GCA_038254805.1 Terriglobales bacterium
CGAGAGGCTGTAACGGAGGTACCAACGGACGGCGCAAACGATGATCTCGGCTTCGAACTGACGCCACTTGAACAACCACGGTTGCCCGCTCATTGTGCCTCTCAGCCTAACAGCCCACCCCGCGATTGTTGCAACACTACCAAGGAGATGTATCGCCCGAATTCCTTTGCGCTCCCGCCGCTTTCGACACCCCGCAGAACCCACCGCTTCGCGCGGTCCTGCGATTCGGCGGTGACCCACGTTTGGCAGTAGATTCCCAGGGATGCCAGCTTCGCCATCATGGGCTTCGGCAGCACCAGTCGAGACTCGTTCGCCATCTCCTCCTCCTAACGCGCGTTCACCGGGGCAGGCGCACCAAGCGCCGCCCGGATCTGTATGTTCGTGCAGCCAGCCCAGCACAAATACTTCGAGGGCTCCTCAACCGAGATGGCCAAGTTGTCCTTACCACGATCACGACCAGCCACCGCGCAACTGGGGCATTGCGTGACCCAGTTCCGCCCAACCGCCGCAACCCTTCCCGATTCACGCGGTCGAGAATCTGAAAGTGCGATCGCTCGGAGCGCGTGCCCGTCAGCGGTTGAGGCCGGGGATTCTCTTCTTCGAGCGCCAGGCCGGCGACCAGTTCCAAGAGTCGCCTCTCCGTGACGCGCCGTAGTTCACGCAGGTACTTCATTTGCGCTTCGAGATCGTGGTGTGCGCCGTAAAACCAATAACGCCGGTTGACTGCCCGGTGAACACCGAGCGGTCCGCGGATCGCATTGCCAAATTGCGTAGGTTCGATCCGATCCTGCTTCGGAAACAGTTCAATTCCGTCCGAGGGGCCGGACGCCTTTACCTGAACCGAAAGTTTGCCGGCCAAGTGCCTGATGTACACTCGCGCGTGCTTGGCAAGCACAGGCGTCTCAAACAGTATCCAAAGATGTCCGCCACGGCGGCTCTGTTCAAGCGCCGCTTGAATCCCGTCCTGCTGGAGTTCATATTGCAACTTCAGCAAGTCGTCGAGTGACCGCTTGTAGTCCGCGTCGATCCCCATCCACTTCACTCGCTGTGTCTCTGGATTGATCGCGTAGATCCCGAGCGTGATCTCTCCGGCCAGGTGACGCCGGACATCTTCCAGTTCCAGGCCGAGCTCACCGCCGCCCGGAGGGCGTGGCCGGTAGTAGTAGTGCCGCCCCGATTCGGCGTGCGGCCGATCCGATTGCCGTGTGTACGCCGGTCGATTCACAAACCACCGCGCGTACTCAGCCGCTATCTCGGGCGTTGCCAGCAAGACTTCCGGCATAGGTATTCTTTACACCCGTTTCTCGCAATCGCAAAGCGAGTTGCTGCTACCCTTTCGCCGCCCGGAGGAGGGAAGGATCTTCCGCGAAGTCCAACAGCCGGAAGTCTTTGACTTTCTGACGCATGTCCACAAGGGGGTACCCGCCGAACACGCTGTCGGCCAGATTCAGCAGCCAGAAGCTGCCTTTGCGCCGGTCATATATATAGAACTCCCCGGACCGTTCGTCGCCGGGGACCATCACGAACAGCAGCAGCCCTTTCGAATACTCGACCCAGTGGGCGACCACCGCCTCGGCCACCGTCAGGAAGGTGCCGACGATCTCGGTCACATCCCGTCCAGGGCGCACATTCATATCTCGCGTGCTGAGCACCTCGCTCGCGCTTACGTTCTGATTTGCAAACATCTGAGTTCTCCTTTTGTAGTGGGTTGGTTGGCGGCGATCGTCCCTGGAAGGGAAAGTCGTCGAGGTTGTGGATCGGGCATGCGCTGAACACGCCACGCCTATATAAGAGGATGGGAGCGGGGTCGAACTCCTTTACGACGGGTAATTCGACGGCTTCACCTGATTGCGAATGCTTCGTTTGTGTGATAGTGTTGGTTCAGGACAAGGAGGCACGCAAATTGGCACAAGGAACATTGGCACCAACTCTTCCCTCGGCGGCGGAAGCCATCATTGCCAAGGAATCGAGCCGTGTCCTGGCCTCACATGTGCAGACTGCGGAGCCACTTCGACTTCGCATGATCGACGATCCGGCGAAGGAAACGGTCAAGATTCCCGCCTCGGTCGTCCGGATGCTGATTCACATTCTTGAAGAGATGGCGCGGGGGAATGCCGTCACGCTGATCCCGGTACATGCGGAGCTCACTACGCAAGAAGCGGCGGACATGTTGAACATCTCGCGGCCCTCTTTGATCCAGCTTCTCGACGAGGGAAAGATTGAATTCCGCCGCGTCGGGACGCACCGCCGCGTACGATTTGAAGGGCTGATGGCGTACAAGCGCCGCGCCGATGCGGATCGACGAGCCGTACTCGCAGAACTGGCAGCGTACGACCAGGAAATCGGACTCTAGTCTCCGTGGCCGGATTCAGCGCCTTCTACGACGCCAATGTGCTCTATCCTGCGGAGCTTCGGAACCTGCTCATGCACTTGGCCGTCACAGGACTGTTTCGTGCGAAGTGGTCGGCCGACGTTCACGAGGAGTGGATTTCCAGCCTGCTTAAGAATCGGCATGACCTCACACGCGACAAACTGGAACGCACCCGTATGCTGATGGACAAGCACGCTATCGACGCGCTCGTGATCGGCTATGAGGATTTGATTCCGGGTTTACAACTTCCCGATCCCAATGACAGGCATGTACTGGCGGCTGCGATTCGTGGCCAAGCGAACGTGATCGTCACGATGAACCTGCGCGACTTTCCGTCTGATGTACTCGCTGCATTCGGTATTGAAGCGCAGCACCCCGACGAATTCATACTTCACCTCCTGGACGTGGCTCCGGGGTCTGTGGTGGCAGCGGCGGAAAATCATCGCCAGAGCCTAAAGAACCCTCCCAAGACGGTGTCCGAATATTTGGAAACGCTTGAGCGGCAGGGTTTAACTCAAACAGTCTCGGTTCTTCGGGAGTCTATGTTCTGAGAAAGCCGGGCCGATGTGGATCGCCAGCGGCGAAAAAATGTCTTCTGCGTGGAACCAACCGCGCCACGGGACCGCACTACCCTGAATCTCTTGGGCGTGTCCCGTGCCTCATTGATTTCTGCCGGAACCCGCCGTCGCAGTTCCCAAATGCAACTCCCTGTATGTGTCCCGGTGTACCGAAGATCAAAAGTCGTGAGCGCCGTCACCCTCGGAATGCGTGACAGGCGCTCTTTACAAGTAGGTCTGGCCAGAGCGTAGTGCATGCGATCGTCTACGCAACCAGTTTCGTGAGCGCCGCTTCGAGCACAGGAGCGTCTGCATCAGTCAGGCTCTTTAGGCGTTCCAGCGTCACCTTGCCGTCGGTGGCATGAGCGATCACATCGCCGAACTTGGCGGGCCAGCCGTTGCGTCCACTGTCGGCAACTTTCCTGGCCGCTTGAAGCAGCTTTCCGCGCAGTTCCTCAATTGAGCCGTGCATTTGTTGTTGGGTGGCACCGGTCGTCACCGTGCCTACTTCGGCCTCCACGCGTTTCAGCAGCGCGCACAATCCGTCACGATTGGGTATGTCGTCCAATGAATCGCTGGCGAAGTTCATCTCCCGGCAAATCGCCGCGTAACGTCCCTCGGCGAGCTTGCTTGACGCCGTGCGGAGGCGCTCGACTCCCTTCGCCAAATCGCTCAGCTTTTCGAACACCGTCGTGAGCTTCGCAAATCCGATCTTGGAAGCATCCGTCACGCCGCCGTATTTCTGAAGGGTGAACTTGGAAAGGCCGAACCCAACGGTCTGGCACAACTGCTTAACCGTGGCCAATGTCTCCTGTTGGACAAGTCCCTGCCGCGGTTGCGCTGGAGCCGTCGAATGCGGACGGGATTGCGGCTGCGTCTGGCGTCTCGTGTGGGCGGGAAGCGCCCAGTCCGGCAAGTTGGGATTGCGGACAGGACGGTTGTATTGGTCCAAATCCTCCCAGATTTTGTCGAGGTCGTACAGGTACCGGCCCAGTCCGAAGCAGGCGCAGGCGCGCTTGAAGGCCTGGGCTTCGGCGCGCGTCGCCGAGTTTTCGTCGTCTGCCCATTCTTCTCCGACGCCGGTGTGTGAGCCAAGGCCGTTCACTGACACCGTTGAAACGACCACGACCTTGGCGCAAATGACGCTCTGCTTCTGTCCGTTAGTGCCCTTGTTGAGGCTCCGCTCGAAGTTCTGCGCTACCTGCACGTTGTAGGTGCGAGTCCATCCCCACTCGCCAAAGATCTCGTTCAGGCGGTCGGTGTAGGCACGCTGGTCCGCGTACGCCACCAACTGTCCACGCTTCACCGGACCATTTCGACTTTGCTGGCTCGACGTTGCCGTCACCCGCCATTTGATTTCGGCGGGGTCAAACGGATCAAGGATCTGATTTCTGATTTCCTCAATCCGTGTCGGCGTGAAACCGCCCGGCGCAACCATCCCTTCGATCACGGGCGCCGTCGCGATAGGCAGCGCCGAATTGTCCTGCGTTCCTGCTGTTCCATTCACGTACATCTGCCGTACTCCTTCATTTGATTTATTGAACTGACCGCATCACATCCCTCAAGGGACCGCTCCCTCACCCGTACACGAAGAATTTCGCGCGGGCACTTCCTGGCATCGCCAATTCGCAAACGCGCTCCCGAAAGCTCCCGTCGAAATCGAACGTGGTTCCACCGAAGAACCGGACGTGCGAATATCCCAGCGCTTTGAGCCGTGGCTTTAACCAGTTCTCCTCGAATCCCAGCGTCCACGCGCCCTCGTATTCGCGGTAGTCACCAGTTCTTCGAGATCCCTGTACCGTGATTTCGTATCTGCAAACGCACCATAAGCCATGCTTGATCTCCTTTCAATTCCGACTGGCCTCACCGGCGTACCTGGATGCGCGCCGATCTGCGGCCACAGATTGCGCTTAATCCGCGCCACCGCGGACGCACTTCCGCGTCGAACTGCCATTCACCGGGCAGTGCGGACATGCTCGACACGTTCACTTCAAGGCCACACACGCGCCACAACCATGCCACCGCTGCTACGCGCCGCTGCCCAATTAGCGTTCCACTCGCACCACCAGCACACACTTCCCGTGCTGCAATTCACCCACTCCAGCCCGCCACCCAGCACTACGGCCAACCCAATTCCTCATCCACTAGCACTACAACCCACACACCCCAACCCTCACTTCACAACCACCAATCCATCCCCCTCACCAGTACCGGCACACACCCCACACCAACACCCAATCGGCCAACCCCACAACCCACTCAAACCCCGTCCGGACAGGCCGATTCAGCCCTCCAGACTGAATACACCCACAAACTGCCGGTAGTCAGATCGCAACCCGCTGAGAGCGCGCTACTTCCCGGCGCGGCGGTGCATCAAAGACACAGCAAAGACACACCAATGGCGCATCAAAGAGCTTCTTTCTTGAACGCGTTTAGGAGAGGCAGTCCGCGAGCCGATGTTGCGCTTGCTGGGCGACGTCAACGAGCACTGCTTCGGTGGGATGTTCCGCGAATTGGTGGGCCTGACTGACGTACACTGGGCGGCGAGTACCGCGCAGACCATTCAACAAGAAGGATTCCATCTGCACGTTGCACACGAGGTAGAGCACGGAAATGACCTTCGTTTCGCGATTGAGGATGTCGCCAATGTGCCTATACTGTTTGGTTGATTTCGGACTGCGTTCGTATTCGAGCGCGACCTTTCCGGATTTCTGCCCGCATCGGAACGTCACGATCGCGTCGTAGTCCTTGGCGTAGCCGAAGTTGGTTAGCTCATTGTCGGCGCGAATCTCGGGTTCATATAACCAAGACGACACGACGCCAGACTGGCGCAGCTTCAGTTGCAGCTCAAATAATTCGACATCGTGCCACACATGGTCGCGGTTTCCGCGGTTGGAATCGCGCGGGCCGGCTTCGATGACCGTCGGCAGGCGGCCTTGCAGAGAACGGGCGCCTTCGTCTCCCAGCGCGAACACCGGCGCGGCCATCCCGTCAACAACGAGGCGAATGAGGAAGTGCCGTTCGCTCAGTATGCCAAGTCTACGGACAAAGCTCTTCCACTTGCTGTCGTCGTGGACGGGGTTGAGCGCCCGGTAGAGTTGCCACGGGGTGACGTGCCCGGCCTGGTAGACCTTCCGAAGTGCCGGAACATCCAGCGCATCGGACAGCACGATGGCTCCCTTCGGGTATCGCATGTCACCACCCTTTGACTAGCCAGTCTCCACCTGGCCCGCCTGGCGTAAGCACGGCCGAGCCGAGTCTGCCGCGCAACCAGCCATGGCGACGGGTCAAGAAGAGAACTTCCTGCTTGGTCTTCCATTCAGAAAAGGAAACCAGCAGGCTGTTCTTGGGATCCCAGCTTCCATCGTCGAGAGTCCCGACGAGTTGCTCCGTCACCGAAACGAGGTACCAATCTGGCGTCGAATTGCGGCGGACCCGTCGTTGAAGCGCCAGCTTTCGTATTCCCAAGTGCTCCCCAAGATGCGATGCCTGCCAACACAATCCACTCAAACCTGACGTTCCTAGCGCCTCCTGATACAGTCTGCTGTTGAGTCGGACGTGGCCGAACACCTTGGCCCGGGGTCGCAATCCGCGCTGATCAAGCACGCCCGAACTATTCCAGACGACGAGCCGTCCGTCATTCGGCTCGCGCCAGCAACTTCCCAACGATAGAACGCAGACGATCATGGCTTGGCCTTCCGATCCTTCTTGCCCGCGAGTTCAGACTCGGCCCGCTCCAGACGCGCCACTAGGTCTGGATCAGGATGCGCAGCCTTCCGCTTCAGCTCGGCTTCGAGCGCAGCCAATCGTCCGTCCACCTGCACGTGCTCGGTCTTGCTTTGCTCCAACTCGTGTTCCAACCTTGCGCAATTCGCACGGGATGCCGCGAGTTCGGTTTGTAGTTCGCGCACCGTCAGCGCCGCGTTTCCAGAGTCCGTCGTTCCGCCAATCCCGGATGCTTGTCCTTCGATCACGCGATTGCACAACTCAATGTGCCGGTTGTGGCGGTCGATTGCCTCTAGAGCCCGGCTTTCGGCGTGTGTCCTGGCGTTCAGCGCGTCGGTCAAACACTCCGCCGCAACCCATTTGATCTGGCGCATCTTGTCCCACCAGACCCAACACAACATGAGCAGAATGACGATCAGTCCCAACTGAAAGGACGCCAGACGGAAGTAGGGATTGCCTACCGACTGCTCGCGAAGGTTCGCCAGTCTCCGGTCGATCTCCGTTCCCCAATTAACCTGCTGGGGATTCAGCACGCGCAAATAGAATCCGAAGATGGAATCACGCGGTGCCGCCGCGCCAACCGGCATGGGACGGTAAGGCTGCGCGGGATTAACGGCAACCACACCAGAGCCGCTTTCGACGTACCGAATAGCCGGTTGCTTGCCCTTTGGGCTTTGCGCCGGCGTCGCGGACTGAGGCGCTTGGGCGAATGCGTCCATCGCAACCAGGAACACTAGAGTAGCTTTCAATGACACTGTCTACCTCCTACCGGCGCCGTGGGAACGCCACCATCGCTGCCAGCTTCTGATCTTTGAACCGCAGGTTGGCGCCTTCCGAATCCTCACGCGAAGATTCCAGTTTCGGCAACACGGTCGGCTCAAACAGTGGTACGCGGATGTCGCTGGGCGGGCGAACATGCAAGCGTCCGTGCAATGTCCCTTGGATGGGGTCCGTCATCAGGATCTCCATCTTGCCCTTACCAAGATTCTTGATGTGATGATCGAGGACGCGGAATTCGAGTTGCTCGCGCTCGGATGCGCCCAGCGCCTTGTCGTAGCGCTCGAATCCCAGGAAATCGTTGCGCCACAGCTGCTGCGTCCGCTTCTGAACCGGGACTTGAGAAGATGCCTGCTTGAAGTACTTGGCAGTCTCCTCGTCGCGCGTTTGCATCAGCATCGTGGTGCCAGGTGCCGACGATACGTCCTGTTGGAACCCTTTCCCGACTTCAAGCAATTGCGGAAGGGATTGCAGGGAGAACAGGAACGCCGTATTCGTGCCGCGCGCCGTGTTCAGGATCTGCGCAAAGTTGCTGTAGCCAAAAGGAGCGAATTCATCCATTACAACGGAGAAGAGGGGTTTGTTCCGCCGCTTCCGCTCGGTCTCCGTCCCATACCGTTTGCCGACGACCAGTTGTAAATTCTGAAGCATCATTTTCCCAAGGGCTTTCACGGGGGCCGCGTTCTTGTTGATGTTCAGACTTACAAACAGGATCAGTTCGTTGTCGATGACGTCATTGATGGACAGCAGGTTGTCGTAAGGACCAGTGATCACGCTCAGTTCGTCGTCGAGGAACGTCATGCACCCGTTGAGCAAGCCCTGGATCTTTTGTACGCGCTCGCGGTCGCCGAAGGACTGGAACAGGCTATGGGCCGACATCTCGAAGTTCAGGCGGCGCTGTGTGGAGATCTCCGGATCGCGCTCCATGCACCGCCGCGCAATGGCGACTTGGTCCTCAATTACTGCCTGATCGAACGCCATGACCATTACGTCATAGAAGTTGAACCGTTTGCCGGTGTAGTGAAGGATGCGCACGATGTCTGCGAGGTAGTTCAGTTGATGCTTCGCGAAGAACTCGTTTTGCAGGTTGAACGATCCAAACACCATCGATACCTGCGCCATGTAGTTGTCGTCGTCGGAGGCAAACGGGTTGTACTGAACCGACAGGTCCGGCCGGGAAGGATTCAGGAGGCGCAGGTCAGCCATGCGGCCGGCGCGATGTATGTAAGGTAAGAGCGAGTGGAAGAATTCCAGGTCTCCCTTCCCATCGAAGATCACCATGGGGATCTTCTTCCGTTCGCCGGGAGGTCCGACACGGCGGATCAAGTCCTGGGTGATGATGTTCCGCAGGAGCGTGGTTTTGCCGCTTCCGGTCTGTCCCAACACCAACGCCTGCATGACCCGGGTTTCGTCATTCCACTTCCAGGGTTGGCCATGGATGTCGTATCCGAGAATGACCGCATTCTCTTCATTCCACGCCTTCTCCACCAGTTCCCGCTCGCCGCGCGGTGGGACGGTCGGTAGTTGCTTCGGCCAAGCTTGTTCTCGGATAGTCCCCGCGCGAAGGACCTGTTGTACGGCGATGAACACCGCCGCAACAACCAGCAAGAGCCAAAGAGTCGCCTCGACAATCTGCTCGTCCCGGATGAACCAGGCGTACTTGGCGATTACGGCCGCGAGAAGGTACGCCACCAGCAACAAGAGCCAGATCAGGAGCGCAGGGTTTCTTCTATTAGAGACGGGCGGTACTTGATGTTCGGGTTGTCTTGCATGGAGGACTCCCTATCTCAGATGGAAGTAGCTGAAGCTCAAGCTGCCGCTTGATCTCCGACAGGTGCCGCTGCCGGGTAATATCCAGGATCGCGCAGAGATCGTCGTAGCGCTTCTCAAATCGCCCTTCCGTGCGGGATGCATAGAGCCATACCTGCAGCAATGGCACCAGCGCCTTGGCCGCGTAGCCTCCTTCGGAATGCAGATGCCGGATGGATCGGTGGCCGATCGCAATTACGTGTGGCTGTCGGAATGGCAGCTCGAAAACATCAACAACAACTACCTGATGCCGGTGGACCTGATCAGAAGTCCAAGCAACGCAATGCCGCACGCCGCGACTACCCACCGTTTTGGCTGTCGCCGTTTCTTTTGAAATGGATTCCGTGGTTCGAGGAACGTGTCTCCAAGTAGATTCCGCAATCCCATGTAGTGACGATCGCGGAGCAGCTTCTCGAATTCCGCGTGGACTTCTTTTACAGTGAGCACTCCCGGCTCATTCAACGGCGGGCCGGGCACGGGCCACCTCCAGCGCGGCTGTGGGGTGAAGAACCAGGAGCGCATCGACTTCACCTTTCGCATCAGCCGCAAACTGCAATCGCAGCACGGCTATGGTGTCCGGCGAACTGGGTCTGGTTTCTTCCAGCACAAGCCAGCCCCAGCCCTGACCACCCGCAAGGACCATCGCAGCTTGGTCGGCGTCCACAACTCCGACCACCGTTGCGGCATCCGCTCTAACGCTTCGCGCGAGCTTTTCTCCGAGTTGACGTTCTCCCGCCGGAATGAGGGACTGCTGAGCGCGAATGCCTTCCAGAAACCAGGCAACCGGGCGAATGGGTACGTACCCTGCGCCTGTGTGATTGACCACCGCGTACCGCAGATAGAGCCGGTGATTCTTGCGATAGAGATCGCGCACCGTCACCTCCACGCGTCCGCTCGTTTCCCGCTCGCCCGTCACGGAAACCGGTATCGCTTCCATCAATATCTCTGCTGGCATAGGGGGGCGACCTCGGCCGTGGGCGGCGCGGGGATCGAAGAAGTCACGGCGTTGGCCACTTGATCGGCGACTTGATCGATTACGAAGTGCATTTGATCGATGTCTACAGCGGGAACCAGTTCGTAGGTGTATCGGCCGCCGGTGGTCCAGATGAAGAGATTGGTCCTCGCGCCTTCGTCCGTAGGTGTGACAAAGACCTTGTTCTCGCGGCGCTCGACGGTAAAAGCGCTGCGATTGCCGACCGCCACCATCGTTACCGCGTCGGATAGTTCGATGACCGTCAGATGGTCTTTCGCGGTTTCGACACGGAGGACTTTTGTTGGATCCGGTTTCTGGGTCTCCAGCTTTTGTGCCATCAAGCCCAGCGTCATTGTCGCCGCGGCGACTGAGATCGTCAGGAACGATTTCATTTGGTTGATACCTCCTCGTTTGGTCCGGCAGGGCCAGGAACCACAGTTCCGAAGAACTGCGATCCCTGACCAGCCGGGTATTTATCGAACGGGTTTCGCCGGCGACGCTCCCACGGTATTTGCCGCGACCCGGGAACTTCCAGCTTCCCGTTGCGAATCTCACCCGCGCCCGCACTGTAAGGGAACGGATGAACCCACTGAACGCGACCACCATCGAAGACAACCTGACCGTCGCGCGTCACCGCCATCAGGAAAGTTGCCTTGATATACATCTGACCGTCTCCACCTTCGACCTGCTCGACAAGGAAACAACGTCCCTCATCGTCGATTTCGACCATGCCTTCGCTCACCTTCGGTACCGCCAGTTGGACTGGACGGCCGCCGGTTCGCTCGACAATCGCTTTCAACATCTCGTTGGGAAACGCGTAGAACGGAAGAGATCCAGACGCCTGGTCACTCTTTGTGCCGCAGACCACCGTGTGGAGTGCCTGCAGCCATCCCATGCGATTCTCTTGCTTGTGCCCGGCCCAAGTGCGGACGAGCCAGATCAGTGAGCGAATCTCTTCTTGCCACTGTTGGTCGTACGCCCCCAAAACCGCCCGAGCCTGACAGAGGGTATGCAGCAACTTCGATTTCTGCGCTTTGTCGTCCTTACCCAACTCAAACGCAGCTTCAGCTTGCTGAACTGTCCCTAACAGCACCTGCTTCCGCGCGATACCGGCCTGGATCGTGATTGCCCAGGCTTTGTTCAGCTTTCGGCAGTCATCGTCTATGCTCTGGGTGAAATCGTACCCTTGCACAAGACCGCGAAACTGTCCTACTGGCATCCGGTTCGTGAAGAAGTCGGTGAGTTCTTTGCGGACCAGGTTGTACATGGCTCCAATGCGGTCGCTGGGCGGACATTCGAAGTGTTCCGGCAGATCCTTGACAGATCGAACCTTCTTCGCTCGAAGCCACTGCGCCGCCGGAGTCAGCTTGATCGCGTCCCGGATGGATCGGATCTTTTCCTGGTCGGGTGTTACGCCGTGTTTCAATTGATCCAGGGCGTTTTGCAGTTGCTCGACCAGTTCGCGATGAAGATCTTCCCGGCCAGCCGCTGTACATTGAGTCATCAAATCGGTGATTGAGCCAATCTGATTTCCCATCGCGCCAACGGCTACCTGCGGAAGGTTCCACCACGGTGAGCGAGCCTTCTTTGCCTTGGTTTTCTCGACTGCGCCGTTGCCTTTGTAGTTGAAACGATGCTCCACAAACCTGGGGCAGCGGTCGCCTTCTACTACGCAGACAAAGTCGAAGTCGTAGTCTCCCCCATTCTTGGCGGCGGTTTTCGAGTGCAAAGTGAAGGTGCCCTCGAGTTCCAACGTGAGTTTCCGGCAAGCATGCGTGACTCCTATTAAAGATTGCTGATAGCTTGTGCCCAAGGGCTGGAGGCCCGGTGGCATGGCACAGGAATCGAGGGTGTATCCCGAGGATGTGGAACAGGTGCGCAGGCGATTCGCGGA
>JBBSFW010000115.1:0-11948 GCA_038254805.1 Terriglobales bacterium
AAGTACCGCGTTCGGTCCCACCCGCACTCCGCCATGGATTCCACGTGTAAAGTGCGCTCCCAGAAATGGAAACTGGGGATCCGGCACCGGGTAAATCAGTGCGCGAATCAAATGCTGCTTCTCGGGAACGAGCTCGTAATATTCCCCGCGGAAAGGAACAATCGCCACTTCGGGTTCCTGCCCCAAGCTACGTGAAATCCGATCACTGTGAAGTCCCGCACAATTTACAACGAATCGCGCGAGAAATTCTCCCGCGGTTGTCTCAATTACAGTTTCCCCAACCTTATTCACGGAGCCTGTCACTCTCGAGTTGGTACGGAGTATTCCTCCGTTGGCGGCAAAGATGTCCGCATATTTTCGGCAAACCGCGGCGTTCGGCCAACAGTGTTTTCACCGTGAGGCTTAAAAGTAACTCGGGTCGGGGTTAATGGGCATCAGCTGGAATTTCTCTTCAGCAACCGGCCAAGACTCATTTCCAGAGGCGGTGCCTTCAGACCCAAAACGGCATTAGTTACCATCTCGCCCATCACTGGACCGTGCTTGAAGCCGTGGCCGGAGCCGCCGCCTACGATCCAGACATTTTCCGCTTCGGGGTGACGATCCAAGATGAAATTCTGGTCTAAGGAGTTCTCGTACTGACACACGCGGCCTTCAAGCAGCGGAGCGCCCGCCATTACTGGAAAGCGCAAGCGAAGATAGGCGCGTGCGGCCGCCAACCCCCCATCAGAGATCTGTCGCTCCATGGTGGTGGGATCAATAGTCGGTCCGCGCGCGTCGTCGGCCATCTTGAATCCGCGCCAGTGATTTCCAGGAATGCCATAGAATCGGTGCTTGCCGCCATCAATCCACACCGGCAGCTGCGCTTCGGTGAAGCGCAGATCGCCTGCGGCACTGCCGAAGAAGAAAACCTCCTGACGACTGGGATTGATAATCGGTGCCAAAACCGGGAAGATTTTTCAAAGCCATGGACCACAGGAGAAAACATAAGAGTCAGCGTTCAGGATCTCACCGGGGGTGATGCTGATTCCTTGCATGCGGTTGGCGGTGATCGGGCCGGGAGTGGCCTGCGCCTGCCGATATTCGCCGCCTTCTTTGAGGAATGTATTTAAAACGGCCTCACAGCCACGGCGCGCCGCAAGATAACCGGAGTCGGGCTCATAGATGCTCCAGGAGATGTCCTTAAAATCGATTTGTGGCCAACGCCTGGCGCAATCTGCAGTAGAAAGTTTCTCAAAGCGAATGCCGGTCTCTTTCAATAGCGGCAGGGCAGCGCGTTCGTAGGAATCATCCGTGCCCGCCATCCAGAGCACGCCAGTCCGAAAGAAAAGCTTCAGATTCCATTGCCGTTCGTTTTCCTGCCACAGCTGCAGGGCCCGGGCTACCATTTGGGTGTAGATTCCCGCGGGACCATAAGTGGCACGGATTACGCGAGTCTCGCCGCCTGAGCTGGCACGGGAATTTCCCGGACCCCAAGCGTCAAGCAGTGTGACCTTTGCGCCTCTTTGCAGGAGTTGGAGTGCGGACCAGCCGCCGAACGCACCGGCGCCGATGACAATAACCGAACGCCGAAGCGAGCTTGCAAATGCGGGTGAACCGACTGTGTAAGCCGCCCCCGCGATCGCGGAACCTTTCAAAAAAGTTCGGCGGGAACTATTAGTTTCCATGATTGCATTTTGAAGACTAGCAGCTCTCGAGTAGCGATTAATTCTAACTTCTCTTCCAAAGAACGCCCTCGATTTATTCGTTCGAATTATTCGCTCGAACACGGAACAGTTTGGTAAGGGGCCGGTGTGTAGGTCTGAACTCCTGCACCGCCAGTAAGTCCAACGAGAAACCGTGGTTTCCCTCGTGGACGTGCAACATTGGGAATTCGTGACGTGGGCAGCATGTCGCTCGGAGGTCGTAGCCATAGTGTGACGCACCGACTGGTCAGAATGGAATTTGCAGTAAGGCCAGGGGAGGTTGAGGCTTCGGACTGCTGTACTCTCAGCGTCGCACGAAGCCATTCCACAAACTTGTGCTTGTAGAATGCCCACTCGGTGTGGCCTTCCCAGTTCTCCATTCCATGGGGCGCGCCTTCAAGCAGGATTAGTTTGAATGGGGCACCGACTTCTTTGAGTTTCCGGGCGTATTGCATCGTACCTGTGTAGAGTTCATCGTTGGTTCCTTGGATAAGAAGCATCGGCGGTTGGTCGGGTCGCGCATTAAAAAGGGGGGAATAGCGCCGCAGCGTTTCCCGCCTCCAGTCACCGAAGAGTCGTCTTACGGCCGCCTTTTCCCAGTCCGAACTTTCGGGCCACTTCGTGAAGTCATAAACACCGTAGAACGAAACCAGTGCCTGCACCTCACAGCCGGTGCACGGTTCAGCAGCGACTTGCGCCACCAATTGCCCGCTAGCGGATTCACCCAGCAGGGCAATGCGCTTCGGGTCAATATGAAACCGAGCTGCATGCGCGCGAACATACCGAATGGCGGCGCGAACGTCTTCCAGTTGCTCGGGAATGTGCACGTAGGGCGTAAGCCGGTAATCAATTGAAAACCACGCGAATCCGGCTTCAGCTAGCGGCTCGAATACGGGGGAAACGTAGGTCACCTTGTTGCCCGCCTCCCAGCCACCCCCGTGAATGATAATCACCACGGGAAGTGGACCGATGTTCTCAGGAATATACGCGTCCATGAGCAACTCACGGCCGGCCGGGCGGTTGTAGGCAATGTCTTTCCAAAGGCCGCGACGGTCGCCCCTGAGCCAGGCGGTCAGATCCTCTTTCCAGTCCCACTGGTCGGGATGCCAGTTCTCGAAATTGTGAATGGCGCCCGCCACGGGATAGAAGGTGCAGTGCGGCAGCTGCTTGCAGAGAGTCTCTGCCACGGCGGGCGGCGATTCTTCATCCGAGGTGCCATGAAACATGAGCACTTCCGCTGTGGTCCAAGCCTTTAGGCTGGCATTTTCTTTCCTGAGGGACGGTACGATATCGCTTAGCTTGGCGCCGAACGTCACCACGCCTCTGAACCCGCCACGCGCGGCAAGGGAAAGCGCGATTCCTGCGCCTGTATCCTCCCCGATCAGAACTGTTTGAGGCGTGATGTTGAAACGCCCTGGGCAGCGGACATAGCGGACCGCCTCGGCTACGTCTTCGCCGGAGCGGTAGTCAACGGAAAACCATGCGAAGCCGGCGCGGTCGAGCAGTTCGAAGAGCTGCGTCACATGGGTGCGCTTGTCCCCTTGACTGCCGTGAATGATGATGGCCGCAGGGCGCGGCGCGCCGGCGGGCGCGTAGGCATCCAGAGTGAGTTGGTCATGGAAGGTCACATCGCGCAGCGCACCCGGGATAACGTAATGCGGATGGCCTTCGAGCTTTTGCGAGCAAGGGGCAACGCTCGCTGCAAGCATGGCAATCAGTACAGGGAGAGGAGTCATGCACTCCCCGAAGCCCAACAGACGTACAATTCGCGGGGCGGTAGGAGGCGTGTTCCAAACCGCCCCACGCGTGTACGACTAGAATCGGAAGTGCAGGCCCAACTGCATTTGCCGCATGTCGGTCGCAGCATAGGTGATTCGTCCCGCATCGGAAACGTCCACAGTTGAATTGGGCAGTCCGAGGTTCGTGTGGTTGAAGGCGTTGAAATTCTCCCACCGGAATTCCAGAGTCTTGCCTTCCGTGATGACGAAATTCTTGGACAGCGAGAGGTTAAACAGGTACTGCGGTGGTCCACGGAGCGAGCCTTTGGACGCCGTGCCGTTACGGAACGGCTGCTGCGGGGAGGTGTAAGCACTGGGATTAAACCACAAGTCCCGGTTGGGACTAGAGACGTGAGTACTCCCAACGATGTCGGGCCGCACGCTGTTGAAATCCGTATTCAACAGCGGAGCGTTGGAAACGAAAGGCGTGAAGGCAGCGCCCGAGAGCAGAGTAGTGACGCCACTGAAGCGCCATCCGCCGACGGCCGCGTCCGCCACCTTGCTAGTCTTGGAAGCCCACCGGCGCCCCTTGCCGAATGGGAGATCCCAGGTATGGAGCAGCGTCAAAGCGTGCGTGTGGTCCCAACTTGCGGGACCGTGGTCGCCACGGATGTTGTAGTTATCGGAGAAGTTGTAACCACCCTCGGAGTTAGTCATGGCTTTCGACCAAGTGTAAGTCAGGAGGAAATCCAATCCGTGGGAGGTCCGCTTCTGAAGTTTTGCTTGTAGCGCGTGGTAGCTTGAGTTGTCACAGTTGCAGACGTCGTACACGCCTTGGGAGAGGCCGAATTTGTTGAACGGACGACGCGGGCCGTAATCGCCGGGTCCCGGAACCGCCTGGTTTGTGTTGCGGTTGGCGAAGAGGTGCCGGCCGACGTTGCCCACATAGGCGATTTCGGCTGTCAGGTCGGAACGGATCTCATGCTGCACCGAAAAGTTCCAGAAATCCGCGAGTGGGATGCGATAGCGATCTAGCGGATAGAAGTAGAAATAAACTCCCACCCCGTCCGGAAGTGGAAAGCGCCCGTTTGAGTCGATCGGGAAAGGAGGGGGCAAAGGCGGGCCAGTTGCGAGAAAGTTAGCCACCGCAGGCGAATAAATGTTCGGCGCACTCAGGAATTGGCCGAATTGCACTGGTGGATCAACCTCAGGATTCTGGCCGAAAACGGCTCCTACTCCGGCTCCGTTGAAGCTACGGCCATATCCGGCACGGAGAACGGTAATAGGCCGCAGTCGATAAGCGA
Organism: Terriglobales bacterium; assembly: GCA_038254805.1. Classification (GTDB taxonomy): domain Bacteria; phylum Acidobacteriota; class Terriglobia; order Terriglobales; family Acidobacteriaceae; genus Gp1-AA145. The sequence goes on from JBBSFW010000115.1 coordinate 4,705, forward strand.
GGCCAAGGCGCGGCGCAAACCCCGCGTTGTAAGGCTTGATTCCGAAGTTTGGCGGGACGGAACCGATACCTGCCACGAGGACATCACCGGTCGTCGGATCGAAGCTTCCTCCGCTGCCCGGTTTTGCTCCAGTCTGCGGCAGGTAATTTTCGTAGCGCAGTCCGTAGTTGAGAGTTAACTTCGACGTAGCGCGCCATGAATCCTGCCCGAAGAAATACAGCCGCGTCTGGCGTATGCTGGGATAAAAGCCGGTACCGGTGAAATTGCGCGCGATGAAGCTGGGCTGGCCGAGCAAGTAGGTCGCAAGGCCAAGACCCGTGGTAGCACTGCCTGCGGCGACGCTATCCACATCGGCACTGCCGGTGACGCTGTCGGCAAAGGTCAACTCGCCTGATCGGTGGTTACCGCTGTCGATGCGCGTTGTTTGCGCCCGGCGTATATCCACGCCCCATTTGATGGTATGGTTGCCGGTCTGCTTCGTCCAGTTGTTAACCCACTGAAAGTGGTTTTCGGTCTCGCTGAGCGGACAATTACACTGGTTAACGCCCAGTGAGTAACCGAAGTTGAAGCCGCCGTCGCCATTGACATAAAACGCTGGCATGCTGCTGGTGTCGGTTGTGCCGCGGTTCAGACCGATGAGTCCGGCTTCGGTCGCCGGGTAGAGTCCGAAACCGCCCGGCTGCACTCGAACCCGATACCTGTACGTACCGAAGCGGAAGTCGGTAATCAGTGTACGGTTCAAGGAGTACGTCCAGCCCAACGCGAGGCTCTGGTTGCGGGCCAGCGAGCTGCCGGCAAAATGGAAGGCCGAAGGGCCTCCAGCCAGTTGACCATAAGCGCCCGGAGACTCCTTGGTGAAGTTGGCGATGCTATAACGGCCGAAAAATTGTATTTTCTCAGACGCGTTGTAATCAATCCGGCCATCGTACTGATCGCTGTCGAATTTTTCGGAGAAAGCTGCGGCGAAGTTGTTGGCGACATCACCGGGCGCGCCGAAGTTCGGCATGGGCAAAAGGCCGAGTAATTGAGTCATGGAAGCATTCGGGGTGGGCAACACATTGACGCGGCCGCCCGAAGAAATCGCTTGACGCCCGGTTCCGTCGGGATTTCCCGTCGTGGTATCAAAAACCATTCCCGCTTGAGCCGGAACTACGGCACCTTCGGTAGTCGTGACATTCACAGGGTTGACGCAAGGTCCAGCGGACGTCGTACCATTTGCGCAGATGTAATCACCGAGCAGTGCGCTTAGGTCGCCGGACCGCTCTGCGGCTGTGGGGACCGTGGTTATAAGTGCTCCCCCTGTTCTGCGCCGTGTTCCCTGGTAGTCGAAAAAGCCAAAAAGCTTGCCCTTTGCCAACGGTCCGCCGATGGAGCCTCCAAACTGGTTCCAGCGTAGTGGAGGCTTGAGGTGGCTGAAAGGATCCGCCGCGTTCAACTTGTCGTTACGGAGGTATTCAAAAACTGAACCGTGAAGATGATTGGTTCCCGACTTAGTTGTTCCTTGAAGTAACGCGCCTGACACGTTTCCGAACTCTGCATCGTAGTTGCTGGTCGTTACTTTGAATTCCTGTAGCGCGTCAGGGTTCGGATTGACGACGGCAAGGCCAAGAATGTTGCTGTGGTTCTCCGTTCCGTCGAGTTCGAATCCATTGGAGTAGAAGTACTGCCCATTGACATTGATCTGCAGTCCGCCTTGAGGATTTTCACTGGAGGCGTGCTGGAAGTTGTTCAACTGCGCCCCCGGTAGCGCGAGCACGAGCGTGGTCACGTTGCGGTTGAAGATGGGTAGGCGCTCCACTTCATTTGCTATCAAGGTATTGCTGACGTCCGCTCGGTCCGTCTTGAGAAGCGGACTCTCTGTGGTTACAATGACGCTAGTCTCCGCTTTGCCTACTTGGATCTGAGCGTCTAACCGCGTGGTCGCGTCCACCTGCACGTCTGCGGTCGCGGAAAATTCAGAAAAACCGCTGGCTGTGACCTTCACTCGATAGTGTCCAGCTAGCAAGTGGGTTTGAGTATAGTTGCCGACCGAATTGGTTTTGGTTGCATAGGTGACACCGCGTTCGAGGTCCGTAATCGCGACTTCAGCGTTTGGGACTGCAGCACCGGTGGGATCAATGACAGTACCCGTGATGTTGCCAGAAACCGCCTGGCCAAACACCGCACGAGGAAATGTTAAGACAAGGAGTATTGAAAAAAACAATGCTGAAACAATCGTTTTCGGGAAATGCATGATGAACACCTCCGCTTGCAAGGTTTCGTTTTCTCAGCCAACCCTATGGAGGCATGTGACTCTCTGGGTCGATAATTTGCTGGGTGACGGATGGGCTTGATAACGGCAGCCCATTGCTATCTCCGGCAGAATGGAGCTTCTGAAAGAATGCCATCTCCTTCTGATGGTTGGGTGTGTCGCCCAGGGCCTTGTACACTGAGGCCAGTCGAAAGTGCGCTACTTCATTTTGCGGCTCGACCCGAATCGCTTCCAACAAATGGCCCAGAGCCTCCCGCGGTCTTCCCCGGCTAATCAAGGTACTTGCTAGACCTATGCGAGCCTGAACGAAACTGGGGTGATGCCGGACCGCATTGGAGAAGTGCACCAGTGCGGGTTCGAACTGGCTGTGTTGGCGACAGATTTCGCCGATTTCGTATTCGGCGTCGGAGTTCTCCGGCGATATGGCGAGTTCCAGTTCAAATTCACGTAATGCTGCCTCAATCGCATTAGTTTCTTTGGAGCCTTGGAGAATTGCCCGGCCTAGCCGGAAGTGAATTCCCGGCATTCTGGGTTCCATTTCCAGAACATTCCTGTACTCGACGATGGCCAGATCATAACGCTGCAGGCTCGCATGAACTTCCGCCGTGGCGTAATGGAGCCACACTGAGCCGGGAGCCGCCTGCATCAGTTGCGTCATCAGTTCGTAGGCCCGGTCGGCATGCAGGCGCGAAGAGTGAAACAGAATCTCGGGGTCGTCGGGGTAGCGCTTGAGCAGTTCGTCGGCAACTGCTATGGCCTTATCATACTGCTGCTGCCCTGCATAGGCGCGCTGAAGGTCCAAGCCGATCAACCGACCCATCTGCCTGTCAGGCGGGTGGCGAAACGCCGATGCCAGAATAGAAACCGCCTGCTGGCTGCGTCCCAGTTCGGCATAACACAGGCCCAACATCATATCGGCGTGGGTCATTTTCGGGTTCAACTTTAGTGCCCGCTCAAAGGCTTTGGTGGCCTCCAAGAGTCGATTGTCCGAGTAGTAAGCCAAGCCCAGATTGCCCTGGACCTCGGATACGTGGGGAGCCAGTTCCGCGAGCTTTTCTAGGGACTTCACCGCCGCGGCCCACTTCTTCGCGGCCATCTCCTCTTGGGCCCGCTTTGAAATGCTTAGAACTTCGGCTTGGTTTACTTGCGGCGCTGCAAGGCTCTTCGTAATGCTCTCGAACGTGAGCATGCAGCACAAAAAGCCCAGCGCGACTTGCCTTGGCACAGCCCTCACAGAACCCCTCGGAATCCTCAGGCTCACCGTTCGATTACTTGCGCCGGGGAGCCAACCGGAGTTTCCGATTCCACTGTATTAGCGCTCAAAGCTTTACACCCGCACCCATTTTGTGTCAAGAAGATCGACATTGCCGCCGTCGGGCGCAAAGTGCTCCATTGACCGACCACAGCTGATCGCCTGCGGGCCTACTGCGGAACTCCGTTGTAACTTACATGCACTCGGAGCGTAACGGAACCAATCGGTTGGCCTTCAGCTTCAGCCGTCCACGTCAATTGCTGCCAGGTGCTCTTTTGCGATGCGGGCGCGACAACGTTGGCTTGGACCGGGTAGGTATCATGCGCAGCTACGGAATAGATTATCGGCCCCGGTTTTTCTGTCCATCCTGAGGGCAAGACCGACCGCAGGGTTACGTGTTTCGCCGCGTCGGTGTCGTTATGAATCAGAAGTGGGACCCAAACGCTGTTGTCGGGGCCGCCCAGGGCCGTTTCGGGCGAGAGCAACTGCACGAGATGGTCAAGATTGTGCGCCCGCCAGAATTTGCGATAGTACGCCCATGGCCCTCCGAATTCCAATGACATTCCCTGTTGCGCCATAGGTTCGTATTCCTTCGATCGCACGTATGGAACCGGCCCTGGTGTGATCCCCTCGAAAACATCTCCCGTCGTGTTTCCTGTGACCAAGGATTTTCCCAGCACGAACCGTACCGGCTCAGACAAGTATTGATTTAGATATTGATTCAGCTCCACTCGATCCGCAGGCAACTGCGACTTGTCACTCATCCATCCATTGGCGGCAATGGTGGCGTAGGAAACACCTTTCGAAGGCGACACATCGCTGGTTTTGTATTGCGGTCCGCGTCGCTCAAGGAATTCGAAATGGGTAGCGTCGGAGAAGTAGTAGATCTTTTTCGGCTGCCAAGGATGCAGCCCCTCGCCGTAGTTGCTGATAGTAGTGTGATTGCGGGGCACTTCTACCTGTTCGGGAAATGCCACTGGATCGCCGGCAAGGTCGAAGGCTTCGGTGGCGAGCACACCCGCAGCTTGGTGGTCGTCGTGGTTCTCGCCGGCAACATAGACCGGGAGCCACGTCAGGATAACCTCCGGGCGCGTGAGCCGCACTAAGCGCACCACCTGCTCCAAAGAGGCGCCATGCCCCCAGGTTTCAAGCGAATGCAGCACGTCCTGACCAGGAGTATCCGGAGCGTTGAGAAACCAAACGTCAAGTATCCCCATAGAGGCTAGAGCTCGACGGCCTTCAATTTCGCGCACTGCGCCAAGGGATGCAGCCTGTTCATTGCCAACGGCGTTCCCACCGGCGTTGCCACGTGTGCCATATATCACAGATACATGCTTGTGTTGCTCGTAGATGGCCTTCGCTAGATACGGAGCAGCCAAAGTATCGTCGTCCGGATGCGCGACGATGAGTAGAATGTCGGCCTTGTAGCGGTCATCCGGCGGTGGATTTGGCGGTGCTGCCGGCAACTGTGCCCCCGCGAGGGAATGGAGGAAAAAAATTAACAGCGCAGAACGTGATGCCAGCGACATTCTTATGATCATGCACATTCCTCTGTTGTCGTTACTTGCTTCTGCCCCAGGCACAACACCCAGCCGGATAACCCCGGTCGCACTAAGGCAGCCCAGTGTATTCGAGGTTGACCAAAAGGTTCAATCGAGGAATGCTCCAGAAACATGGGGGGATTCGAAGCGTTTAACTATCGCGTCTTCACAGACGTGACTGGCTACCCGTACAATTGGCCACAGTCGGCATTTCGATCCGACTTTACCGCGCGCGATCCACCGCTAAGTAACGTGGACGCTTCGGTGTTTAAGCAGTTTCCGGTGACCGAGCGGGTTCGCGACCAACGTCGGTTGATTCTTTTAAACTCGCGGATTGGAGGCGAAAAAATGCACTCATTCACTCGACGAGAGGCCTTAATTCACGGAGGCCGCATTGGTGCTGCGCTGGCTGTAGGGTTCCCGGCGGCGGAGGCTGCTGGCAAAACTCGGCCGGAACAACACGGGGCGGGCAAGCTGAAAGTCATTGTGGCAGGCGGGCATCCCGGCGATCCCGAATATGGTTGCGGCGGCACGATAGCTCTCTATACCGATCTGGGTAATGAAGTGATTCTGCTTTACCTGAACAATGGCGAATGGCCTGCGGAAAAGGGCGGCGCGCCCGCCAGTGTACGTATGGCCGAGGCTAGTAAGGCGTGCCGGATTCTGACGGCGCGTCCCGCGTATGCGGGACAACTCAACGGACGTGCTGTCCTTGATTCTGTCCATTTTGACGAATATCGGAAAATCCTGGAGGCAGAGCGGCCTGACGTGGTTCTTACACAGTGGCCTATCGATAATCACCGCGATCACCGCGCGACTTCGGCGCTTACCTACGACGCTTGGCTGCAGATGGGCAGGAGGTTTGCGCTTTACTATTACGAAGTGACGAACGGCGAAGACACGTTACAGTTCTCTCCTACCCACTACGTGGACATCACAAAGACAGAACCCCGAAAACGCGCTGCGTGCTACGCTCACGCCAGTGCTACGCCCGACAGGTTCTATGAGTTGCAGGATCACGTTGCCAAGTTCCGCGGTATTGAAAGCGGCTATAAGCGAGCAGAAGCCTTTATCCTCCAGGTGCAAAGTTCCTATCAAGCGCTTCCTGCAGCCTCGTGAAATCTGCTGGGGAATAATTCAAGACTCTCGAATGGACCGTCGGAGATAGCGGCGTAGAAGCCTTGCCATCTGAGAACCAGTAAGTACCCGGCACTCCAAATCGAACCATTACCCGATAACTCCCAGATTGTCGGCAACTCTTCCACGATCCGCTATTGTCAGAGTCGCCCGTGATCCGCCCGCAGTCAGCGGAATCGCAAAGGGAACTTTCAATTTCCCACAACCGAAGTTGTGACTTCTTTCAGGTCTCACGTATTGCGTCGCCCGTACCTGTGGCCGAGCACGAAAAGAAGAGTAGCGCGTCGCCGGGGAATAAATTGCGTCATCGACAATGTTTTGCGTCATCGACAATGTTTTCTACCGGCGTTGGCTGGAAGAAATAGTTTCCGACTGACCCTTGCAATGCGCAGCAAGCGAGAGCAGGCCGTAAGGGTACGCGATTTCTCAGCGTGGTGTGGTGGGAAACGCATGGCGGCATCCGAACTGAACTTGAAGAGCTTGAGAAGCTATTGCTCGACGTTCTGCGTCATTTCTTTCCCTGAAAGACACTGCCTCATGGGCATCCGGGCGCCCTTAACTGTGGTGATATTCACCGATAAAAAAGCGGAGCCAGCGGGCTCCGCTTGAATGATGCTCGTTATGTCGAACTGTCCGCACCGGTCAGTTTCGTGATGCTAACCGGTCCAGATGGAAAGCGCTCCGCGCCATTTCCAGGATCGCCCGTCCAATGGGCAGCGATGCCGTTGCCGCCGGCGACGGAACATTCCATACGTGAAGCATGTTTTGCAAATGTAGAAAATGAAAATCATCAACCAGCGATCCATCGCGGCGCAACGCCTGCGCCCGCACTCCGCATCCATCCTTTACAAGATCGGAAACGTTGATTTCAGGCACAAGTTTCCGCAGCTCCCGCACCAACAGCCTCTTGCTGAAAGAACGGCGGACTTCGCCCGCTCCTTCTCGCCAATGCTTTCGTGCCATGCGCCAGAAGCCCGGATAACTTAGCGTTTCCATCGCATCGCGCGGGCTAAAATCTGTTCGCCCGTAGCCCTCTCGCTTAAGCGCAAGTACCGCGTTCGGT
>JBBSFW010000116.1:0-11883 GCA_038254805.1 Terriglobales bacterium
AGTAGCTGAAAAAGGCGACGTAATCTCTGTCTAGTCGCGTGTGGCTTACCGATAGATGTCGATAACAGATGGCAAGGGCAAGCTTTTACACCAGATCTTCGAAGGCACGGTCCGCTGTCGGTCCGCAGCGATGCGGCCGAGATAGTGCGGAGCACGAAGCTTTCTGATCACCTGCTTTCGCTTTATAGCCAATGCGAAGCTGTGAAGCAACGCGCGCCCACGCTCAAGGTGCGCCGCATCATTTCCGAATGAGGGGCCTTGCCTTCCCCGTTCTCGACGGCGCGCCCTGTTTGGTTGGGTAGGGTGGACGTCGGTGCGTTTAGGCCGACTACGCGCCGCCGAGGTTTAGGGAATTAACCGGGGAGAACTGTTGAGGCAGCGCTCCCCGGCAAGCCTGTCACAGGCCATTTAGCGGCGCTGTCCGGTAGTTTTTGTCGGGAGATCGGTTGGCCTGGAAATCGTCCACACAAACTTCACTCGGGTTGTGCATGTTCCAGCCGGGTTCGGTGTAAAGGGGAGGAACATGACAAGTGGAGCACTTGCCTTTTCCGTCAAATACGGCCTTGCCTCGTTCGGCGGCTTGCTGGTTGAAACTGTCCGCCGGCGGCACTGGAGCAGGAATGGCAAGTTGATACGTGCCGCTTTCTACCGCGATGCGTCGGCTGATGAACGTGGATCACTATACCGGGATCGTCATCGAGATTGATTCTCTGGACGGGATGGATGCAGCCGCTGAACAGATTCGCTCGCGGTTGCGTCAATTGCATCATGTTCGGGCAAATCGAGCGGAGGATTTTCAAATCCAAAACCAGAAGAGCTGGTACGGCATCGCGTTCGGGGCGCTGTGGCTGTTGTAACGAGTCCCAGACCACGGTCACCCTTGCTCTGATGCGGGCAATGGCCAGCAGCCGACCTCGCCGCACTGGCAGTAGTGCCTGGGGCCGGCTCGCTTTTGGGGCGGACACCAGCCTTCGAGGGTCCCCGTTGAGAGAAGAACGGAGAAGAAATAGCTTGCCTCTTAAGGTGAAGGAGCGCAAAATTCGCAATCGCGGGGACAAAATGGAAATCCCGGGCAACAACCGATGGCCAAGATTCTTGGATGCAGCGACGGCGCAGAAATCAATTCCAAGTGCTCTCGGTTTTCTCGAGACCTGAGACCTAGGACCTGAGACCTTTTATCAAATTGGGAGAAACCTCATGTCCATCTTTGGACTCATCGAATACGCCGACGCCAGCCCCGAAGTTCGCGCCATCTACGACGACATAATGGCCACGCGCAAGACGGACTGGATCAACAATTTCTGGAAAGCCATCGCGCACGATCCCGTCCTGCTCAAGCGCACATGGGAAGACATCAAGCAGATCATGGCTCCCGGCGCCCTTGACCCGCTCACCAAGGAGATGATGTACGTTGCTGTCTCCGTCACCAACCAGTGCGAGTACTGCATCGCATCGCACACGGCCTCCGCGAAGAATAAGGGCATGACCGACGCACAGTTCAAGGAATTGATGTCCGTCGTCGGCATGGCGAATGAGACCAATCGGCTCGTCGCCGGATACCGGGTCGAAGTCGACGACCGCTTCAAACCTCAGAACCCGTAGAGACGCGGCAAGCCGCATCTCTACACGCTCGCGAAGTTTTCATAATCATTCCACCAAGCTTGGGGGAGGTGAGGTATGGCTCAACTGACGGCGATCCCAGTCGCGACCCACGGTTTTTTCCTTTAAGACAGTATTCCCCTGTGGACCCCTGTTTCCTCTGTGATGGAAAAGCCTTTACCATGAACGACACAGGGGGCCACAGGGGAAACCCGGCCTGCGCTACCGCAAGTACGCGTCGGTCCCACTCATCCAATCAGCGCGGGGCGGGTTGAAGACGTCGAAATCGACCGTGTCTTCGAGCGCTTCGGCCTTGTGGGGCATATTGGGCGGAATGGTCAGGACCTCGCCTGCATTCACCACGATTTCTTTTCCGTCGATCCAGAACTTCAACGCACCTTCCGCGATATAAGTAAGTTGCTCATTGGGGTGGCTGTGTTCGGGCACGATGCACCCCTTCTTCAACAGAACGCGCGCGAGCATAATGTTCTGCCCTACCACGAAATGGCGGCCGAGCAGCGGATTCAGCTGCTCGACTTCAACCGAGCTCCAGGGGATGTGGCGCAGTTCGGCCTTACGCCTGGCTTTTGAGACCGTGCCTTTGAGCGCGACCGTGCTCGCGGGGCTCGCGGTGCTTTTCTTTGTGGTCTTCGCACCGGATTTTCGTGCTGTCTTCTTTGATGTTTTCTTTTTCATGTCAGTGGGCTAATGAAGGATAGAGGCTGACGGCGGTGTCATGGAGATAGGCGTGGGCCATCTCGATGGCTTTGGCGTCGGTGATTTCTCCGGAAGAGACCATTTCGGCGAGCGCGGCGGCCAAGCCTTCACGAGCGCTCTGGGCTCCGAGCCAGTAACTCTCTTCGGCGCCGAGGACATCGTTGTACGGAAAGCAATCGGTACCGAAGGTAATCTTATCGGGGAAAGTTTCCAGCCACTGCTTGAGCGCATCCTTAAATGCTGCCGGGTACATCACGATCTCCATCAGCGACGATTCCATGTACACATTCTTCATGGCGGCTAGCCAGATCGCTTCTCGCTCCAGCGGATATCCGCCGTGGATCATGACAAAAGTGGTACCCGAGTAGCGCGGATCGCGCAGGATGTTTTCGAGCTGCATGATGTTGCTCTCGGAGATGTTGAAGTAGTCGCCGATACCGACGGCGGAGTGGATGTGTACGGGAAGCTTCAGGCGTCCACCTTCGGTGACCAAGTAGCGGAAGATGTAATCCTGGAACGTGCGGTATTCGGGCTCGCTGGGCACGCCGCCTTTCGCGTATTTCTTGTAGAGAGCTTCGGCTTCTTCGCGAGTCGGGTCGCTGAAGTGCAGCGGGCGGAAATAGGCTACCTCAAACTTGATGGCGATGCCGCCCTTGTTCTTCTGATTGTCTTCCAGGACTTGGCTGATGAATTTGAGGTAGTCGGCGAAGCTGGTGGGCAGCGCGCTCAGTTTTTCCTGATGCATCCAGCGGTGGAACATTTTTTCCTGCAACGGAATGTAGATCTGCTGGTCGCCGTTGCGGGCACGCTCTTTCGAATTGTCGAAGGGCCACAGGAAAGAATCGACGAAGAAGACCCAGGGGAAGCGTTTCGGATCCAGGTAGTCGGGCATCATGGCGCGGTTCGCGACACCGCGATCGAAGCTGAGTTTGTCGAGAAGCATGTTGAAGTAGGCGGTGCCAGGGTACTGCTTCTTCACCTCTGCTTTTTTCTGGATGAGCCATTTGGCGTGCTCGGCGGAGAAGTCATTGTAGGGATATCCCCAGAGGGCCTTCGCGGCAGCCACGAGTTCGGGATTGGTCTCGCGCTCGCGAAAGGCGGCGCTGCCGGGAGGCGAGGCCATGGCGTCCACGTCGGGATCGTCGGCAAATCCCGGATGGGCGTGGTGGTCGAACGCGGCAATGTTGCTGACTACCTCGAGATAGTGCTGGTAGAGCCTCTGCACGTCGGGACCCGGGTAAGGACGGGCCTGAGCGAGAACAACCGACGGTGCGCTACAGAGAATCATGAAGAGGAAGAAGTTTCTTATCATAAATATTTTTCCCGGCGCCTGAAGGCGCTCACAATTCGTTTAGCGAGTTGCGGCCGCTCCCTGCCACGCAACCGAAGCTTTCTGGATGCGGTCGACGGCTACTTTCAGCGTGGTGGTCGAAGATGCGAAGGAGAAGCGAACGAAATTCTTCCCCATTTCGCCGAAAGCCGCACCGGGGATTGCCGCGACTTCGGCTTCTTCGAGCATGATGCGGCAGACTTCTTCGGCCTTGATCTCCGTCTCTTCGATGTTGACCCACGCGTAGAAGGCGCCTTCGGGAGGGATGCAGCGGAAGCCCGGAACGCGGTTCAGGTCGCCGATGAACTGTTCGCGCCGCTTCTGGAACTCGGCGACCATGCGCGGTGTGGCGCCGGTTGGATCGCGCAGCGCCTCAATCGCGGCGTACTGCGTGAATTCGGCGACGCACGTGTAGCTGTTGACGGCGAGCATCACCAGATGCGGCACCAGTTCCGGCGGCGCGATGGTGTATCCGAGACGCCATCCGGTCATGGCGAAGCTTTTCGAGAAGCCGTCGATGATCAGCGTGCGCTCGGTCATGCCGGGATACCTGAGCATCGAAATGTATCTCTGGCCGTAGATGATGCGCGCGTAGATTTCGTCGGAGAGCACGTACAGGTCATGCTTTACCGCCAGTTCGGCAATGCGGCGCTGGACTTCGTCGGTGTAAACGGTGCCAGTCGGATTGCAGGGCGAGTTGAGCAGGATCGCCTTGGTGCGCGGGGTAATCTTGGCGGCGATTTCGTCGGGATCGGGCTGAAACTTGTTCTTCTCCGCCAGACCAAAGGACACTGGTATACCGCCGAATCCGCGGGCGATGGAGGGATAGCCGGGGAAGCCAGGATCGGGCCAGAGCACTTCGTCGCCCGGCTCGATGATGGCCATCATGGCGAGGAAGAGCGCGATCTTGCAACCGGGAGCCACCACGACGGCCTCGGGCGAAACATTCAGATTCCGCGTGCGCCGCAGATACGCGGACAGCTCTGCTTTCAGCTCGGGGACACCAGCCATTGGGCAGTAGCGGTCTTTGCCGTCGCGCACGGCTTTTTCAAGCGCGACAATGACAGGCTCGGCGGGATGAAAGTCGGGCTCGCCAAGTTCGAGATGGATGATGGAGCGTCCCCGGCGCTCGAGTTCCTTGGCGCGCGAATAGACGGTAAGCGCGCCTTCTCCGCTGAGAACGGAAAGCCGTTTTGCCAGGTGTCGCATGGATTTGAGCCTTATTTATACGTCTGCCGGAGCCGGGGTGATAGGGATGCGCAGGGCGTCCACGAAGCGTGGGAACAGTTCGAACGCTGCCGCGGCGGCGACCAATTCGACAATCTGCGGATCCGTGAAGTGCTCCTTGAGCATAATAAAGAACTCATCGGTGATCTCGGCGGCGGAACGATGCAGGCGCTCGGCGACGCGAAATCCGAGTTTTTCAGCTTCCGTGAACGGGCCGCTTTCATAATCGCCGCGGGCGGCCGCGATTTGTGCCTCGGTGGCGCCTTTCTGATTGGCCGAGAGCGCGTGCGCCTTGATGGCGTAATCGCTCGCGAGCAGAACAGAGAGACGGACTGCGATCAATTCTTTGTAGGGGCCGGGGAGCGCGCCGTCGTTGAGCAGGGCTTTCAGGTATCCGGCAGTCGCGAGGGCGAGGGCCGGAGTGTGAGCGAGTGTCTTGAACATGTTGGGCACGACGCCCCGCGTTTTGAGCAGGGCATCGTAGACGTTCGCGACTTCAGCTGTGACTTGGCCCCGCTCGAGCAGCGGGATGCGAGTCGTGTTTGCGCTCTCCGGCACTAGAAGGCATACCTCAGCTGGAACTGGATGAGGCGCGGGGTACCAACGGTGCTTTGAATTTTGCCGAAGGCGCCCGGGTTTTCCAAGTCGTTCGATGATGGGCTCGCAAAGTTGGCGTGGTTCCAGATATTAAAGAAATCCGCAGTGAAACGGAGGGACTGACCTTCCGTGATACGGAAGTCCTTGATCAGCGAAAAGTCCCAGTTCTGCTGGGCCGGTCCGCGATAAATGTTCCGTCGGAGTGTCCCGAAACGGGTAGTGCAGGCGGGATTGGACGAGTCAAAATTCGGGCAGCCAATAGTGTCAGCCTGCGGAGCGCTGGCAAAATTGCTGTAGTTCAGATAACCGTCGAGCCGTTTGTGGATATCGCCAGCAGTCTTCCCTGCGGCGATTGAGCCGCTCGGAGCCAGGTCCGCACCCAACACAGCAAACGACAAGAAAGTGGCGAGATAAGCCGATCCAGCTGCGGAGTCTGTGACCGAGAACGGTGTGCCGGACTGGAAGATGGTGATCCCGCTAACCGCCCAGTCACCTAACAAAGCGCCCTTCGCCCCATGAGCGCGGCGATAGAACGGGAGTTCGTAGCGGTAGCTAACCGTGAGACGGTGAGTGCGATCGAAGTCGGAGAGGCCATAGGAGTTCGAGATCTTGGTTTCGTCATTGAACGCGGTGTTCAAGGCGGTGTTGCCGCTGGAGGTGGCGTCCGTCGCCTTGGCGAAAGTGTAGGCACCCTGGAAATATCCGGCACCCCAGCGGCGCGAAACCGTGGTCTGCAGAGAGTTGTAGTGAGAATATGCGTCGTTGGCGAAGATCTGGTAACCGCCATACCCGTTCACACCCTGCAAGTTGGAGCGGGCAGGCGCATTGGCGGTGGTGCTCTCGTTGATTGTGTATTGCGTTCCGTCCTGCGCAGTCACCGTTATGGGATTGGCGGCAGTCGCAAGCTTGGACTGAATGTTGGTGCTGGTCTCGCGAAGATGGATGGAATGCGTTCCGATATAGCCGATTTCCATGATCCATTGCTTGCCCAGATCCCGCTGAATGGTTAGGTTCCACTGCTGAGTATTAGGAACGACGAAATGACGTGGCACAGTTAACACAAAGAGGTTCTGCGATGCGACCAGCCCCGGGCTGTTGGCTGCACAGCCAAAGGCAGGCGCTCCAGTTGTATCTCCGCCAGAAAATCCCTGAAACACACCCAAGCACGGGACAAAGTTGGGATCGAGAGTGCCCGCCTTTGGAAGAGCGTTTAGATTACCCGATCCGGGGAACTGGTCGCACGAGGGAGGAGCATCCGGCGAAAAGAAAGTGGAAAGGCAACCGGGGTTTCCAAACAAGCCGGCGATGGGCAGGAAGGGAGCCTGAAACGACAACTGATCGACGGTCCCGACGTCCTCGCGCACAAAGTAGATGCCATAGCCACCACGAACGGCTGTGTTGTGGTGCCCGAATACGTCCCAAGCGAAACCGATCCGCGGGCCAAAGCCGGTCGAGTAGTTGTTTCTGTAAGTTGTGTTGTTGCCGGACCCAGTTAGACCATTCACTCCGAGCTTTTTCGCACAGCTTCCATAAACAAACGGGTACTGACCGTTGTTACCCAGCTGGGGATCGAAGTTGCCGATGTGACAGAGGTTGTCATAGAAAGCGCCTAGGACCTCGGTGCGCACGCCGAGATTCAACGTCACGTCGGGCCGGACTTTCCAATCATCCTGTGCGAAGAAAGAGTAGTTGTTGTTCCGGTACTGGTGGTTGTAAACGCCACCACCGCCGAAGCTGCCACCTGGTGCGCCCTGCAAGAAGTTCTGAAAATCACTGAAGCCGCCGCCCGCACCGAAAAAGAGCTGCCCGTTAAAGGTTTGCGGGAAAAGCTTGTCAAGATTGACACGCGTGTACTCACCGCCGAACCGGAAGTCGTGTTTGCCTTTTACCCAGCTGAGCGTCTCGACAAAATTGTAGTTGTTCTGGGTCTGAAACTGGTCGGCAGGCGGGGTGGGTCCGATCTGGAAGCTGGAGAGCGTGAACTTGTAGATGGAGTGAGTGATGTTGTTGGTCGGACGATCAATGCCCAGGGCCTCGGCGCTCACCAGAGAAGAATTACCGCTGGCGTCTGTGCCAGTCGGCAGGGTATTGACGAGGCTGTTGTTAATGCGAACTAAGCCAAAGCGGAAGTCGTTGACCAGCGCCGGCGAGAACAAGTGGGTTTCGGCGATGCTCAGAAAACGATCATTGACGGGCAGGTCGTAGGGAAAGTTCAGATCGGTCGCGCTGATGCTGCTCGCTAGAGTTCCACCAAGCGATGCCTGCAGTCCGCCGGCACCAAACGGAAGTAGAGATTCAGCATTCGAGAAAAAAAACCGGGCTGACAGTTTATCGTTCCCACCGTTAAATTCTTTGTCCCAATTCGTCGTGAATTGGTCGTCTGTGTACTTGCCGGGCTTGCTGACGATGAAAGGGGCGGTCTTTGAGGTCCCATCAAAAGCACCAACCGACGGAATAAGGTAACCACCCGGCGTGTTTCCAAACTGGTTACTCTTAAAGAGCAGTAGTTTGTGAACCACCGGATCTATGCTTGGAACGCCGAACGCCGACTCGAGAACAGAGTCCAGCGTGGCATCGTCGCGAGTGGACGGCAACGCAGGAAGCGTTGTGCTGATCAACGTCCCCGGCGACAATCCGCTGCGCTGGCGGGTGCCCTGGTAGTTCATGAAGAAGAAACCGAGTTTGGCATCCGGACCCAGTGGACCGCCCAAACTGCCCCCGAAAATGTTCTGCTTAACCGACGGCCGCTTCTGGCCAGCACGGTTCAGGAAAAATTCATTCGCGTTCAACACATCGTTGCGGAAGAACTCATACAAATCACCGTGAAACTTCTTGGTGCCAGACTTCAGAATGGCGTTGACGTTCCCGCCACTATTCCGCCCTTGGCTGGCGTCATACAGCGACGTCTGGACTTTGAATTCCTGAATGACGTCCGGATTCGGCAGCGGGACGTTTGTCGATTGCGAGACGTTGTAGTCCGTCGCGCTGATGCCTTCGATCAGGTAGTTGTTGTTATCTTCGCGCTGTCCATTGACAATTACGCGCGCGTTGCCGCGCCCCAACTGAGCCGAGGCATTCAATTCACTTTGCGCACCAGTGGAAAGCGTCAGCAACTGCTGGAAGTTTTGTGTGGACAGGGGGAGGTCGCGGATGGTCACGGCCTCGATGGCTTGTCCCGTCGTAGCCGTCGTCGTCTCGACCTTCTGTACCTCGGCCTGAACCTCGACCTTGACGAGGACTCTCAGGGGCGCGAGCTTGGCCGTGATGCGCGTGGTTTCCGTGATGCGCACCACGATGTCCTTGAAATTGCCGTCGCCAAAACCCGTGCCGGTGACCTTAACCGTGTAGGTCGCGACCGGCAGGAGCAAAGCGCTGAAGGCTCCGTTCGCGTCGGTCTTCAGTCTGCGGGTGACCCCTCCCGTGTCCTGGTTGATGATCTGGACTTCCGCTCCGGCGACGACTGCGCCAGAAATGTCCTGGACGCTGCCGCTGATGGCACCGGTGGCTCCGCCTTGGGCTGCCGCGATCGCTGGGAGTACGAGAACAACCAGAAATGCACTTGCCAACTTTTTCAGTCTCGACATAAACACTGCCCCCTTGGGAAAAACTCGCCTTTCGCATCGGGTACAGGTCGGATTTAGCTCAAGCCGCGACATCGCTTGCGAACAAGCGCGCTTTGCCGGCACAGTTTCGTCCAGAATCAAGATTGTTCCGCATGCACCGCTTCCTTAGCTTTCCGCTCCGCGGAAGTGTGCTGAAGTTGATGTACAGGATGGGCAAAAGTTTACTGGAAAACAACAAACGCTGCAAGAATTAGAGAACAATTTACGCAACAGTCTTAAGGATCTGCCAGCCCCTTCCACTCTGATGCGGAGTCACCTTATGGAATTGTGAATCCTACAATCCTTTGTACAGACCGCCATCGACGAGAATGGTCTGTCCGGTGATGTAGGAGGCGCGCTCGCTGGCGAGCCAAACGATGGCGTCCGCCAGTTCGCGCGGATCACCCAGGCGCTTGAGAGGTGCGTCTGCGGCCCAGCCTTCAAAGATTTCTTTTTCGGTCTTGCCCGAGGCGGCCGAGCGCGAGTGGGCGAGCTCTTTCAGTCGGTCGGTAGCGGTATAGCCCGGGCCAACGTTGTTGACGAGAATGCCGTCTTTGCCGAACTCGTTGGCAAGGCTTTTGACCAGTCCGACGACGGCGGCGCGCACCGCGTTCGAATACACGAGGTCGGCGACGGGCTGCTTGGTGGTGATGGAGGTGATCGTGATGATACGTCCCCACCTTTTCCTCTGCATGTGGGGGATCACGGCGTGGGTGAAGTAGACCGCGCTCATGAGATTGAGGTCCACCGCGCGTTTCCATTCGTCGATGGTGGTGGCGAGAAAACCCTTGGCGGGCGGGCCTCCGGCGTTAGTTACGCAGATATCGATGCCGCCGAATTTCTGGACAACCGCATGGACGAAATCGCGGACGGCTCCAGCGTCGGTGACATCGAAGGGCTCGGCCAGCACCTCAGTCTTGTATTCACCACGGATTTTTTCAGCAACCGCGTTGAGCGCTTGCTGGTTGCGCGCGCAGATGGCGAGGCGGCAGCCTTCGGCGGCAAAGGCTTCGGCAGTGGCTCGACCAAGTCCCTGGCTGGATGCAGCGACGATGGCGACGCGGTTCTTGAGTCCCATTTCCATAAGCGGGGATTATAAAGTTCGCGTGCCGCGCTGTCTTGCGCCTTGCCGCGCCGAGTGGTGTTACTTCCAGAACGTTTATTGGCTCTAAGAGCTCGCTTCGGACCGCGCCGACTCCGGAGCTGCGGTTTTCATTTTGCGACGGAACAGAAGCCAGTACACCGGACAACCCAGCGCGACGATGACGAGCCCCTTGGCGGCATCCCACGGCGTTGCGACGATCACGTTGACGACGAGCGCAAATGCAGACGCCACAAACACCAACGGGGTCCAGGGATATCCGGGCACGCGGAAGGGGCGCTCGGCGACGGGTTCGCGATGGCGCAAGGGGAAAACGCTGGCGCCGCCGAGGCCGTAGAAGATCCAGGCCACGAACATGGCGTAGCCAATGAGTTTCTGAAAGCTTCCCATCAGCGACAACCCTGCGGACCACACCCCCAAGGCAATGACCGCCGTGGCAGGCGTGCGGAAGCGGGGATGCACCTCGGCCAGTTTGTGGAAGAACAGCCCATCGCGGGCCATCGCATAGAAGACGCGGGGCGCGGTCAGCACTACGCTGTTCATTCCGCTGAAGACTGAGATGAGGATAGTCAGCGCCACCAGCTTAGCGGCCCAGGGGCCAATGGTGGCTTTCAGGGACGCGGATGCGATGACGTCGGAACTCGCGGCAACCTGCGGGCCGAGCGCGACCAGGTATCCGAAGTTGGCGACGACGTAGAGGATAGTGAGGAACAGCGCCCCCCAGAACAGGGCGCGGGGGAAATCGCGGCGCGGATTCACAGCCTCGCCGGCGCTATAGGTGACGAATTGCCATCCTTCGTAGGCCCACAGCGCCGTAACCATAGCCAGACCGAAACCGGACAGCGCGCCGCTGGTCTCGCGTGGCCACAAGGAGGAAGCAGTTTCCACGCCGTGCTGGCCGCGGGTCAGCAGGACGGCGGTGATTCCTACCAGCAGCAGGACTTTGACCAGGGTCGTCCAGTTCTGCAGGTCCGAACTCTTACGGGTTCCCAGAACATTGACGACCGTGACGGCAGCAATGGAGGCGAGCGCCACCAGCTTCGAGGCCACCGGCCCAAGGGGAATCACGGTTCCCAAGTAGGTGCTGAAGGCGACAGCGAGCGCGGAGACGGCACCACTCGATATGGCGAGGAACATGCTCCAGCCGTAAAGGAAGGCGGGCAGACGTCCGAAGGCATCGCGGACGTAGAGGTAAATGCCACCGGCGGAGGGCCTCATGGTCGCTAATTCGCCATAGGTCAGAGCCCCGAGTAGGGCCAGGATGCCCCCGCCGAGCCATACCAACGTGGCCAGCCCGGTCGAGCCATCGACCTGGCGCAGCACTTGCGCCGGTACCAGAAAAATACCCGAGCCAATGACCGCGCCCACGATGAGCAGGGCTAGGTCGCGGAGACGAAGAGTACGAAGGAGTTCTGCCATGGCAGGAAGGACTACCGGCGGATCCTATGCGACTCGGCGGCCGAACGCAACGCGTGTGCCCATCCAATAGGACCCGGCACGTCCTATAGCCTTTCTCTCCAGTGATAAGGGTGGCTAACCCGGCCTGAAGTTCCGGCGGGATTATGAGCTCTTCTTCTCAGTTGTGGGGACCGGGGGTGGGGTACTTGCTAGGTAGTCATATCGGTTCCGACTACTGGCCCTCATTCCCCTTCGAAGATATAGGATTTGAGTATTGCGTCAGCACCCCTCACATCGCCGAAATCGTCTAG
>JBBSFW010000117.1:0-11881 GCA_038254805.1 Terriglobales bacterium
ACGACCGGCTTCTGGAGCGCGCTTGCGGATATGGGCGGCGGCAATGGGGTGAACGGCCAAGTCAATGCCCTCGCGGTGAGCGGGAGCGACCTTTACGTGGGCGGGCAATTCACGACGGCGAATGTGGGCGGCATAACGGTTTCCGCAAACCGGGTAGCGAGATTCAACACGACGACCGGCGTCTGGAGCGCGCTCGGTACGGGCGGCGGCAACGGAGTGAACAACGTTGTCTTTGCCCTGGCGATGATTGGGAGCGACCTTTACGTGGGCGGGCAATTCACGACGGCGAACGTGGGCGGCACGATGGTTGCCGCGAACCAGCTGGCGAGATTCAACACGACGACCGGCTTCTGGAGCGCGCTTGCGGATATGGGCGGCGGCAATGGGGTGAACGGCCAAGTCAATGCCCTCGCGGTGATTGCGAGCGACCTTTACGTGGGCGGCATCTTCACCGCGGCAGGAGACAACAAGGCTTCAGCAAGAATCGGGCGGTTTTGCAGCAACACCTCACCGCTGCAACTCACGAGCGCGGTCTCGCGAAAAATGCATGGCGCGACGCTATTCGATATCAATCTGCCACTTAGCGGCGAACCGGGGGTGGAATGCCGCAGTGGCGCCGCTGGTCATACCTTGGTGTTTACGTTTACGACTAACGTAGTCAGCGGGAGCGCGACGGTGACGACAGGAACCGGCACGGCCGGGGCCGCAACCTTCGCAGGCAATACCATGACCGTCCCGCTGACGGGGGTTTCGGATATTCAGCAGATCACGGTCACTCTAAACGGTGTCACCGATGTTTCTGCGCAAGTGCTGCCCACTACGGCCGTGAGTATGAACGTACTCCTGGGTGACACCACGGGAAACAAGGTCGTGAATGCCTCCGATGTAGGACAAACCAAAGCCCAGTCGGGTGTGACCGTGAGCCCCGCCAATTTCCGCAACGACACCAACGTCAGCGGGACAATTAACGCCTCGGATATTGGTTTGGTCAAAGCCAGCGCCGGGCACTCGCTGCCTTAGGCGTAAATTGGATACCTGGGATTTGTGCGGGTGATAGAGCGCATTATGTCAACGACGCGAAACGGCATCCATCAGCCTTTCCCACTCGCGTAGTTGGCTACAATGGAACGGACTGGCAAGCCGTGACGTGGAGGCGCACCGCGCCGATTTGCGCGGGCGCTATGTCGTGGGGTCTGACGAGCTGCTGACGGACGATGCCGAAGGAGATGAATAAGGACCTACCCAGTCGCTATTGTAAGTTGTAAACTTGATTAAACCGATGCTAGTCCGCCGGCTTAACGCTTTAGAATCAGCGCGATCAAAAATCCGATGCCGACCGCTGAAAAGATGGCTTTGGTGGGATTCTGTCGAACTTCCTGCTCGATCTCCCTGTGGAACACGCGTGCACGTTCTTGGGTATCTTCCCAGACTTGGTCGGCCTTACCTCTATACTGCTCCGCGGTTGTGCTGGCTGCAGTTTTAAAGTCGGAATGCATTTTACTGCCCCCGGTCTCGCTAGTCGGTTCGGTCGGTGCCGTTGTATGAGTCGAACCTTTGTCAGTGAATGGAATCCCGCCTTCGTTCGTGCTTGAGTTCATACTCTTAAAATCGTCGCTGCCCCGATTAAAGGACTTGTCATCGTCTCAGGATTCGCAACAAATCCATTATCACTTTGAGAGGGCTCATAGGAAGTCTTCGACGGCAATTTAGGGAGAAAACACGCGGTTGGGATCAACCAGCGGGTAAACGCCCCTTGCAGCGAGAGCGGCTCTCACGGCCAAGTGTACGGAATCAACCCGTGGAATCTTCAGAATGGCCACGGGTTCAACTTTATTGCCCGATCCAAAGTTCCATGCATATCAGCGCGTCACAGTGGCATGGCCTTGAAGTTTAAAAATCGCTACTTCGCCTTTCCACGTCGTTCCATCCTCAAACACTTCCTCACCCGGCATGTTCTTTATGTAGAGCGCCTTGCATGCATGGATTTGCTTAATTGCATGCTTCAACACTTTGATTGTTCGGGAGGTCATCGCAAGTCGCGGCTCGTTAAAACTGCAGGATCCGTTCAACATTGCCAGCGCCCGCGATGGGGTTTTATTTCGATAACGGAATGCATGGCGAGCGCCACAAAATTAACCGTCGTGCTTCCTTTCGATCAATCGTTTCCCGGACGCCATAAACAACCGTGGAGGCAGCGAGAAGCGTTCTTAAAGATATGAAACCCATTAATCAATTACGTGTGTTCGCAGCTGTCGGCGCGATGGCCTTGCTGCCGTTGGCGGCCTCTGCTCAAACCACTCCCGCATATTCACCCGCAGTAACTACTACCGCTACGACGACCGCAACAGATGAGCGTGGCGAACGTGAAGAGCATCATCATCATTATGGCTGGATCGGTCTTTTAGGACTGCTTGGTCTGGCGGGTTTAATGCCAAGGAGACAAGTCGTCGAGCGTCGCGATACGCCGGCAGCCCGGACGGATCATCGGCCTTTATAATCGAGCGATAAGGCCACACGTTCTTGGGTGGAGCGGGCAAGTCTGCGAGCTGTTCGTGGACTTGCCCCGGACCGCTCGGCTCGCAAATTGAACAGCGGAAAGCCACGGCGGCCGGGACATCTTCACCCACCGCCTCGCCGATAGCGTCTGGCACTCCCGCCCCCGCCGTGTTGAGTTCTCTGTTCGGCAAAAAACATCGCCCACTAAGTCCGTGTTCGCTCCTTGGGCGCCCGGGAACTCACGCTAATACCCACTCGCCGATCATCCACGGATCGAATCAACAGTATGAGTTCAAGCACAAACGACAAAATTAAAGGCACCGCGAAAGAAGCGGCGGGTAAAGTCAAAGAAGTAACTGGCAAGGCGATTGGGAATCCGGATTTGCGGGACCGAGGCACCGCAGAAAAGGTTGAGGGCAAAGTCGAACGAAAAGTGGGTGACGTGAAGAAAGTCTTCGGGAAGTAACTGTCGCCGAAGGTCAAGGAAGCGGAACGTCCCTCCGCGGGTTGACCGCAGTTGCCTCAGTCGTCTAGGACCGCGGCTACTGCGGGCCCGAGGCCTCGATGTCTTGAAGTCGCGGCCCGAAGCGGTTGCCGATGGTTTTCGCCGAAGTGAAGAGAAGGAAATAAAAGGCGACAACCATGAGCAGAGTGAAGCCGGCAACCGTCCAATGATGTGAGCGCATCTTTGCAACTTTGGGCATGAATGCGATCCAACCGAAGACGCTCAGAAGCACGATGACGGCATCAAAGCTTCCTCGTTGCCAGTAGCTGCCGCCCAGGTGCAGCCACATCCCGAATTCGTCGAAGGTCAGCGCCAACCCAAAGCCGTAGAGCAAGGCGCAGAGCTTGCGCACTCTGTCGGAAGGTTGAGTGATGAAGACAAGAACGGCCCCAACCGCGGACAGGATAAAGATGCCGTAGTTCAAATGGTGCACGTGCGTGCCGCCGGCGTGCAAAAAGAAGTTCGGCATCCTGCGCGTCATGATCAGGATGACAAAGATGCGCGCTGCGAGAAACGTGACCAGGAAGGCAAGGAACACACGCCTTGCCAGGGGCCGGAGCGGTGTGATTTCAAGGTTGCTCATGCTGAGTGCGTGCGCATGTGATCCCGGATTGCTCGCCAGACTTCAAGCGGCTTTGTGTAGTGGACGCAATGAGGGGCGCGGGCGATGACGAGGAGTTCACCGCGGGGAAGGAGTCTAGTCATAAAGAGAGCAGCGGATTGCGGCACAGTGGGATCGCTCTCTCCGCGGAGCACTAAAGTGGGCGCCGTAATCCGCGGCAACTGCTGCTCGATGTAATTTCGGAACATCTCTCTCGTGGTGCCGACGGCTCGACAAAAGCCAGCGCGGCACAGATCGAATATCCAGTTCATCCAAAGTCGGACGGGCTCATGCAGCGCATCGCGAACCAGTCTGGCGATTTGGATTCGAAGAGCATGGGCGTGAGGATCGATTGTCGGCCCGATTAGAGTCAGTGTTGCCACTCGTTCGGGTGCTTTAACCGCAATCTGTGCTGAGATTTCGCAACCCAGCGAATTGGCCACAAGGTGGCACTGCTGGATACCCATCGCTGTCATCCAAGCGATCACCCAATCGGCGAGTTCTGGAATCGTTAACACCTGGACCGGACTCTCACTCCTCCCGAAGCCAGGAAGATCGAGAGCATGCACTGCGTTTTCCAGTGCGATGCGTTCCGCCAGCGGAATCATGTAAAGACTCGAAATAACAAGACCATGAATCAGGACGAAAGGAACGCTGGTGCATGCGACAACTTCACTGCTTCGGCTGTGAAGCATTCGTCCATTTACCGACGTCCACCGGCTCTTTAACCGGGACTTAGCGGGAAAGCCAAGGTCTCGAAACATTTCAGGAAGGATCAAACAAGGGAGAGAGTTGGAGGAGACGTTGCAGCATCCATCTATCTTTCGGGTGCCGGCCGGCGGCGGGAAGGCCGAAGGCAGAGCTAGAGCAGCCTTGAGATTTGGAATAGTCAGGGAATCTTGATGTCGAATTGAATGTCGATGGAGTCCTTAATTTTGAGGGCGCCCAGCATGGTCGAGAAAGGCCTGATCCCGAAGGTGGACTGCTGGAGCATGGTCTGGCCGCTGGCACGACCCGAGGTCCCATCGACCCGCACGTCCAAGCTCAGCGGCTGGCTCTTGCCGGCCAGGGTCAGGTTGCCCTTGACCTTGATGTTGGGGGCGGTCCCTGAAACCTCGGTGCTCTGGAAGGTGATTTCGGGATTGCGGGACGTCATTAGGATTTTGTCGTTGATGTTCTTTTTAATATCGGCACGGTCCTTGTCGCCGAGCGGCTTGATCCCACCCGTGGCTCCGATGATCTCGAGCGAACGGGGGTCAACCGTCAGTTTGACGCTGGAAGCGGCCGGATTGCCCGCATCGACCTCGACCGTGGCGCTCCATTTGGTGGCTTCAAGAACGAGGTTGTGGCCCATCCTGGCCGCCACCCCGTCGCGGTAAACATTCAAGGTGATCCTACCGGCTGGGGGGCCAAGGCTGTGTGAGATGGTCATTGCCCAATTCTACGCAGTCGTTGAGATCGCACCCATATCGGACAAGATCGTGGCACAAACACAAGGCGGTTTTGCAGCCCCATCGCCGTCCGAAATTTCGCCCGTCCATTGACGTAACGGCGCACGATATTGATACAATGTTCCGATGGATCATTCGGGTAATGGCGATCACCTTCGCATCCAAACTCATCAACAGGTATTTAGGCGGACGCAGGCCGAGCGCGAGTGCGCGGCGCGTTGGCTAGAACACGGAGAACGGCATGATGCCGTTATCTGCAGTCTTTTTTCCCTGTTGATACACGCATTACACGCTGGTTCTACGTCCGCCGCTTCCCTAGCGGCGGCACCTCCGAAAGCAGCAGGGATCGTTCGCCTGGGGTCAGTTCTGCCATCAATGCGAGATGTAGGATCGTCCGGATAAGGTCCGCTCTCCGGCAGATGAGGCGTCGATAGCCGTCGGTCTCCGATTCCTGGGCGTAAAGGAAGCCGTCAGGAGCGCACCCTAGGCTTTCGATATAGGGGTAAGTCCAACGCTCGCCCACGAGGTATGCAATCAGCGACCGGACGAAGGTGCTGGTGCTGATCGGATCAAGCTTGCGCGCCACGCTGCGACGCGCCCGTTCTGCGTTTTCGTTTGTCATCATTTTTGCCTCTCTTGGCCGCATCATTTTGCAGACCTGCGTCTGCACCACCGCGACCTTTTTCAGGCTCGGTTGGTGGGGAGTGGCACTCGCCACACCCGCTCTTGATACTGGGGTGAGAATAGCGATTTGCCGCCAGCGCGTCAATCCAATAAAACCAACCGAGGTTTGACACCCGATAAGTCGCAACCGACAACCAGCAATGCCTAAAGACACACCTTTTTGGAATGCACCTATCGAGAAGCTTGAAGAAGCACTCAACATCAAAAGACAAATCGCTGCACTTGAGGCGCGGCTAATCGGATTGTTCGGCAACCGGGCGCAGGAAGATCGTCTTCCAAGCGCACAAGCTCCCTCAGCTCCACGGCGTCGGCGAGGTCAGTTAAGCGCAGCGGGTCGTGCCAATATCATTGCCGCACAAAAGGCACGCTGGGCTGCTAAGAAATCGGCCATTCCGGCAGCAAAACCTGCGACTGCGAAATCCCGCAAAAAGCGAGGCGGATTGACGGCCACGGGCAGAAAAAAGCTCTCGGATGCGATGCGGGCAAGATGGGCAGCGAGGAAAAAAGGTGGAAGGGCTCCTAACGCGAAGGCTTAGTATATTCTAAATGCTGGGGACGAAGAGAACGCGGATGGTCTGTCCCTGCGATTATCATGTTACTCACAGCAAAAACGAATTGAACATCTATAATAGCTTAGGTTGCTAAAGGAGAAATATGACCACTGAAAGTTCCAAGCTCGATTCCAATTCTCATTCCGCGACTACCACAAGCCCCAGACCTCCGAAGAGTTGACGAAGCAGAATGTGCAGACGATTGCGCAATTGGAAGAGACAACCAAAGAACAACGCACCACAACCGACCGCATCGCAGGTGCGATTGCTCAATTCTGCGGCAGCATGATCTTTGTGTGGGCACCCGTTATTTATTTTGGAGGATGGATTATGATCAACCTGATCCCAGGTATTACGCACTTTGATGCTTTTCCCTTTCAGTTGTTGAGCGTGCTCACCGGACTCGAAGCAATCTTTCTCTCCACCTTCATTCTCATCAACCAAAATTACGAAACACGAGTCAGCGAGCGACGCAATCACCTAACTTTGCAAGTCGGTTTGTTAAGCGAACAAGAAAGCACCGAAATGCTGACGATGCTCGTGCGGATCGGGGAGAAAGTAGGAGCGCAGATAGATCACGTCCGACTGTCCAAGTGTTAGAACAATCCACACGCCCTGAAAAGTTACACGAACAAATCGAGGAATCTATCAAGCAAGACCCTGCGGATCAAAAGTGAGTGGGCGATGTAAACCGGCCAATTGAGCCTAATAAAATAACCTTCTTATCGAGGGGCGGAGGCCCCGCGTCGCCGTTGTATATGTCTTCACCGAAGAAACGATGATCTCGCGGAGGGGTGGACGGTCAAGGGGCGCATATCCGAACAGGCTGCGGGCGAGCGAGTAGCGGACAAAGTAGCGGAGGTCTTAAACAAGGCTTGTTTCTTAGGGACAAATCGGTCGATCCTACAAGAGCTCGCTACTCGCGGTAAAATACAGCGCGGTGAGATTCCCGAAGGGAGCTACTATCGCTGCAGCCTTGCAAGAGGCTCTCACCCAAGAACCTCCCGATAGAGTTCTCGTTCACGGTAATCCAGAAGTTCACCTTCTCGCGTGCTTATGCCGCGTTTTTTAGATAAGTGGACCGATGGCGACTCATTCTGCGTCCGGCTGCCCGACGGCAGGCTCGGAAACGTAGTCCCACGGCAAATGAAGAAAGAAACAGGGAACTGACCGTCGGGAATCTCCGTTCAGTTCCGGACCCGAGAATCGCCTTCGCTATTTTTTCGCCATCTGGTCCTTGATGAGACCGACGATGGCCATGAGAATCGCGCCCCCAACTCCGCCACCGCCGACGTTGGCCAGGATGCTTTGCAAGTCCATTCCTCCGCCACCGGCAGCGGCGGAACCCATCACGGCCTGCAAGATCGTGCCGCCAAGCCCACCGCCGACAATTCCCGCGAGCGAATTTCCAATCGTGCCCAGACTTTTATCTTTCATCGCAGCTCCAGCGACATTGCCTCCGACTGCGCCGCTGACTGCATCAACAATCAAACTGGTAATATCCATAATTATCTTTCTTGGTTTGTTTTCTGTATTGCTCCCCAGGCTGCCCTATAAAATGTTTACCCGCGCCGCAAGTAGTCCTCAACAGTCAGTGTGCGCGAGCACCTAACGTCTAAGGCTTTTTCTTCGCTTCCCCTTTGTCAGCATGATCGCCTTCCGTCAGGGCATCCTGCTCGGTCATATACTTGCCCTTCTTGGTCTTACCATACCAGCGCGAGCCTGCTTTGTGGTAAACATGGGTCTCGGTGTTTACCCATACCATGCCTGGGCCAGCGCCGACAGCCGGAGGGGTGTTGGTGGACGGCGCTGGGGCTTGTTTCGGCGCCGCCAGAGACGCAATCGGTGTAGGGGAAGGTTTACTCGACTTGTACCAAGGCTGTTTAGCCGGCGTAGGTGAGACTGCTGCTGGAGCTGGGGATGTGGCCACGGTTGTTGCCGAAGCGGTCTCCTTTTTTTTGTATTGGCGTTTGGCCACGCTCGCGGAGGGTGATGGTGAGACTGCAGCTGGGGATGTGGCAACGGCGGTTGCCGGAGCGGTCTCCTTTTTCGTGTGTTTGCGTTTGGCCACGCTCGCTGACGGTGATGCGCTCGCGGAGGGCGATGGTGATTGGGCGAGCAGTGAAGTCGCTGAGAACCCGATCAAGGTGATTAGCAGACCGATAAACTTGTTCATTCCCCGACACTAGTGGCAGGGCTAATGCGGCTGCAATCCTAAAATTACGGGGGAGGTAATGCTTTGGCTGTGTTGCCGGTGATTAGCTAATCCGCGCTTACGACCAGATTCTGATGGCTGTTTGTGCAGTCTCAGGCTGTCGTGGATGCGTTTTTATCGCTTGGGAGTGTCAAAGTAGCGGGAGGTTAAACAAGGCTTGTTTTCTATTTGCCGCCAGCACGTCAGTCAATAACCAACCGAGACCGCGCTCTGGTCTACGACTCTTGAGGCGATTTAACCTAAAGCAGGGCGTCCTCGTGCCGCAAGTCCGCAATCCTTGATTTTTGCGCTTGCGAGGGTGTCCAGTTCACGGTCACCGTGTCGAGCGTAATGGGAGCCCGAGTAACCGCAAAAAAATTGGTGGTCGGCTTGGCTTGCTTCGGAGCGTTCACACTCGCTAGAGCCGGCTGCAAATCTGATTGCCGCGATGAATATGAATCGATGATCTCAAGGTCTGCCTCGAGTCAGCGAAGGATGACTACGACACTTGCATCGAGGAATGCGATGACTAGACAATCTCAATCAGGTTTCGGCTTTGCTACTTCGCGCTGAAACGCTCTCCGATAACCATAAATTGCCCACATCGCTTTCGCCAAGAGCAACCCGCCGCCAAGAGCACCTAAGCGGGTTCATAGATTGTGCGCTGCCAGCCGCCACCCACCGAGTCGAGCCGATTTCGCTCCGGGCCGCGCCGCTCGGTGCGCTTCGCGTAGTGCCCGACGCGCAGTAGGCCGAGCGAGAGCGGACGCCCTATCGGCTCCCTCACCGATTGGGAGAAGTATGCGCGACCGAAAGCGGCCTCCCATTGGGCGTTTCCTCACCTTGCTCTCCCTGGATTTAGGGCGGGAGCGCCGTCCCAGCCAGTGACTTCACCAAGCCAATATCCGAAGCGTTGATGGCGCCATTCGCATTCACATCTTCGCGGAAGTTCGATGCGGTCACGGGCTGTCCCGCCTGCGCTTTGGTCTGACTAACATCCGAGGCGTTGACCGTGCGGTTTCCGTTCGTGTCGCCGACGAGCACGCCCATTGGGACGATGACGTTGCCAGAGGGGGTGCCGTTGCCGACGCCAAAAAGTGTGACGTTGATGGTTTGCGCGTTCGCGATGTTGGTGAGTGGAACGAAAACATTTGGCCCGCTTATTGTAACTATTCCGCCGTTACCAAATCCTCCGGTTCCTACCATGCCTGTCCCGGAGGTCACTTGCGCTTGAGGATTTCCGGTCACGGTAATTGGACCGGCGAAAGTAACCATCATCATGTAGTCATTCGTGCTACCGCCGCTGCGGCATTCGACCCCGGCTGTCCCCGTCAGCGGCAACGGAACATCGAAATTGCCGGCCGCGCCGTGGCTTTTTTCCGAAGCGGCGCTCTGCACTGCCGTTTGCACTTCGAAAGCGCCGATGTCTGTGTTGTCTCCGCCGGAGGCCGGTGGAACGTTAGGATCATTGAAGGTGCGCAGGAAGCCTGTGCCGCGCTGGTCTGTAGTAAGAGTGCCTGTCATACCATTGCTGGTGCCTTTGTCGATGGCTGGACTGCCAAAAAGGAGCGCAATGGTTAGGGTTGGCCCGCCGTTGTCTTGCCCGCCGTTTGGATCGAGCCTTGGATCAACAGGCGACGCACTCGTACCGACGATGTCGTTGTTAGCATTCGGGTTTCCGGCGGGAAAACTCGCCGCCGCGCCGTCGTTCTTGCCGATCAGGTTAAATCCTTGTGAAGTGAATGATCCAGCAACATCCGGGCTAGAGGTATTGCCCGTGTTGTTGGCGATGATAGTGCTCTTGACGGTGGCATTGCCCGCAACGCCGCCGCCAAAGGCTCGGCCGCTCGGTGAACCCGTACCGCCGTTGGATGTGTTCCCGGAGACGGTGCAGTTGCTGAGATTGAGCGTGCTGAGTGTGCCGGTTTCGACGAAAATGGCGCCGCCGCTGGCGTCGCCTCCCGGTCCACCAAAACCGAAACCGCCCGCGACGGAGTTGCCCGATAGAGTGCAATTGGTAAAGTTCAGGGTGCCTGCGCTATAAATAGCGCCACCATAGCCTGCGCCCCCGGAGTTGCCATCAGCGCCCTGCGCGTGGTTGCTGAGGATTGTGCTTCTGGTAACACTCACCGTGCCGAAGTGACCATTGAAAATCCCGCCGCCGAGTGGAGCACTATTACCGCTGAGCGTGCTGTTGCTGATAGTCACCGTCCCGCTGCTGGCGTTGCTCAAAGCGCCGCCGACATTTCCAGCAACATTACTACTGAGGGTGCTGTTGGTCACATTGATCGGGCCCATGCTGTTACTGAAAATAGCGCCTCCGCTGGCCGCACTATTACTGTTGAGCGTGCAGTCGGTGACGTTGACCGTACCGGCACTGAGCTTTTGAATGCCACCGCCGCCGTCGGGAGTGACCCCGTTGGTGATAGTAATTAATGAGAAGCTCACCGTCCCTGTGGCGGTCACATTGAAGATGCGGAATTGCGTTGCTGAATTGCGCCGCACCGTCAACTTCGCCGAGGTAGGGCCGGGCCCAGTGATATTGACATTGTCGCTCAAATCCGGCAGCGCTGTGCCCAGATTGATTGTGCAGTTCCCAGAGGCATCGCAATTGTTTCCGGCCGTGGAGATGTCGAAGAAAATGCCATCATTGCCCGCGTGACCATTCGCCGCCTGGATCGCCGCTCGCAAGGTGCAATGGCCAGTTCCGTCGTTGCACTGAGTGACGGGACCTACGTTGTTGCCGTCACCTGTGCTATCGACGGTGTAGGCAATCCCACAATCGGGCGGGCAAGTGGATTGCACCGGATGGGCGGCCAGCAATATGAGCGTCGGCCCGATGAGCGAACGAAATAACGCGGGTGGTTTCATCATTCTCCTTTTTGTCCCGACATAATTCGACGGTGCCTGGCCACTACGGGATGGAAACCAAGGGCGAATGCCGGGACCGCAGCCGCCCGAGGAAAGGCCCGAATCGACTGAGGCCTAACAGATAGATGACGAGGCGTCGAGAATAAATGCGAAGCGCCGCGATTGTCACCGGTGGGAATTGCTCGGCATCATTTTTCGTAGCGCCATCGCTGGACCGCGAGCGCACTGCGCCCCTGATGATGAAACGCGGGCCCCCATGAGCCGCTCCCACTCGCCCAAACTTCCGCGAAAGCCGAGTTCGCTGGCCGCACTTTGGCTGATCCGGGCGGCAACTTCGCGACGCTTGCCGCTTTTGGTGTCTGACATGGTTCGGTATTCGCGACGGGAAACGAAGATGTGCACCGCGAGGGGGTCGTGCTCGGATCGCATCTCCTTGAGCAAGGTTTCTACTTCTTGGACTGCGTTACCGAGTTCCTTGAGAGCCTTTTGCAGCCGGTTTGGTCGCACATGTTCAACTGAACATTTGTC
>JBBSFW010000118.1:0-11676 GCA_038254805.1 Terriglobales bacterium
GACGGCCCGGTGGAAAGCGTCTTGCTTTCGATATCGGCAACTGATCTGCGCCTACGCCGACAGCCAAGAATCGGCACGGAGAAAGCGGTTGATTCATTTCCGGATCCGCCCCTATTTGAAAGTTTGAGACAAAAATTCCCAGCCAATTTCTCAGATGTAATACTTCGATCGCTTCGGAGCGCAACTCATGCACATGAACGATCCGTCAGCTTCCCGGTACACGGCATAGCTTCCGCAGGATTCGCATTTCGGGAGAGTTCTTTCCGCCCCCTGCTTAACTGGCAGACAGACGTAATTGCAGCCGTACACCTCGTGCTTTGCCGCCGCGCCTGCGCTGGTATCGAAACGGGCACCGCAACGCGCACAGTGGAACATCCTTACCTGCGCGTGATTTCCTTCTAGTGGAGACGAATTAAACGAATTAAACGAACTAAGGTCGCCCCCATCTTGACTTATTTCGTTTTTTTCGTTTGTTTCGTCTTGGCGCTGCGCTCTTTCAGCTTCGAAGCGATGGACAAGGTCCATGAGGCGTCCCATCACTCCACCCCTTTCAAGAACCAGCGCTCGGTTGGCCTCCCGCCGGTCTTTTCCGTTGTCTTAACAATCCTGTCCAGCTTCAATAGGTAGTTCAGGGCGATATCAATGCGGGCGGTGGAAAGATTTCTACCGAACAACCCGCTGATCTCGGTCCGGGTTAATCCTTCCGCTCCTGCGTTCTTCAGTGCCTCGAGTAGCTGATCTGCTGCCGGATCGCCAATCGCATCTCCGAATATCCGGCGAACACTGAGTTCTGCGTAATCCCAAACTGCCAGCGCTGCTTTCAAATGCCCGACTGTTACCTGCGCGTACATATCCAGCAGTGAGTAAATGCAAGACAGGCGCTGCACAATTGGCGCACCACGCGAAGTCAGGCTTCCCAGCAATCCGGGCGGAAGCGTAACCAGGTCCCGGTACACGTGCGCCCACAACTCTCGTGCTTCAGGGTTTCGTTTCATTTCTCCCACGTCTTTGGCCAGTGTGAGCGCCTTGACCAGAGACGAATTAAACGAGCTGGGTATGCCCTTGACTCAGGCAGCCCCTACAGGTTGTGCTTTGACCTTGGCCTTTCCTGAGGTGGGGTGGACGATGCGGTAGTAAGTGACAGGATCGACTGCCATAGCCTGCTGCGCGAGGCGAAAGAAGAGCTTACCTCGACTCTTTGATCGCCGTCGGTTGAAGCGGAACGTAAACTCGTCGAGATAGTAGTCGAGGTGCTTATGACTGACGGCTCCCTGGTGGGTTCCGATCAACCACCGTTTGAGCAGGGAGATCACGCGGTGAACCCGTGGCATTAGCTCCGATGGAGTCTTCTTCTTGCCCCGCAGAAACGTGACCTGGTGCTTATAGCCCTTACCCTCCAACGGTAGGTAGCCTAGCCAGCCATCGGTGTGGATGACGCCGCCGGGTGCGACCGAATCCTGCACAAAGGAAATCAGGCTTTCGGCCGAAGCGTCCACAATCTGGCGCATGCGAATCCGACCGAGCCTTGGCCCATCCTCTTGAGCGGCAACGACAATCAGTGCTTTCTTCAAGTTCAGCCTACCGGGCAAGCCCTCTTCCAGACCGCCGAGATAGCATTCATCCACCTCGACTCTGCCCGTGAGTAAATCACGTCCCGGTCTCACCATGGCGCGGCGCAATTTATGCAGCATCGTCCAGGCTGTCTTATATTTTTTCAGCCCCAGCACTCGTTGCAGTCCCAACGCGCTGGCCCCGTTCTTCTGGGTGGTCACCCACCACATGGCGCGAAACCACACTGGCAAAGGAGTCCGCGTGTCCTGGAAGATCGTTCCCGCGGTGACCGAAGTCTGGCATCCACATGCGCCACACTCCCACAAACCTCGCACCGGCCAGGCCTTGTCCGATCCGCAGCGGGGACAGCGAAAACCGGCCGGCCACCGGAGGCGTGCCAGGTACGCCTGACACGCCTCTTGGGTAGCAAAGTTCACCTCCAGTTCCATCAGATTACGGGGATACTCTTCCACCACCGCCGCATACTACCGATTGGGGTTACCTGAGTCAAGGGCATACCCATCTTAAACGAATTAAACGAACTAAGGTCGCATTTCCCGCCTTCGGGAAGGAACTTGGAGCGCCGGACGCACAGCCAAAGGAACCGATTGCCGAAACCATTAGCCATTTCGGTTTCGGTTAAGCAGCGCCGCAACTCTTCCGGCGTTATGTGCCCGACGATCGAGATGTGCGCATCAGTAGCCCGCACCGGGTTTTTCTTGTTCAGCGTTCGCAGTTTGCCGGAATCCCAAGCCTGACGAGTCATCGGGGAGAGAATGTTTCCCTCACGGCCCATATTTTTAAGCACGGACGAAAATTCCGTTTCAATCACCATTAACCGCTTATCGTCAACCCCCGCGTCATCTTTGCCATCGCCATCCCGCACCGCGAAAGCGACGCCCTCGCCGCTCGTCATGCCAGATTCAATATGCGAATACGCCCACTCCGCGTCCACCTTAGATATTGGCTTCGCTACTCGATCCCAAGCCGTTCCCTTGCGGGCCTCGCTAGTTCCGCCAACCATCACCGCGAAAAGATTCACCGCGTGGCGGGTATCTTCGACCATTGAATATGGACCGTGCCCGACAGCGTTGCCGAAGGCAACCAAAAATTGCGATAACAGCGCAACAGGATCGGCTTCCGTAGATGGTTCAAGGATGCGCACCAGCTCGCCAGCTAATCCATGCAGCGCATCCGCGCCCAAGACTGGCCATTCAGCGGACGTGGATTCTTTATAGTCAGGTTCATCTGCGGCCTCCCCGCGGGCCGAGCTTTTCGTAAAGATGGGTGAACAATCTAGGGGCATGCCGAGATTGCTCATGCGAGCCCCCACGGATCTTCCAATCGCGCGGCGCGGCAGTATGCAGACTCCTCGAATCGCAGGCAATTGAGCACAGAAGGCAACGTAGACCAGCAGCCCTCAGCCTCAGTTCCGACCGGCCCTACTCTGTGAAGATGATTGTCGAGATCACGGTAAATTCGGACGGTTGTGTGCAACTCATTGCGGAGTTGCAATCGCTCTCTACGATCAGCCTGAGTTCTCTCAGCTTCGCGTTGCCGATTCCACTCGCGCTCTTGTTCGCGTCGGACGATCTCCGTCCGCTCCTCTGGGCTGATATCGCCCCAAGCGCCCAGTTGCTTGGCGGCAGTTACGAAGTCGCAGCGATATAGCAACATGACAAACTTGATCGCATCGCCGCCGAACCCGCAGCCGTGGCAATACCAGCGGCCCTTGGCTAGGTCCACGCTGAAAGACTTGCCTGACTTACTCTTATGAAACGGGCAATTCGCCGTTGCCCGGCCACTACCGGCGGGACGGAGCGGACCGAGTTCGCGCTCTAGGACATCGCGTAGCGATGGGACTAGTTCTCTGCGAAAAGATTGTTTGCTATAGTGGTGTCGTTCGGACATAAGTGTTCAACCTTTCTGGACGGGTGCCTGCCCGTCCTTGAATTTTTTGGGATTACTTGCGCTCGTGTTTCCGAAGCCACGCATCTACGGCTTCCCTGCGGTTTCATGCGCACAACGTGGCTTACTCCGCCTCGCAAAGTTTTTCGAGATACACGCGCGAGAACAACACGCGGTCCCCGAGGCGAAGGGGCTTTAGGTTGCCCGCCTTGATCTGGCTCCAAATCAAAGATTGCGAGACTCCCATAAATTGGGCGGTTTCGGGCACATCAAGTATTGGCTTATCGCTTGGGGCTTGTTTGGTTGTCGTGGGCACTTTCTTCTCCTTCACTCTTTTCGTCATTTTTCTCTTGCCTGCGCATGACTCTAGTGTTAGAGTTTTCGTGTGTACACGGCTGCGTTAGAAATCGTGAGACAAAAAATGAAAAAAGCCAATGCTGATGTTTCCGCTGCGGTAGCAGTTTTATTGCCTTGCCGAGATAAGGAACCCTCGGATGGGCTGGCATTTATTTACGAAGGTGAGTGGGCGCGAGCGCGGCGGGTCCGCGTAATGCGCGCCTATCGAAAGGTTGAGCTGGTGAAAGCGGCCCGCGAAAATCCTGGGTGGGTCGATTTCATCTGCGGGGTCAAGAAATTGATGGCCGCCGAAGAACGGCCAGATGACCGCGTATTAATCCAAGACGCGTATGAAAAGATGGTGCCCTATCTCGGCTTGACCTCGAAAGATCCCACAGAATCTTTCAAAGATGCATGGTTCCTGGTCTCCGGTGCTATCGCGTTTGAAGGGGTGCGCCTGACTCTCTGGCAGACGAAGGCGGACGAAAAAAACAGGAAGAAAGTCCTCTTAGGTCTCTATTGTCCCGAGCCCAAGGTTGCAATTGCCACCGATATGCTATTACGGAACCTTCTTAAGGTTTGCACCCATTGCCACGACATTTTTCTTGCTCAGCGCCGCACACAAACTGCCTGCAGTATCAAATGCCGCGAAGCACATCGTTCCGCGAAGTGGTACGCACTCAATAAACGAAAACGGGCACTCAAACGCCGGAAGGGGCAAGCAGCATGAGCGTTCACCGGATAGGCGAGTTTTACCATTACCGATTCGTGCACCGCGGTAAAGTGGTCCGCCTCAGCACGAAGCAGGGCAATCACAAAACCGCAGTCGCGATGGAAGCGGCCCATCGGACAGCACTAGCGAGTGGGGATGCGGGATTAGGCGAGAAGCCCTCGGCGCCCACGCTGGCGACATTCCTGAGTGATCGCGTCACTCCGTGGTGCCAGGCTCGGCCTAAGGCAACTACCACAACATGGTTTATGTCCGGCATCAAGCCATTGCTGGAGCACAAGCCGCTGGCCAATCTTCCCTTGGATGCGATCACGAGTGAGCACGTAGACGGTTATACAGCTCACCGGATCGCACAGCGCCGCGCCGTAGGTACAGTGAATAGAGAATTGCGCGTCTTGCGCCGGTCCTTGCGGCTAGCTGTCAAGTGGAGAGTTCTAGAGAAAGCGTTAATGCCGGATGTGAGCATGGCTGGCGCGGAAAAACGACGTGAGCGCGTGGTTGGGGACAACGAATTTCAGAAATACATCGCATGCGCGAACCCACTACTCACGGACGTGGCGACAGTCTTAAATGAAACCGGCCTGCGCCCTGACGAATGCCACAACCTGGAATGGCCAGATATTAGCTTCGCGCGGAATCGGCTCCTGGTGCGCCATGGGAAGACAAAAGCGGCTCGCCGGCAACTTCCATTGACTCGGAATGTGCGCGCGGTCCTCGAATGCCGCTGGCAAGCTGCCGGATACCCAGAGATCGGATTCGTTTTCTTTGCGCCTACGAAGAGCGGACATATTCAGCCCTCCACGCTCAAGAAACAGCATCGCAACGCGCTGAGAAAATCCGGTGTGCGCCCATTCGTGCTATACAGCCTGCGCCATACCTTCGCGACCAGGATAGCTCCACACGTAGACGCGTGGACCCTGTGCAAGATCATGGGATGGGCTTCGCTTTCAGTCGCTATGACCTACATCCACCCGAACGAGGAGCGGGTTCTCGCGGCATTCAGTGGTCATGAATTTGGTCATGCTGCCCATCGGCAACTTCTGAATAATTCAGGCGATCAGCCGCAAACTATTGAGGAGCTAGAGGGTTACATGGTGAGCGCGGCAGGACTCGAACCTGCGACCCATGCCTTAAAAGGGCATTGCTCTACCAACTGAGCTACGCGCCCAACGCTTTGAAATATTACTGCACCAACCGGAAAGATGCGTCCCGGGTGGACGATTACAGCACATTCGCGAAAAGCATCGCCCATGTTTATGTTCAAAGGCGTTCTATTCCGCGTCTGAAGCATGATACCAGCCTCGGGGGCTCCACAGCTTTTCCGGGTTTTGGTTAGGTTCGGCGCGGTTGGAAAGGGATTCGCTCGCGCGAACTGCTTGCGCTGGAAAAGCCGTTCGGTTATTCGGCCGAGGCCTGAGAGTTGGCTGTGAAAAAAATCCGCGCGGCGGCGGATGCTTGCACGCGCCCGAGTACGCCACTATAGTGTGCGCGAGGTGATTCTCGTGCGTTCTTTGCTCCGTTTGCTTGCTCTGGTTGTGCTTGCGTGTATCACGATTCCAGCAACCTGTGCGGTGGAAGCCCCCAAGCTGGTGGAGAAGAATGGGCGTTGGGCGCTGCTGGTAGAGGGCCGTCCGTATCTGATTCTGGGCGGGCAAATTCACAACTCCAGCGCATGGCCGTCGGAGTTGCCGCAAATTTGGAAGACGTTCGCCGCGCTGCATGCCAACACCGTCGAAGCCCCGGTTTATTGGGAGCAGATCGAACCCCGACCCGGCCGCTTCGACTTCGGCAACGTGGACCAGTTGGTAAAAGGGGCGCGCGAGCACAACCTGCACGTGGTGCTGCTGTGGTTCGGCACGTGGAAAAACGGCAACATGCATTATGTGCCGGAGTGGGTGAAGACCGACAGCAAGCGGTTTCATCGGGTGATCAAGGCGGATGGCGAGCCGATCGATGTGTTGTCGGCAAACTCGCGCGCAAATCTGGAGGCGGACAAAGCGGCGTTTGTCGCGCTCATGCGCCATTTGAAGGCGCTGGATGGGGATGAGCACACGGTGCTGCTGGTCCAGGTGGAAAATGAATCCGGCATTGTGGGCAGCGTGCGCGATTTTTCTTCGGAGGCGAATGCCGCGTTTGCCGGGCCGGTTCCCGCCGACCTGTTGGCGATTGTCCACAAGAAACCCGGCACCTGGACTGAGGTGTTCGGTTCCGATGCGGATGAGACCTTCCAGCTTTACCATCAGGCGCGCTATGTGAACGAAATTGCCGCGGCAGGCAAGGCGGAGTTTGCCATCCCGCTCTACATCAATGTGTGGATCAGCTATCCACCAGCGGAGTTGCCGGAGAGGCGGGTTGCGATTCCCGGAATTCAGTATCCCAGCGGCGGGGCGGTGCAAAAATTTGTGGGCCTGTGGCGGGAGCTCGCGCCCGCGGTGGAGATGATCGGCCCCGACATCTATGCTAGCGACACCGATTTCGTGAGGGAAGTCATGAGCGCGTACCACCGGCCCGATAATCCTTTGTGGATACCTGAGACGGGAAGAAACGACAACTTTGCCAAGTTCCTGTTTTATGCGTTGGGAGATGGGGCGATCGGTTTTTCCCCGTTCGGCGTGGATCAGAGTGGGTGGAATGCTCTCGGGGATGAGGCCAGCAAAGCGCACGCCAGCAATTTTGCGCTGCTGGGGCCGATGAGCCGGGAGATTGCGAAATTAAATTTCGAAGGGAAGCTGAAGACGTCGGTGGAGGAGCCGGGCCAGGCACGGCAGGAGTTGGATTTAGGCGCGTGGCAGGCGACGGTCTCCTATGGCTTTCCTCAGCGCGACGGGCAGCGGCCGCCAGGTACGACCGACGCTCACGGCGCTGCCCTGGTAGCGCAGCTAGGGCCGGATGAGTTTTTGGTGACGGGAGTGGACGCGAGCGTCAGTTTTCATGTCCCCGGACGCCTGCCAGGATTGCGCATGCAGATTCTTTCAGCCGAAGAAGGCGCGTACGAAAACGGCGCCTGGAAGCCGCTGCGGCTTTGGAATGGCGACGAGACCGACCGGGGGTTGAGTTTCCATGGGGAAGCGGCGGTAGTGCGAGTGCGGCTGGGCCGATTCTAGAGGCAAGACTAGATCTTCGGGACGGTTGCGCATCCGCCGGTGTAAATGAAGACCGAAGGCTGCGAGCCATTTGTTGGCGTGATTAATGAAGCTGCCGCGGCGATTCCCGCGTTTACATCGGTGACCGGAAATGCCCCGGGCAGGGATTGAGCCCTCGAAGTTCGGGATGGGTGGTGGGTGGTGCTATCGCTGTATCGCAGTTATTCAGTCTTAGGGGTGGTAGCCCCGGGTTCGGCGGCAACCGTCACTTCCACTTCGACCCCCGGTTTCAGGCGGACCTCGCGGCCATTCTCGTCGGTCAGAGTGTTCTCAATGCGAATCTCTCGATATAAATGATCCGCACCCTGGACCGCGATCTGCGCCTTCTCCGGCTGGCTCGGGTATGGAGGAGGGATGATCTTCTCGACAACCGCCGGCAGAGTGGCGCTCGCTTTTTCAGCCATGAAAGATCTTCCTTTTGACAGGGATGTGAATGCTGAGCGGTATTTTAAAGCAGGGAAGCTGCTGGATTCAAGTGCCGTGACGATGACGCCACACTTGTCACGCCCCAGCCATTTCATGCCCTGCCATGCTGGAGCTCGAGAGTTGGCGAGGAAGTTAGGGCACGCGGCCGTTGCTGTAGAGGTTGAGGGTGTTCGACTTTAGGAAGATTGGGCTCTGCGGGAGGTGAAGGGGTGGAGGCAAAGCAGGTCCTTCGACTGCGAAGATCATCCGCAAGCGGATGATCTTCTCCGCTCAGGATGACAGGTTTAACTTCTCCGCTCAGAAATGGGGACTTCTTGCCGAAAATCCTAGTCGAGGTTTCCGACTGACTCGCTGGCGTGGCTTTGGGGCCGTTCCGTTTCCTGCAGCCGGGCGAAGCCGGTAAAGATACGTTTGCCGGCGCGCCAAAACTCAGCGAACGCGAGCCTCAGGAAGATTTCTTTGCCGCTTTTGTGCAGTCCTGGCAAAAGGACCTCTCCCCAATGCAAGTGACGTTTTCCGGTCTCGACATAGCGGCGGATGCCCCGCTCGTGCAGCCGGCGCAGATGATCGGGCATAAGCATGGTGAGCTTCTGACCGATCAATTCTTCCGGGCGATAACCAAAAATGGCTTCAGTTGCCGTACTGGCAAATAGAATTGTGCTTTCCTGGTCGATTGTGAGAACTGCGTCGGCGGAGGCCTGGGCGATTAAATGGAACTCTGCCTCAATCTGCTGCAAACTGTCGGTAATCCGATAGTGAGACAGAAATACGCCGATCTGCCCGCCCAACGCGGCAAAGAACTCCAGCATCGCCGGATCCGGGGGATAGACGGTGGTACTCAATAGCTCCACCGCACCTAGGACACGCTGGCCTACATGCAGCGGAAATGCCAGGCCGCTCACCAGCCCATCCATTTTAGCGACCGAGAATCGCGGGAAATTCTGGTGCTCAACGAAGTTGGCGATCCAGATGGGGCTGCGCTCTTTCCATGCCATGCCCGGAAGGCCTTCGCCGTAAGCGAATGGCCGGACTCGAGTGACCCCCTCGAAGTTAGGAAAACGCTGCCCGGCGTTGGTCCAAAACTGCACACATCGAAGAGTGATCGCTTCTTCGTGCACGACAAAAAAAGAGCCTGCGCCGGCTTTTGTAGCCGTGCCCAGTGCAGAAAGAATTTCTCCCATGGCTGCTTCAGGAATAGGGGTTTCAGCCAGAATACGAGTCACTCCATAGCTGAGCCGCAAGCGCTCGTCGGCATTGAGAATGACAGGCAAGGCCAGAGGATATCAGTAAAGTGTTTGCGCCGTTGTCCACTTCTCCAGACCTTCCAATGCCGGGGTTGCAGACCATGGTGTGAACATGGGACCAACACGCAACCCACATCGAATGCTGATGCGAATTTGAATGATTCTGGCCGCCAGAGCAGAGAGCCCTGCAGCTAAATGAGGGTTGTCTCGGAACATTGGGTCTCCGAGACCCGGTTGGCTCAAATAGGGCCAGGAGAGATTTGTGGTGACATGGTCACCAGTGCGACGGCGACAGCTGAAGAAGAAGTTCAGGCGTATGCTCTCGGTGGTCGAGTTTGGCGGACCTTTTGGGTTTTTCTTTTCTGCGCGGTGGTGAGGATCGCAGGGCGGTGGTCGGCGTGTTCTTGGAGCGCGAGAGGCAGCGTAGTGAGCAGGCGGTCTCCGCGAAAGACCCGCAGCGTTCTAAACTTCCCGCTTATGGCCTCCCCTCAACCGAAATTGCCCTTTCCTACGCAATCTACATACACTTCGTGCTGCCCCCGCGCTCCCCCCAAAACTCAATGGCGCCGTCGAACCCGCTAAGCGCACCCACAGCGAGGAGTTCTACCAAGCCACCGCCTGGGCGCGACCTCTGTAGTTTGCGGTCACTGCGGGCAGGTAGGGGTTTCAATCAACGCGCCCCGCGTGGGGCGCGACGTCCAAGCGTAGGTGCGGCCGCTGACAGGAGTCGTTTCAATCCACGCGCCCCGCGTGGGGCGCGACGATATCCGTATGTGAATAGCCCTCCGGGTATTCAGTGTTTCAATCCACGCGCCCCCGCGTGGGGCGCGACATTCCACCCAGGCGTGCTGGGGCCGACGGATGCGTGGATAAGGCAGGTTTCAGTACAGACCTGTTGCAAGCGAAGAGAAGCGTCTGTGCAGTCCTGAAATAAGATTTTTTTTCTTCCGGACACATACTGCAGATTTTGGCCGTGCTATTATCGCATGCCCGTAGCATCGGGTTCCGTGATGCCGAAAGTGAAAATTCTGGTAATGAGCGCAACAGGATGGCCTTCTCGGCTTAACACTTTCATGTTCCCTCGTAACCTTTCGCGCTTTCCCTACGAGCCGGCGATATTAATTCGCAGGCGAACCAGGGCGAGGAAACGAGCGAACAAGACACGACACGCCGGATAGGAAGAAGTCTCGCAATGCATTGTAAGAGCGTCTCTCAGAACGAACGCCGTTCCCGGCACCGATAGGCAGGGACGTTTTGTTTTCGGCTAACTCGTAAGTTAAAAGAATGCGGCAAAGAAAAATATCAAGAAGGCGGCGTCTCTGCCACAAAAAGAAAACGCACAATCGCACATTTGCCAAACTCTGTACGCACCGCACTGGGCAAGCAAGCCTCGTCTGTGGCTAAGAATAAAAGAAGTCCCGCAGTAGAGGATGAGAAGATTGCGCCGCCTATGTCCTGTGAGATTCGCATCGGCACATCCGGGTATCACTACAAGCACTGGCGAGGTCCTTTTTATCCAAAGACAATCTCTTCAAATGAAATGCTCGGGTTTTACTCGCAACACTTCGATACAGTGGAGTTGAATAACAGCTTCTATCGTCTTCCCACAGAAACCGCCTTTGATAATTGGCGACAATCGACTCCGGCGGATTTTGTTTTTGCGGTGAAAGCCAGCCGCTTCTTGACCCATCAGAAGAAGCTTAAAGATCCAGAGAGCGCTTTGCAGAACTTCCTTCCGCGCGCATCGCGGCTATCTAGCAAACTTGGACCGATCCTTTTCCAACTCCCGCCGAAGTGGCAGGTGAACCCAGGTCGTCTCGAAGCGATGCTTAAGGCATTGCCCAGCGATTTACGATATGCCTTTGAATTTCGGGACATGAGCTGGATTCGACCTCAAATTAGCGAACTACTTGGGAGATTCCGCGCCGCATTCTGCATTTACGAACTCGCCGGCTACCACTCCCCTTTGACCGTAACCGCCGATTTTGCATACGTGCGTTTGCATGGACCGGGCCTCGAAAAATACCAGGAGGCTTACAGCAGAGGTCGCCTTCGCCGCTGGAGCAAACAGGTCGAGGATTGGGCGAAAGATCTGGCTGCGATCTACATCTATTTTGATAACGATCAAGAGGGCTACGCCGTTCGCAATGCCTTAACCCTCAAGAAAATGGTGATCGAAAAGGCCATTGCTAAGACCTATTGAGCATTGCATAATATAGTTACAACGGAAATAGGTCTGCCTGCTGCCAAACGGCGATCACTAGCGTCGGTCGTTTGCGCATGCGACACAGTGCCTGACGCGCGTGATGGCTCAGTTGCCCGAAGGTTTGCGGGCAGA
>JBBSFW010000119.1:0-11568 GCA_038254805.1 Terriglobales bacterium
GCGCGGCGCCTCTACCAGCCGGCCTTGCTGCTTAAGATGACCAAGCATACGTCCCAGCATGGACGTGGAGATCGCCACCTGCTGACGGCGCAGCAGAACCGCCAGCTTGTCTTTGCCCCAGCGCGGAAACTGCAACCGCAAAGTCAAAACCTTGCTTTCTAAGAGAAAAGACCAAGTCGGCCGCCGTAGCCGATGGGGACGGTGGGAGCGGTCCTCCAGCGTTGTCAGATCCAGTGGATCGTAGCGCCGTCGCCAGCGATAAAAGCTCTGGCGGGAGATCCCGAAGTGGCGGCAGGTCAAAGCCACGTTCCCGCTCCTACGGTAGAAATCCATCCACGCCAGGCGCACCCGTGCCGCCCGGCCTAACTCCACCCCCACCCGGCTCAACTGGCCCGCGCGGGGTGGTTTTCCTCCACCAATTTGCATGCCGACACTCTATAGGAGTGTCACCCATCATTCTGAACGAGAACAGTTCGCCGGGCTCGTAGGGGCTGGAAGGCGGCTGTCGAGGAGGTGAGCTCTCCTGATGATTTGCCGCTGGCGAATTAATTTTGTGGCGCGCGACATCGCGCACTAGTACTCAGTGCGGCAAAGAGGCAGCTACCCGGCACTCTTCGGTATTCACTCCTGAGTATTAACTCTTGGACCCGACTTGTGCCAACGATTCCGGCATTTTTCGGAGCACCCGCA
The DNA here is from genome assembly GCA_038254805.1 of Terriglobales bacterium. Taxonomy (GTDB): domain Bacteria; phylum Acidobacteriota; class Terriglobia; order Terriglobales; family Acidobacteriaceae; genus Gp1-AA145. The sequence continues at coordinate 691 of JBBSFW010000119.1, forward strand.
CGAGCTCCCGCTCAGGCAGGTGTGTTGTAGGTATTTTCAGCTACTTGGCAGTGCCGGAAAAGCCGGTCTGCGTCAGTGCGCCGTCCACTGCGGATCTTGCTCGGCGGGAACGATCTCGCCATCGCGCATGTGAATGATGCGATCCCCATACGCTGCCGCCTCGGGATTGTGGGTAATCATCAGCACGGTTTGCCCCAGTTCCTGGTTCGAATGGCGCAACATCTTCAGAACGATTTCTGAGTTCTTGGAATCCAGGTTCCCCGTAGGCTCGTCGGCCAGGACAATTGCCGGCCGGTTGATGAGGGCCCGCGCCAGCGCCACCCGCTGCTGTTCGCCTCCGGAAAGCTCTGATGGACGATGGTGCAGGCGCTTGCTTAAACCGAGCAACTCGACAATTTTATCGAAGTGGGCGGAGTCGCCATTCTTGCCGGCGATGTCGATGGCCACGTCAATGTTGGATCGCGCATCCAGGGTGGGTAGCAGATTGAATTTCTGAAATACGAATCCGATTTTTGTCTTGCGCATCCGCGTGCGCTCGCCATCCGACAGGCGCGCAAAATCCGATCCATCGATCATCATTTTGCCCGAATCAACCCGCGTGAGACCGCCTAGCGCATAGAACAGAGTGGATTTGCCGCTGCCCGATGGCCCTACAATGCTGACAAATTCTCCCCGATCGACATTCAGAGAGACGCCGCGCAGCGCCGGCACTTCAATTTTGCCGATGTGATAGGCCTTGTGCAGACCCACTGCTTCGATGATGGCTGGCATGCGAAGTAATGATCTTACAACAAGGGCTTTTGCCAGGGGGAGGGCGCCAACGCACCTTCAGGCGGAAGCAGCAAAAGACGAGGAAACCGTGGCGTGTCCGCGTTTGGGGCCGCGCTTTCGTATCAGCAGCAAACGAATCCGCTCCAGCAAATCCATTGGCGCATGCATGCCCTTGGCAAGGAAAACATCTGCGCCAGTCTCCCGTTCGTAGATTTTTACCTTCCCGGAGAGAAGAATGGCGGGAGTCTCCGGCGAGAGTCCCTTGATGCCCTCGATCAACTTCGCGCCATCGAGGCCAGGCATGACCAGGTCTGTCAGCACCAGATCCACGCCGCCCTTTGAGAAGCGTTCGAGCGCCCGCGAGGCGTCGGTATACGCCAGCACGCGATAACCACGGGTTTCCAGCATGATTTTCCGGATTGAAAGCGATTGCTCATTGTCATCCACGCACAAAATAGTCCGTTTTGGTTTCATGGGCCTTCCACAAAGACAGCGCGAACTTACCGCGCGAAAAGTTTGAAAATGTTGGTTGAAGATTCGACGAGAGCGAACTGAATCCTAACGGCGGAGCCGCCCGGTGTAAAGTGCCGTCAACGCCAATGCGAACTTTGCACCTTGCGTAAATTGAGTGAATGCGCGGATGCGCTTTTTTCGCGGCTTTTCAGCTTTGCGTCTTTAGAAAACCAATTCGCCGCGCAAGACTTCAACAACATTTCCACCGACGCGTACATTAACCACTCGGTCATTAAGCCGCGAGGCACGGACAAAAATTCTGCTGGGACGTTTCATTTCCACTCCCTGTTCGATCAGCACCCGTTCGTCGGGCTGCGCGATGCCATGCGCTACCATCCAGGCGGCGGCGCAGCCAGCAGCCGAGCCGGTTGCAGGATCTTCGCCGTTGTAAAAAAACATGCGGGCGTGCAGGCGGGCGGCGGGAGCAACTGTCTGAAGCGTCACGGAGTAGATAAACTTCGCGCCGGAGGCGCTCAGATACTCCGACGCGCGCGCCTGGTTGATTTGCAATCGCTCGATCGCTTCCAGGCTGCGCAGGGGAAGGATCGTAAACGGCACTCCGGTCGAAACCGTCTGAATCGGAAGCTCGGGATCAATGTCTTCTACCGGAATTCCGGTGACTTCGGCGATCTTCTCGCGCTCGTGCACCCGCCCGAACTCCGGCTCGACCTGCGTCATCTCGAGGAATACCGGCTGCCCGGCAACCTCCTCGAAGGTCACCGGAATTGTGCCCACGTTCAAGTCGAGTTTGACTTCGCACACGCCAGATTCGCCCCGCAGAGCGAACGCGGTACCGAGGGTGGGGTGCCCGGCGAACGGCAACTCCTCCTGCACCGTAAAAATGCGGACCCGAACGCCGCGTTCCTTCTCGACCGCCGCGTCCCGGGGGAAGATGAAGGTTGTCTCCGAGAGGTTCATCTCCCGCGCGATGGCCTGCATCTCCTGATCTTCAAGCCGGGAGCCATCGTAAAAGACGGCCAGGGAATTTCCCTCGAGCGCCTGGGAGCTGAACACGTCAAGCTGAACGAAGGGAAGGCGTTTCACCGAATGGGCCATAGGAATTGGATTCAGCGGATGCACAAAGAGCCAAATTATTTTCGTGCTGTCTTCGCTGGCACGTTTGACGCTGCCATGCGCTCTGCGTATCCTGTTTTCGAGCGAATCTCGCTTACCTCGAGCGGCATCTGTCCTTGTACAGGCGCGCCGCCTCGCAAGTAGCTGAGAGATTCTCATCTACCCGGCGCAACGCGGGTGGTTCTTGGATTTGGCTCTCGCCTGCATTGCAGTCGCGGCATTCCCGCGACCCGGCAGGTCCGGCAAATGAATTTCACAGGAGGAAAAAATGAGCACCGCAACTGTAACTCCAGCCGAAGCTCGAATTCCGCGTATTAATGAAACTGCCCCCGACTTCACCGCTGAAACCACGCAAGGCCCGATCAATTTTCACGAGTGGATCGGCGATGGCTGGGCGATCCTGTTCTCGCACCCCAAGGATTTCACTCCGGTATGCACTACCGAGCTTGGCGCTATGGCCGGCCTGGAGCCGGAGTTCGCCAAGCGCAACACCAAAATCATTGGGCTGAGCGTGGACCCGGTCGCCGATCACAAAAAGTGGGCGGTGGATATTGAAGAGACCCAGGGCCACAAGGTGAACTATCCCATGATCGGCGATTCCGACCTCAAAGTGGCCAAGCTCTATGGTATGCTGCCGGCTGAGACCGGTAATGTGTCTCAGGGCCGCACGGCCGCCGACAATGCCACCGTGCGGACGGTCTTTGTGATTGGCCCGGATAAGAAAATCAAACTGCAGCTCAGCTATCCCATGACTACCGGCCGCAACTTCGATGAGATCCTGCGCGCTCTTGATTCCATGCAGCTCACCGCGAAGCACAAAGTGGCGACGCCTGCGAACTGGAAGCTGGGCGAGGATGTGATCATCAGCGGCGCAGTCTCTAACGAGGAAGCGCAGAAGCAGTATCCCAGCGGCTGGAGTGCGCCGCGCCCTTATTTGCGGATTGTGCCGCAACCGAAATAGCGGCGGAAAAAAGGCCCCGAGGTTGCACGGATCTTCACGAATAGATCCACCGGTGAAGATCCGCTGCTGCTGCGGCTGGTGCGAGTCCACTGCCCACCTAAGACGCGTGCTTCTCAGCCGGAATGCGGTCTTCCGGTGGTGGCAAGGCCGGGAAGCCGGTGAACGGCTCCGACTGATACCAGTATCCAACCGAGTAGAAGCAGTCTGCGCGGTCGTTGGCGTGGCCGTGCTCGATCGTGTGCTTGAGCGACTTCTGAAAGGTGACAGGATTATCGGTGTGCCAGCGGTACAGGCAATAACGGCCCCCTTGACGCTCGGCTGACGAAATCATGGGCGCGCCGTTGTATAGATGCGCAAATGGCGTGGCCCCATTCTTGCCTCCAAAATCCCAGGCGCCGCAGAAGTAGTCCTCTGACCCGGTGCCGGTGATCACCGGGGCGGCGTCGCTGTCCACAAAAATCATTTCGTCGCCTTCGCCCATCCAGTTATCCGAATTCTGCAGAACTCCGAGCGTGACTCCCATCAGGTGGCCGCGGCCTCTGGTTTCGAGGAAAACGTAATTGTTCTTCCCGCCGGAATTGCGCTTGCCTTCTTCGGTCGCAAACTGTGCGGCGCGGTTAGGCGTTGCCTGCCGGTATTGGGCGTGAAAGTACAAGCTCTCGGGAGGAAGCGCCGGAACCAGTTGATAGTCGATGTTGTAGTAAAAGGCATTCACCGGGCTCGTACCTTGGTTGGTGACCGTGATCCGGGCCGATCGCTGGAATGGCATAGCGAAGTAACAGTTCAGCGCCTTCACCGACGAACAATTCAAGAACGCCGACTGATAGACAAAATATTCCGCCAGATTCAATCCGAAAAAATCGCCGGCCGGAACTTCGACGCTGGGCTTGGCATTGCCGTCCCAGTAAATGCGCAGAACATTTTCTTTCAGATGCGCCGGAGACGGCGCGGCGATGGTGAACCAGATGTGGGTGATCACTCCCGGGCCCTCTGCCTGAAAAACCTCAAGCGTTCCTCCGGCAGGAATGGGGCGCGCGTCGGCGTTGCCACCGCTGCGGTCGTAGCTGGATTGCTTCAACGACCGGTAGTTGTAGGCCAGAGCATAGCGTGGCAAGCTCAGACCGCCGGCGCCCGGCTCCGGCTGAGCGCGTGGCGTCTGAGCGGGGGCGGCAGCACTTCCGAACAAACCCGCTGCCAGGGAACCGAGAAAATCTCTGCGAAATATTTTTGGCGTGAACATGTGGACCTCACTCAAAAATGGTTCAAAGCATCGCACCGTAGCGCAAAACTGGGGCGCGAGTCAATTGGCGAGGGAACCTGTTAATCTGGAAAACCAGGCACGAGCAGGGAAGCGCAAGGGGTCCGGTGACTCTCGCGGTCTTCAAAACCGTAGATCGTTATCTATGATGGCGATGGTGGGTTCGACTCCCACTCGCTTCCGCCATTTGTTGTCAGTGATTTAAGTGAGGTCAACGGCGTCGCAAACTGAGATCCCCTCGGTGAAGAGGATTTGCGGTGATAAAAACGTGATAACAGTTTGTGGCTGTAATCGAGGCTTTGCTGGTACCCTGGGGTTCTTCGTGAACTCGTACGCTGTTTTTTTCCCCGGCGATACGGAACACTAGGTCGCACTTCACAACTCACCCCGAAACGCTTTGTCGAAAATCGAAGGCATTAACGCCTCAAGTTTGCCGGTCCTCTTGGCTTGCAGCCACTTAAGGGTTTCCAGCTCGCAGCAAATTGAATCAAGCAACCACGATGCGGCCATCAGTGAAGCTCTTTTGTTCGCTGATTTGATCATCCGTCAGCCTGCGGAATAGAGTTTCGGCAGGACGTACGGCCGGCAGGTGTCCGCTTCGGTGAGAAAGGCCATTGTGAGCTGAAATGGTTAGCGCTCTGAATGCAGGAATGATATCAAAACAACAAACTGGTCCCGATGATTACGGTGATGCTCCTATTGAACTGACCCAAGCCGATTGGCGTGTGAGACACGAGCGGCATCGAGAGCCTCGATCACGGCCTTTGTGTTCTCATCGAGGGGCTTAACGTACGTTGGAAGAATTTGGGTGCTCGCATGTCCGAGTAGGTGGGCAACAGTCAATCCCGACGCCTTACAACTATTCGCTCGACTGGCGAAGGTTGCCCTCAAATCATAGATGCGCCTCGACAGGCCCGCATTTTCGACGACGGCCTGCCACGTCTTCTTGTAGTCCGTGATGTGAGTACCTGGGATTCGAAAACTTGGAAAAACGTACACTGAAAAGTCTGGACCTAGCGTCGCTCGCCAACTGAGCAACGCTTCCCGACAGTGTTTGGTCAACCAGACTGTTCGCACGCCAGCCTTGGATTTGGAGTCGCGCACGTGAATACACGCCGGTTCGGAATCCAAGAACACGTCTGACCACTTCAACGGAAGCGCTTCCTTGGCAACGCGCAATCCAGTCTCGACGAGGACGGTTATCAAAATGGCAAGCCAAAGCGGAGAGAACTGCTTTACGCGTGCTTCTTCCTCGTAGGACAGCGGTTCAGCCTGGCGACGATCCTGACGTTCGTTGAGTTTGCACACATCGCCGCAGGGGTTGTGAGAAACCAGGCGCATTCGCTTTGCGTGCGACATCAGCGCCGAAAGAGTTGCAACGTCTCGATTCGTGGTAGCTCTGCCTGCCCCTTCAGCCAAGCGCTTCTGCTGAAAAATGAAAACTGTCTCCGGCGTGATGTCGGCGAGTCTGACCCCGTTCCCCAGATGCCTCAAGAGATTGTTGACACTGGACTGGTACCGCATGCGGGTTTTCAGATGACTCTTGGACTTCACGAATTCCTTGGAAAAGTCTCCCAAATGAGGGAATGTGATCTGGGAATATTCCACCGTTCTTCGAAAACCTGTGCCCTTCGCATGGCTAATACTTTCTCAGCGGCCTTCTTGTTTGTACAGCGTGTGCTCTCGCGGTGCTGCTTCGCCCCTCGGACATAGCTGATCCACCACACCTTCTTCTTGTGTCTGCTGTCAGATCTTCGGTAGAGGCCCATAAGTTAATGCTCCGAGCGCCCTCTAGTGTTTTGTGGGTTGTTAGAAAACCCTGTCAAAATCTGGGCCCTTTGACCCTCGTAAACATTGGTTCCCTCCGACGCCTTCCTTCGCGTTAGAAAGGTGTAGTTATCTAATCTGCGATTCATGTTCGCCTCCACACAGGCGATGCGCTGTCCACACTGAGATCCCATACTTCTTGGCGAGCTTCCTGTAAGGAACATGCTTCCGCCTTCTCTCGGTTCGCAGTTGTGCAATCTCAGAAGCATCCAGATCCCGAAGTGGAGGCCTCCCAAGTCTTTGCCCATTTTGCTTCGCATGCTGCAGCCCTGCGCGCACTCGTTCGGCGATCAATGAACGTTCCCACTGAGCAATGGCCCCGATTATCTGGAACAGCATTTCCCCATGCGGCAGGGACGTATCTATTGCTTCGGTGCAGGACACGAAGTCGATCCCGAGTTTGCGAAAGAGCTCCAGTGCATTCAGAAGTTGTTGGAGCGATCTCGCAAATCTGTCAAATTTCCAAACGACAACGACATTGGTTCGTCCTCGGCGGCAGTCGTCAAATAGCGTTGCGAGTCCTGGACGCTTGTCGGTAGCCCCAGAGACCCCTTTGTCACAATACAGTTTGTATTGAGTCCAACCTCGTCGAGCGATGTATTGCAACAGCTCGTCTTCTTGAACTTCCGGGTGCAGATCCGTCGTGCTAACTCGTGTATAGAGTGCAATTCGTTTGGTTTTCACTTAACACCCCTTCCCGGGGTATTAAAGTGTCAAACCTTTTGGACTGCAATCTGAGCTGGAATCGCATAGGAGAATTGTTTTTTTGTCGACCCGAAAGCGCTCCGCTCCTACTTCTTACCGAAATTGCAACCAGCTGCGTGGGGTCTTGTGTATGCTTCCGCAGAACTCAGTTGTTCTAGCAGACTTGCTACGTCGCTCTCTCGAAAGCGAACGCAACGTCTACTAAAGCGAATGACCGGCAATCGATTCTCTGCAAGCCAGCGGTATACGCAAGTTGGTGTAACGCGAAGCCGATTTGCTAAATCGCGCACGGTGAGTAGTTGATCCATAGCGGGTATGCCCTTGATAAAACTTGCAAAACTACAAAACCTAGGCAGCGCTCATTTCTTGCGGTGGTACTCAACGATTTCTCCATTTATCGGATGGATAAATCGAATCGGTCCCTTCATCTTTATGAAACAGCTTCTCGGGATCGGGTACGAAGCGCGGAGCCGGACCTGGCAGAAACAGTTTGCGATTTCCCTTTTCCGGTTTGTTTGCGCGAACGATGGTCCCGGCAGCGGCTGCGCGGCGAAGCTTCCCGGACGCCTGATCCTTCGAGATTCGCAGGTCTCGCACGAGATCCTTCGTTCCTACAGGTCTTTTCTTTTTGTTCGAAAGCCGCGCGACATCGTCTCGGGTGTATGCATTCGGGCTTTTTGTTGAGCGAAGGCTTTCGACGAAGACATGATCGAAAATGAGGGCAGCGATAGCAAAATCCGCAAAATCTACTTCCAAGCGATTCATTGTCCGTGATCCTTTTGAAACGATCGGATTAGACACACAACCCGACAGGCCTCGAGAAACGCTGGAAAGTAGCGCCGGGCTCGCAAGTCATCTGCGGACACACGGTCGGCTATCTCGCCAAACCATTCCGGAAACGTAATCTCGATGCCGATCTTGTTTTCCAGGAGGCGATGCACCGTGTGCCAAACGCGTAGCTCCTGGGGAGTGAGGCCTTCTGATGCTCGTGCGGACGCCTTTATGATCTGGCGCGTCTGCTCGGTTGATTCATTGACTCGGACAGAAATGTGGCGATTTTCATCGTCTACTTGCAGCCGATTCTTCGTAGTAGTGGAGATGGATGCTACTGGGCCTCGCGCGACGTGCTTGACCGTCATGCGTTTCTTCTTGCTTTTGTCGCTGCTCCATCCGGTGACCCGGCGTACAACCTTGCCTTCGCTAATCAAGAGCCGGAATGGTTCAATATTCCCAGCAAGCTCGTTATAGAAATCGAAATCGCTCTTTTTCGTGCTCCTTTGGTCACTTCGATACCGCAGGAGCCCAGTCTCGTTGTGATGTGCTGCTCTAGTTCCTTCCATTTGATCCTTACCAACTGGAAATGTCGTGGACAGACGACTTCAGGAAGAGCGGTGAAGTCTTTTAGAGTTCGAATCTGAACGTCGCGCAACAATCGCGAGTGCAATTCAAGCTCAATCCGGAAGCTGTCTACCTCTGGTTTGTGGTAGCAACGGACGAGCTTGCTACATTTCCTTCCGCCCCAATACAGAATTCGATCCCGTTCTTTTGCGCTCACGACGGCGACTCTTTCCGAAGACTGCATGTTGACGCACAAATCGTCTATCGACACCGACTTCGGGCCTGAAATCAAAAGCAATCTCGATTACGAGAAAGTTGTAGGATCTGCAATACTTCAAAACATGCTCAATGCTGTTGAACGAGAGCCCTTTTCGATCATCTGCAACAATCGTTACCTTCCACGGCTGGAGCCATGCCTTCTGCCTGTCGTACTGCCAGAAAATCTTTGTCTCGTCGGTCAGACTGTGATATTCGCGACTCCTCGCGTACGCAGACGTGTTTGTTTGGCAGCGCACAAAGTGATCGCGCGCAATCCTGTGTCCTGGCATATTTGGAGGAGAATCTCCATCAGGTGGCCAAGCAGCAATTTGAACTCGGTCCAATCGAACTCTAATTCCGGCATGCTTCCCTTCCATATTTGTTTTCTCTCACTTCAAGGGTCACCGTTGCGAGGAGCCGGTGACATTACCCCTCTTTACCATCACCAGGGCAGCTCGAATGGTTTTCACCCCACGTGGTATGAGCAGATGTGATACTTCGATAACCGTGAAGCCTTCTGATGCCGTCCCTTTGGTGCCGTTCGTAAATTCGACGTGATCGCCAACTGCTGGTATCCCGTCTACTGGATACTTTTCAATTACGAATCGAATAGTCGCTTCGCACTCTTGCATGGACAATTCCACCCAATCGTTAACAGTTTCTGACGGCGGCAGTCCGATCTCCGCAACAGAATGAGCGAGTCGGTATTTGTTCATATGCTGCGAGTTTTCCTCTGGCGCGCGGCTCTTCGCCCGCGTTGTATCGGTCCGCAAGTTGCGTTCGCGTTGTGCGAGGATGCGACCCGCCTCGTCTACGGCCTGCCTCAACCCAAGCACATCTATCTGATTTAAAAACGCGAACAGATCCGCTAGCGTACTCATAAGGGGAATATGCTGTCTCTTACGTCGAACAGTTTCACATCGTTTGGGGGGCAGAATCTGCGGGCAGTTTTATGAATTAATGATTCGAATTCCGCTGTTTTTTGTCCGGGTCGCGCGCGAGTAGTTTTCGCACGCTCTCGGGGTCAGGGGAAAGGAGCCCTGCATTAATGCAGTTGGGCGAGCAGACAATCGACGTCAAGTGATGGGCAAGCGTTTGGTTGCGGATTTCTGCTTGCTTTAAAGCGTTGCTAATTTCGGCGTAAACTTCCTTCACTAGTTTTCTCGTGGCCGTTGCATCAGAGTCATATTTGAGTTTGTTCCACGAACCCACGAGAGAAACCTCTTGAACCACTTGCCACATCACCGTCCGGATACGGTCCAATCCACTCCTCGACAATACGTTTGTCGTAAACGGCGATGAGCTTTTTTATGGCATTTTCGTGTCTGACTAGTTCCTTGGCTAGTGGCGTGTGAAATTTCCAGAATTTTCCGGCCGCGTCGCTGCGTGCAGAGCGAAGATCCCGAATCTGGGACAATTCTTCGTAGTCGTTAATCCTGTTGCGAAGACTCTCGATAATCGGTGACTGGAACAGCGTATTGAGAACATGTTTTCGTTGAAGCACCACGTACGTAGACGGCGGCGTCGTTCCGTGGACGCGCGCTACGTGGTACGGGTACGGTATTGCCGTAAGTCGATTCTTCAGTTCTAAGGCAAAGCTCTCATTCGTCGGAAACCGCGAGGGAAACAGCAGATGGAACGGGTATCCAACGAAAAGCAAACTGGATTGGTGGAGTGACTCGGGTTGCACCCGTTGTTCAAGTTTGTAATTAGCCACACAGGAATTATCTCGCTTTACGCAATTGTCTGCTCTCTTCTCCGTTTCGATTAAACAAAAAAACACTCGCCGACCACCCTTTGAGGAGGTTCACTTCCACTTTATCGCACACCCAGAGCCAGAAGTCCGGATAGCACATTCCAAGACCAACGTCCGACTTCTTCTTTGACGCTACGCTCGTTCATTATTCTCAACGCATTTGGGCTTTCCAAGGGGCAGAGGCGAGTGTTTTTTTGTGTTGATAGTATTTAGCCCTTCTTGAATGCGTTTTTAGTTGATTGGTTTCGGCCAATGCCCAATATCCGGGTGCATTGTGTCGCTCCTGACACCGGTTACCGTGTTGCCCCACCTACGGCTAGGAGCATTTGTCGCGGCGAAACGCAATCCTCGAGTTTGCTGCAGTCTTCTGGCGAAAGATTGGGTATAGGGGTTAGTACGTGGGAGTCGGGCTTATAA
>JBBSFW010000120.1:0-11148 GCA_038254805.1 Terriglobales bacterium
CCAGTATGCCAAAAAGACACCGGATCCACATTGGCCCAGCGCCTCGCCGTCACCCGGCCCCCCAGAAGACCGTGCCTGCTTTGGCCCCCTGCTCCGCGAGGAGAAGACACGAAACGGAATTTAAAGCACGCTAAGGAGCGCGGTCGCGCTTAACGATATCCAGAACCGTGTTCTTGCTCAACCCGAGCCGGTGGCTGATTTCGCGGTAGGACTGGCCTTCGCCGACGAGTTTGAGCACTTTAGGCGCGAAACGGTCCGCCTTGACGCGCTGACCGGGTCGCCGTCCGAACACGACGCCGCGCTTTTGAGCAGCCGCAATGCCCGAACGGACTCGTTCGCGGAGTAGATCCCGCTCGAACTCCGCCAGCGCCGCCATCAGAGAGGCTATCAATTTGCCCTGCGCGCTGCGCAGATCGAACTGCAAGCCGGTCTGAGCGACCAGCGAGACGCCCCAGGCTTGCAAATCCTGCAACGTGTGGAACAGATCGAGCATCGAGCGGCCCCAGCGGGTCAACTCAGTGACGAGGATGACGTCGATATTGCGGGCCTGCGCCAACGCCAGAACCTTCTTTCGCTCGGTGCGCTCATTCTTCGACCCGGACGCGGTTTCCTTCCAGACCCCAGCGACTTTATAGCCCGCCTTCTTGGCGAAGGCGCGTAGATCCCGTTCCTGGCGGGCGCAGGTTTGGTCGGCGGTCGATACCCGGCAATAAAGCGCTGCGGACTGTCCCAATTGAACCTCAGGTGAATCCTTCGCGCTAAAGATCCGAGAAAAAGGGTATTTTACGCTGCAAAGTATTGGTCCATTGAAAGTATACTTCAACTGGGACAACCATGCCACACCAAGAGCTGCTCACCGAGGCGCAACGGCTCATTCTCCAAGCTCCCGCCAGCGATGAGCGCGGGATGGTGCGCCACTATACGCTCACTTCCGAGGACCTAGTTCTGATCAGTCGCCGACGCGGCGACCCTAATCGCCTTGGCTTCACGATCATGCTCTGCTATCTGCGTTTTCCAGGACGGATACTGCAACAAGGCGAGCAACCACCCGCCGCGCTATGCGCCTTCGTCGCTGAGCAACTGGGCCTTGATGCGGCGCAGTTAGACAATTACGCCGAACGCGATCAGACTCGCCGGGAGCACGTGCTTGAGATTCAAACTGCTCTTGGGGTTCGCCCCTTTACCCGCGACCTGTATCGAGAGCTGGCGGCCTGGCTGTTGCCGACGGCGCTCGTCACCGATCATGGCCCGGCCCTGGTGACTGCTTTGCTTGAGGAACTGCGGGCGCGTCGCATCGTCTGCCCACCTCTCCCGGTCATCGAGCGGCTTGCTGGCTCGGTGCGAGCCCGTGCACAGCGGCAACTGTGGCGTCGGCTCACCGACGGACTGACCGATCAGCAGCGCCAATCACTCGATCAATTGCTTGAAGTCCGCGCCGGGAGCGGACAAAGCACGCTGGCGTGGTTGCGGCAGACCGCTTATGCCGCTACCGCGGGCAACTTTCCCAAGCTGATCGAACGCCTGGTCTTGATTCGCGCCCTCGGCATCGAGCCCGAGCGAGCCACGCGGGTTCACCAGAATTACTGGCTTAAGCTCGCTCGCGAGGGGGCCCAGAGTACAGTGCAGCACTTGGCGGAGATCGAACCGCTGCGCCGCCACGCCACGCTCACGGCGCAGATGCTGGAACTCATCGCTACCCTGACCGATGAGGCGCTCAGCATGTTCGAGCATTTGGTCGGAAAGCTGTTTAACAGATCCGAACGCTCACATGCCGAGCAGTTTCACGCCAGCGGCAAATCGATCAACGAAAAAGTACGGCTGTATGCCCAGGTCGGTCAAGCGCTCATCAAGGCACGTGCCAGCGGTGGCGATGTATTTGCCGCCATCGAGGCCGTGTTGCCCTGGTCCAAGTTCGAATCAACCGTGGCCGAAGCGCAGACGCTCGCTCAGCCGGAAGAGTTCGACTTTCTCGCGCTGCTCGACGAACGCTACAGTAGCATGCGAAGGTTCGCGCCGCTGCTACTGACGCATTTTGAATTCCATGCCGCGCCAGCCGCTGCCGAGCTGCTGCAGGCTCTTCATCTGATCCGCGATCTGAACGTCAGCGGCAAGCGCACGCTGCCCGAGAACGTGCCCACTGGTTTTGTCAAACCGCGCTGGAGGCCGCATGTGTTTCCATCCAACGGAGTGGACCGGCGCTTCTACGAATTGTGCGCACTGGCGGAACTGCGTGACCGGCTGCGCGCCGGAGATATCTGGGTGACGGGAAGCCGCCAGTACAGGGATTTCGAAACCTACCTGATTCCGGCCGCAACCTTCAGCATGATGCAAAAGGAGTCCCTTCCCCTCGACGTTGACACGCATCTGCCGTCCTATCTGGCCGAATGCCGGCAGAGGCTCGAAGACAACCTGACCACGGTTGCGACCAAGGCACGGGAAAACACCTTGCCCGATGTTACGCTCACGGACGGGGATCTGCGCATATCCCCGTTGCGCAAGAACACTCCGGAATCCGCAGAAGCCTTCGCGGAAAAGGCGTATGCGTTGATTCCGCACGTTAAGATTACCGAACTGCTCGCCGAGGTCGATCAGTGGACGAGTCTGGGGGATCGATTCCTGCATCTGCGCACCCAAGCGCCGCCAAAAGATCGGCAAGCTCTCCTCACGGCGGTGTTGGCCGATGGTATTAATCTCGGGCTCACGCGCATGGCCGAGGCCTGTCGCGAGACAACTTGGCGGCAGCTTTCCTGGACAGCCGATTGGCACGTGCGAGAGGAGTGCTATGTGCAGGCCTTGGCCAGCCTGATCGATGCGCAGCATCGCCAGCCCTTGGCGGCTCACTGGGGCAGCGGAACCACATCCTCCTCGGACGCTCAATTCTTTCGCGCGGGCGGTCGGGGCGAAGCCGGAGGACTGGTGAACCTGCACTACGGTCAGGACCCTGGAGTCAAGTTCTACACGCATCTGTCGGATCAGTTTGGGCCCTTCCACACCAAGGTGATCGCCGCGACTGCGAGCGAGGCTCCTCATGTCCTCGACGGATTGCTCTATCACCGGAGCAGCCTCGTCCTGAACGAGCACTACACCGATACCGGGGGCTTCTCCGATCACGTCTTTGCCATGTGCCGTCTGCTGGGCTTCCGCTTTGCGCCGCGCATTCGCGACCTGAAGGAAAAACGGCTCTATCTATTGCCGGGCATGACGGTGCCGCCTGAGCTGGCTTCGCTGGCGACCGGCGTCATCCATCTTCGTGGCGTCAGCGATCATTGGTCCGAACTGCTGCGTCTCGCCATGTCGATCAAAACCGGAACGGTCACCGCCTCGGTAATCCTGCGCAAGCTGGCGGCCTATCCCCGGCAGAACGGGCTGGCCCTCGCCTTGCGCGAACTGGGAAAGCTGGAACGGACTCTGTTTACGCTCCAATGGCTGCAGGATCCCGATCTACGCCGTCGTAGCCACGTCGGCCTCAACAAGGGTGAGCAACAAAATGCGCTCCGTCGCGCCGTATTCTTCAACCGCCTCGGAGAAATCCGCGACCGCTCCTATGAGAACCAACTCCATCGCGCCAGCGGTTTAAACTTGCTCGTCGCGGCCATCATTCTATGGAACACGACCTACCTGCAGCGCGCCGTCGATCATTTGCGCAAACAAGGCCACCATCCGGCACCCGGTGATCTGGCCCACTTGTCGCCCCTCGGCTGGGAACACATCAATCTAACCGGCGATTACCTCTGGGAAACATCGCCCACCCTCGGTCCAGATCAGTTCCGGCCTCTCAGCATCCGGGCTCATGACCTCACCGCCGCCGCTTAGCGTGCTTTAAATTCCGTTTCGTGTCTTCTCCTCTTCGACCGGGACGCACGGCACGGGATGGTGGAAGCGAGTGTCAAGCGTCACGCGTCCGCGAAGACTTGGCAGACATCAGGGGATGAACCTGTCTTGTCGCATAGTGTTCCGCAAAGCGGTACCAGGAACGGCGGGACCGGTAGCAGAACAATCGGTGGCAGAGCTGGCTTGCACAAACGTTCGTTTATGCAACATCTCCGCAATCCCTAGTTTCTGTGGATTAGTGCATTGCAAAAAGGTATTGCTTAATGTAGACTAATGGCAATAGATTATTGCAATGCTCATAGGCTACGCCCGAGTCTCAACCAACGATCAGGAAACCGCCACGCAAGTGGCGGCTTTGAAGGCGGCTGGGTGCGAGCGTATCTTTCGAGAAAAGGCATCCGGTGGTCGCTGGGACCGGCCTGAACTGCAACGCCTCCTCGATCAACTCCGCAAGAGTGACGTGCTTGTGGTTTGGAAATTGGACCGGCTCTCACGTTCCCTTCGAGACGTTCTGACTATCATGGAACGGCTCGGGGAAGCCGGAGCCGGATTCCGCAGCCTGACCGAAGCGATCGACACGACCACACCGGCAGGTCGAATGATGATGCAGATGGTCGGGGCTTTTGCCGAGTTCGAACGGGCCATGCTCAAGGAGCGAACCAAGGCCGGTTTGGATTCGGCTCGCGAGGAAGGGCGAATTGGTGGCCGCCGCCCGAAGCTGTCACCTCAACAACAGGCCGAGATCCGAAAGATGGTTTCGAAGGGTGACAAAACGGCTGCGGATGCGGCCCGACTCTTCAAAATCCACCCGGCGACGGTCTGTCGGCTCCTCGCCAGGTCTGCATCAACCAAGAAGACCAGCTATGCCAAATAATGTTGACGGCCCTATGCCACTTAATGTTGAAAGTGACACCCACGCCATAGACGCCCAAAAGAGTCATTTTGCGCACATGCGCACAACCGCCGTTATTTGTGTTATTCTGTTGCGGTGAGCTAAACTGAGCCGCTTCTATCTTTTAGTCAAGTTGCACGGAGTCTCCGGTGCCCGACAAACCTTCCTGGTATACCCGCCTCGAAGCCGCCATCCAGCAGCTCGAAGCCCTTCCCTCCCCTTGGGTGGACCGCGCCGCGCTCGAGTTCACACTCGGCATCGGCCGTCGTCGCGCCCAGCAGATCCTACGGCCGCTGGTGCGACAAACCATCGGCAAGAACGGTCTGGCCAACCGCGAGGAGGTCGTCCGGAACCTTCGCCGCCTGGCCTGCGGCGAGCCGGTATATTTCGAAAAGCAACGCCGCGAGCGGCTCCATGCGTTTTTCGAGCAATGGCAGCGCCAGGCGCGCGAGCGTCCCCGCGTGCTCGTCGAAGCTCCCACCCTCGTCGTGAACCAGGAACTCGAGACCCTGCCGCCCGGCGTGCATCTCTCACCGGGGCGTATCGTGCTGGATGGCTTCGCGACGCCCGAGGAGGCCAAGCAGAAGCTGCTCGCGCTCATTATGGCCATGGGCAACGATCCGGACGGGTTCGACGCCCGGGTCGCCGTTCCCTGAACTTGTGCCGGACGGCACTCCCTGGGCCTTCCTGTGCGCGCTCGCCAAACGGCTCCACACCACTTCCGAACGAATCCCCTCCGAACGCGCAACCGAGGAACTGATCGCCTGGCTGGAGGGTAGGACCTCCGCTGGAGAGACCGTTCCGGCTCCCTTCTTGCGTGTTGCCGCCCGGCTCGTATATGAGCAGGCCCGGCTCGTACTACCGCCCACTCAGGATACTGTTTTCGCAATCGCGGAGCGCCTCCGGGCCGAGAATCGCGGTCGCCCTCAGGCTGCGGCATGGGAACGGCGAGATTGGCTCAAACTGGCGCGACTCGTACTGGAAAACCGGCGGTTGCCGACGGCTCCGTTCTTCCGCGAAGAGCCGCCGACTCCTCTCGAACTTATTGTCAACGTGGAACTTCCGTTCGCCGCCCGGTACGTGGAGGAAGCGCCCGATCCGGACGCGCGCCATCTCGCGATACCGCCCCTTTCGGCCCTGCTCGAACGTGCTGAACAGTTGCTGCTCGCCGTCGCGGACAAGGTCGAAGAGGCCAAAACCATGCTCGACGAACTCCGAACGGCAGTCCGCCGCCCTCCCGGTCGCAGTAATTCCGCAAATCTGTCGCGGGAATTAAGCAAAAGTCGCAGCAATTCTGCAAAGTGACAATAGTTGGCGCGCTTCAGATGCTTCCCCGCCCTTTCGTGGATCGGCCCACAGTAGAATTCTTATTCGGCGTTGGCCGTCGACGCGCCCAGCAGATCATGGCACCGTGCATCACCGATCGGGTGGGCACCAACGGGCTTGCTGAACGAGACGCGTTCCTCGCCCATATTAAGCACATTGCCGCAGGCGACGAAGGCTATTACGAACGGCAACGCCGGCGCAAGGTGGCAGAACACCTGACCCATCTCCGTAAGGACAGGGTGGAACGGCCGCAACTGCTGGTTGAGGCGCCCGTTCAGGTCCTGACTCAAGAATTTGAGAATCTTCCCGCCGGCGTGCATCTTGACCCAGGACGGATAACCGTTGATTTCGATCATCCACAGCAAGCCCTGGAGAAGCTTCTTGCGCTCGCCATGGCGATCAGCAACGACTTCGATCGATTTGAGCACCAGGTGCAGTCGGCAGGGACCTAGACTGCTTTTGCTCCCGAAATCTGGCGCGCGATGGAACCAGCCTCAATGAACCGGGCTTAAAATGCTTGCATTGTTACATGGAACCCTGTTAACATGCCACCATGGTTCCATGTTAGGAGGGCATCATGGCTTTACTAGTTGCAATGGTCTCGCAAAAAGGCGGCGTTGGTAAAAGCACCCTCGCGCGCCTTCTGGCCCGGGAGTTCGCTGCGCTCCAATGGAACGTGAAAATCGCGGATCTTGATATATCCCAAGGCACAAGTTTTCAATGGCGCACCCGCCGCCTGCAAAACCATATCGAGCCGGACGTTCCTGTCGAACAATTCGGTACTATCGATAAAGCCCTCCATCAAGCCAGCCAATACGACGTGCTCATATTCGACGGAGCGCCACACAGTAGCAGTGCAACCCGAGCAGTCGCGCAGGCCTGCGACTTGACCGTCATTCCCACCGGCCTTGCTGTGGACGATCTGCAGCCAGCCGTAACCCTTGCGCACGATCTTGCAAAAAGCGGAGTCCCGCGCGAAAAGATTGTTTTCGCACTGTGCAAGGTAGGGGACAGCACCGCAGAGATCGAAGACGCGCGGGTTTATCTGGGGAAAACGAGTTATGAGATCCTTCCCGGAGCCATTCCCGAGAAAGTAGCCTACCGCCGCGCTAGTGACGATGGCCGGGCACTCACCGAAACTCGCTTTCCCAGCCTCAACGATCGTGCGGAAGAATTGGCGCAAGCCATCGTTGACAGAATCTCCCGGGCCGCAGGCAATGGCAGAGGCGCCGGTCTGAACACAAAACGGAGTATTGCTTAAATGGCTGTTGATCTAAACAAACTCAAACGTTCGGGGAAGGGCACACCGCCGCCACCGGTCGAGACCCACAACAACCTCGGAAAACCTCCGAGCGGGAAAACCGTTCCGCTTCAGCTCAACATCGATCCGGAAGTAAAACGCGAATTTCGCGTTTATTCCGCCGAGCACGACATTGATATGAGCAAACTGTTCACCACCATGTGGCGCTATTACAAAGAGAATCACGGGTAGCGCAATGTATTCACGTTTTCGAAACAGTACAGCGCAGCGGCTTCATGGCTCGGCGGCCGGCCTGCCTCCGGGATGCCAAAGCAGCAAACCTAGGGCCCTGTTTAACCATGCTGCCATGCCCCCATGCTTTCATGGCTTCATGGCGTATCTCATCCAGAGGATCCACCTGTGACTAGAAAGCCTCCTGGACTCACGCGCGCCGCGGATCTCTTGCCGACTATCCAAAGTCTTCAGCCAGCAATAAGACAGAGCAACGAGTCAAACGCATTGACCGTCCAGGGCAAGCACCACTATACCCGCGAAAAGCAGATGGACAGCTTACAGGACATCGGTGAAACGCAGAACCCGGAGATGGGCTTCATGTCACGCATGCTTACCCTCTGCTCGCTACCGCGGACCGATGTTGGCGACCGGTTGCAGTACAAACGGCAAAATGGACCCTATAAGCTCATCATGATCGCTGGCGGCGATAATAAGCTCCCTTACGGCAACCTGCCCCGTCTGCTGCTGGCATGGGTATGCACGGAAGTGGTCAGAACTCGCGAACGCCAGCTCACGCTCGGCAGCTCTCTGGCCTCGTTCATGCACGAGCTCGGGATTTACAGCGATAGTGGCGGAAGAAGGGGAGACAGAACACGACTCAAAACCCAGATCGACCGCCTATTCAATTGCCACATCGATATGATCTATGAGCCGAAAGGACAGCCAAAAGCTGAGACTGGCGGGAGATTCGCACCCAAAACCGTTCTGTGGTGGGATTACAAAACTCCGGAACAGCAAACAC
Source organism: Terriglobales bacterium (assembly GCA_038254805.1). Classification (GTDB taxonomy): domain Bacteria; phylum Acidobacteriota; class Terriglobia; order Terriglobales; family Acidobacteriaceae; genus Gp1-AA145. Next base: position 8,326 of record JBBSFW010000120.1, read on the forward strand.
TTTTCCAAAGCTGGATTCTTCTTGGTGAGGAATTATTCAACGAAATCATCAAGCATCCGGTCCCACTCGACATGCGCATCCTGAAAGCTATGCGCCGTTCCTCCCTTGGCTTGGATCTTTACATGTGGCTTTCGTATAAAACCTTCGCTCTCTACCGCCAACAGCAGCGCATGGAACTAGACCAACAGCAGGGAAGGATGCCACGTTCGCGCGCACGGGCCAGCGACAGACGTTCATGGACAGAACTCTACATCCAGTTCGGCTCTGACCCCGCACTCGCTTCGGATAAAACCACTGTGCAGAACTTTCGGAAGGACGTATTGCGAGAGATCACTAAGTTGAAATTGTGCTGGCCGCAACTTGACGTCATCACGCTCACAGGGCGCCTGGAGATACGCGCGTGCCAACCCTCCATAAGTCCAAAAGCCATCTAAGTTTCCTGACTGAAAACAATGACGGCGTGATGGTGACCGCCCCCGAGATCTTCCTCCGGTCCGGTTGTGCAAAAGCCTGTCAATTTTCCGAGTTATCCACGCTGAAACACCACACTTCGGTAATTCTAGCCGCTGAAACACCACACTTCCGCTGATTCTTAAAGACTTAAGCATCGCTGAAACACCACACCCATAAAATTACCTCGCCGCTGAAACACCACACTTGAGCCCCGCTGAAACACCACACCATACATGTAGTTAGAACCAAATAGTAAGAACAGTACTCAGGACAGACCATCCTGTGAAAAAAGCGGGCCGGCCAACTCATCGCTGCAAAATGACCAGCATCAATCAAAGCGGGGCAGAAACGAACAAGGTGAGCACACCAGCAAAAAGTCAAAACCTTTCTAATAAATCAGCTACAGCACAAGAAATGAACCTTCCAGCTAAACAGATGCGCTGAGAAGGGTCCTCGTGGGCGCCACAGTGAGGGGAATTCGAGACCAGGCGAGGAAGGCCAAGCCAGAGGCGCGTTTTGCTTTAGTACGTTTTGCCGAAACCTCAGCCTTTTCCCGCAGATCTCCTGGCCGTAGCTTGGACCTTCGTCGGCTTGCTGTCCTTCTTTGCTCCACGGACGCCTAAGTTCTTTTCGATTGCAGCCTCTATCGCCGATTCCGGAATCCAGTACTCTCCAAATGTCCACGAGGCGGGGAGCATACCCTCGCGGATATACCGGCGCACGGTGTCCGGATGCTTGTCGAGTTTCGTGGCGACCTCGTCCACCTTCAGCCAACCGCGCTTTCTGTTCTCGACAGCATCCATACCTGTTTTGTACCGCAAATCAACACGATAGCTAGATGTTTGGAGAGGCACGCTTGACAATACACGACAATTATTGTATATCTCTTGATATTATGCAACATTCCATTAGATCTTTCCGTTTTCGGCGGCTCGCGGTAGTACCGCTGGCCGTCGCGCTCTCTGTTCCAGCCTTTGCCCAAGGCTCGCCCTGGGAGGCTGCTGTCGATGCGCTCAAGACCAGCTTCACCGGCCCCATTGCGAAAGGCCTCTCGCTGGTGGCCATCGTCATCGGTGGCCTGATGTTCGCCTACGGTGAAGGCCACGGCAAAACAGTCTTCGCCGGCCTGATCTTCGGCGTCGGCATGGCCATTGCCGCCGTGAACTTCATGAGCTGGGCTTTTCCGGGGTAGCTGTCGTGCAGATCCCGGTTTATAAGTCGGTCAACAAACTACTGACCGTTTGGGGCGTTGACAGACGCCTCTTCTTTCTAGCGATGGTTATGGGCGCGGCTACCTTCACAGCGTTTTCAACACTGGTCGGCGCCGCGCTCATGTTTGGTACGTTGTATGTCCTCGCCCGACAAGCGACCAAGAACGATCCGCAAATTTTACGCATAATCATGAACTCATCGAAGCTCAAAGCGCAGTACGACCCATGCAAACGACAGAAATACGGAGTGCAGATCATTGCCGCGCCTCGCCACAATTTGTAAAGCCTACAACAAGTCTGGAGCGGTCAACTCACTCATACCGCTCTTTGGCTTCGTGGATGAGCACGTATTCCTCACCAAAGCCGGAGAACTCGGTGCGGTGCTTCAAGTTCAGGGGCGTGATTACGAATGCCTGGATGCCGCAGACCTCGATGAGATCACGCGCCGCTTCGAAGCCTGCGTTCGTTCCTTCGATCCGAATTACAGGATCTATCAGTACCTGATCAAACGCAATGGGGCTCGTATCCCACATGCGGAGAACTATGAGAACCCAATTGTGGCGCAAGCCGTCGCCGGCCGAGTGGAATATCTCGAAGGCAAGGCCGAGGATCTTTACACACTCGATGTGTACTTCGTGATTCTGTACGAGGGTGCCCGCTTCAATCTAAACCTCGTCGAAAAGTTGAAAATGCTGGCCCAACACCCCGGCCACGCCGCGGCAATCTTCTCAACAACCAAATCCGTGATGTTGGTTGAGGAACGAATCAACACCGGATGCCGCGTACTACTGAACCGCGTAAACAGTTTCATTATCCAGCTGAGCGAATACATTCCAGTCCACCTGGCGGGGAAGAAAGAGGCGTTTCAGTTCTTTCGGCGTCTCCTAAAATTCTCGCAATACAAGGCCGACAGCGTACCCCTCCAACACAACACGTTTCTCGATTACTACATCTGCGATTCAGCCCTGGAGTGCCACCGTGGACACCTTCGCCTAGACGGCTACTACGTCAAGGTGCTGACCCTGAAAGATCCGCCTGCTACAACCGAACCGAATCTGTTACGCCGGCTTCAGGAATTACCCTGCCAGGCCATCATCGCGTCCGAATTCCAGCGCGTCGATGGTTTCGAGATGCGGAAGTTGATCCACGGCAAGCGGCG
>JBBSFW010000121.1:0-11084 GCA_038254805.1 Terriglobales bacterium
GGAGGCCTGAAAACAAGGCTTCTGGTCACATACTCCCCAACGAGGAGCCTCAAAAAGCTCTGCCTAGTCTCCCAAAAGCAAGCTCAAGCAGAAAATGAGAGAAGCGACAGCTGAGAATAAGGTTTTTTCAGCATCCTGCTACTAAGGCAAAGAAACTCATTAACAAAACCGATTCCGGGACGGATAGGCTGTCGAGTCCAGCCGGCCGCGAAGAGACACATCAACAGTTTCAAGACGCGGCGAAAAATGGGACATTGCGACGGCGTACGCCGCCAGGCGCACTAAAAGTGCTGGCCGCTGCTGGACGCACTGTTTCGATAACATCAGGGTTTCCGCGGCGGATGTTCAACGCGCCCATGAGTTAGCGAACGAAAAGGGCATCGGGTACCAGACGGTTATTAAGATGCTCTTGCACGAAGCGCTGCAAAAACTCATAAAGCCGGATCGATTCAATAGCCGTGGTGACGACAACCTTCAGCTAAACTGACGGCCAGTAGTAAGCACCGATAACGCTCCGGGATTGGCTCTGTTTCGTACAATCCCAACCGGGCTGGGGACATCCTCGCGAGAGGCCCTGTCGCCAAGATCTTCGACAATTAAATAGGGGTTGGTGACCCCAAATGGCTTTTCGCGTTTGTACCAACGAAGCCAACGGTCAACCTGGGATTTGGGTAGTGCAGCAAGAGTGACCGGCTACAGGCTTTTGCAAAACACCTGACTATCCCGCGAGGCATTGGCTCTGTTCGTAATTTGTACCAACGAAACACGCATGGGCCGCTTCGCTGGCCGCCCATGAGGTATGAAAAGAGGCGGTTGAAGTAGGCAACGGATCGTAGGAATGTATAAGGAAAGAGGCGATGACCGATATGGGTTTTGGCGACTGGTTTGTGGCCGGCGTTGAGGAACCCGTGAGTGGGTCTAAAAGCCCGAGGAGCAAAATCTGAAAAGATCGCGCCGGCGGCCTCTTCCTAGCTAGGGAGGTGAGAAATGATTGAAGCGGTGATAGAGCGGTGTGCAGGAATCGATGTAGGCAAGCAAACGATTGCAGTGTGTGTGATGGCGGGGCCGGCCGCTGAGAAGCCCCAGATGGAAAAGCGGAAATTCGGAGCCACGGTAAAGGATCTGGAAGATCTGGGCCGTTGGCTGACTAGCCAGGAGGTGACCGATGTGGTGATGGAGAGCACGGGGAGCTACTGGAAACCGGTCTTCAACATTATTGAGGCGCGAGTGCGGGTGCATCTGGCTAATGCGCAGCATGTGAAGAATCTGCGAGGGCATAAGACGTATATGAAGGATAGCCAATGGCTGGCGCATCTGCTGCGTCATGGGATGATTCGATCCAGCTTCATTCCGCCGCGGCAGATTCGCCAGCTCAGAGATCTCACGCGTAGAAGAAAGCAGTTGGTCAATGAAGGAACTCGCGAGCGAAACCGGATTCAAAAGATCCTGGAAGAGGGGAACGTAAAGCTGGGCAATGTGCTCAGCGATCTATTTGGTGCATCGGGACAGGCGATGCTGGAGGCGTTGGTGGAAAACCGGGCTAAACCGGAGGAGATCGCCCAATTGGCAAAATGCGCGGCCAAACGGAAGATCCCGGAGATTATAGCCTCGCTACAAGATCACCGGATGACGGACCACCTGCGGTTCATGGTGCGCCACTCGCTGGAACTGCTGGGATTTCTGGAGTTGCAGATCCAAGAACTGGAAACCGCTATTTTGAGTCTGGTGCAAACGTGTTATCCGCAGCAGTTTTCTATCTTGCAGACGCTTCCTGGAATCGGGCAGGATGCGGCGGCGGGAATCCTGGCCGAAATCGGGCCGGACATGAAGCAGTTCCCAACCGGCCATCATCTGGCATCCTGGGCTGGAATGTGTCCAGGCAATAACGAGAGCGCTGGAATTCATAAGTCTGGTAAGACCCGGCGAGGTAACAGGTGGCTGCGGAGTCTGTTGGTGCAAACGGCATGGGCGGAGACCCGGAAGAAAGATTCCACCACCAAAGCCAGATACCAGAGCCTGGTTCCCCGGTTGGGCCCAAAGAAAGCGGTCGTGGCCGTCGCTCACTTTTTACTGCTCAGCGCACATCAGGCTTAGCCACCGGTGCGGCGCACCCCGACCAGGTTGTGGACAGCATTAACAGTACTCAAAAGCGCCGCAGAATCCGTTATCACGCCAAGTGCCTTCACCGCCTCGGCATACGGGTTCCGGCCGAGTAGATGTTCGGAGCAAAGGGGCGGCGCGAGGAAAGGAATAGACACGCGCCCCTTTCTTCGCCAGTTGGAGGATAACCGGCAAAGCTTGCCAGACAAAAATGGAAAGGTAAGGAACCCTGGACATACGCCAGCGGCCCCTTACTTTCCGCACGGTTACAAGAACCGGCGAAGGCGTACGATGTCTTGTACGCGGGTTGCTATATAAGTTGAAATGGGGCGGAGCGGATTGCTACAACTTGCGGTTGGGAACGTCCTGGGCCATTTCTGGCCATACGATCCTACCTATCAGAGTTCGAAACCGCCCCAAAAGATTCACTTTTTATACCTCCCTGTTAAAACAAGGTCAAAACGTCAGGCGGGCGCCAACTTGAGCACGCCGTGCGTTGGTGCCATCCGGAAATCCCGCAGATTGCGTGCCGAGGCCAAGGCCCGGCGTGGGGGTAAGAACCTTTCCCCGCTCTGTATACGCCTGGGTGTTCATGGCCGTGTCCACGATCGTGTTGGAAATGTTGAACACCTCGAACATCAGATACAACTTGCAGCGTTCCGATAGCGGAACGATCTTGCTGATACGGGCATCCGCGCGGTAGGTGGGCGGCGTGTAAAGGCTGTTCACCGGCCAGAACGGAACCCGTGGATTGCCGCCGAAGCCATTCAGTGTGTTGTTGAAAGCCATACCGGAGACAGGCGTGTCTTGAACAAGGATAGTAGCTGTCACGGGCCGTCCGCCGGCCAGCGTCGTGATGCCGGAGAATTGCCAGTTGTTCACCACGTACTTGAAAAATGCGCCGTCCCGATGAACGAAGGTGGGCTGCTCGATAAAACTGAGCACGAACCGGTGGCGCTGATCCAGTGCCGCACTGCCTTTATCGAATTTGTAGTTGCCGTTGAACGTCACGGGCGTAATGTTGCTGTAGAAAAGCGCGTTATTGCCGCCGCCTACGTTGTAATCGATGGCGTGCGCCCATGTGTAGGAAGCACTCGCCTGCAGCCCGCCTGAAAAGGCTTTCCGCCACTGCACGGCCAGTGCATGGTAATAACTGTTCAGGCCGTTCTCGTCCTGATACACGTGCTGATAGCGGGGATCGATGACGTTGCTTTGCAGATAGACGGGCGTGGTGTAGTTGCCCACTGTGTTGCCGCCAGCATCGTTGACTGCGTACGTTGCGCTGCCCGTAGGCGAGCCGATGTTCAGGTCCCGCACTGCCATCAGTTGCAGGCCGCGGCTCCAAATGTAAGACACATTCAGATTCATGCCGGCCATCAACTCGCGCTCCAGCCCGACCGAGCCTTGCTCGCTGTATGGGGTTCTCGCGTTTGGCGCCAGGAACTGGATGGTTGTACTGCCTTTGACGTTGGCCGGGACCGCGGTGAATGCATTCGGGTAAACGGGCCCACTGGCCGAATCGGTGGGTCTGTTCCCCTGCAAGTTGAGCAACCACTGGTAAACGCCATTGTTGACGTACAGGTTATTGATCAGCGCACCTGGGAAGCGCGCGTGGAACATGCCGTATCCGGCGCGCAGAACCATTCTGCCGTGATCGAAGCTGTAGGCCAAACCGACGCGCGGCGCGAAGTTCAGTTTCGAAGAATGAATCTGGCCCGTCTGCGGATAATCCGGATTGACAACCGAAGGCTGCGGCAACTGGGCGTATTCGTACCGCATGCCGTAGTTCAGAATCAGGCTATGGGTAAAGCGGAACTGATCCTGCACATAGAAACCGTAATCGCGGATCGTGGCATCCACCGTGGGAATTCCGAAAGTCTGCTGGTAGCTCTGCCAGTGTTTGGCACCCGTGGTATTCCTGAAGTCCAGGGCGAAGTCGGTGACGGTCTGGTAGCTGTAGGCGCCAAAGGCGTTCTGTATGGAGTAGGTGTAATCTCTGATATTCGCGATATCGGCGCCAAACTTCAAGGTGTGTTTGCCTTTGGTCCAGGTAAGGTTGTCGGCAAATTGAAACCGCTCCTCGTTCGGCGCTACGCGGGGAAGATAGTTGGCGCCCACACCCAGATTGAGTTGGGATGCCACTGTGAGCGAACCGAGCCCCATGCCGGGCGAGATCAGACTCTGGTTGAATGTGTCAGCTTGGCGGTCGGTAAACCAACTGAAGCGGAACTGATTCACAGCCGTTGATCCGGGGATCGAGGTCCAGTTGATGCTGGCGTTTCGCACGCGAACCGAATCGTCGCCATTGCTTCCGACAGCGGTTCCAGTGGTGGTGGCAATCGCGCTCTGAATTCCGTTCGGTGAAACGAAATGCAGGAAGTTCATGCTGGCGCTGAAGGAATTGCGCTCGGTGGGCCGCCAGTCCAGCTTTCCCAGACCCAGCTCCTGATTGGCCTGGCGGTTGATCAGACCGAAGTGGCGCGGAAGGATTCTGTTGATCGCGCTGCACTGCTCCGGGGTGGCCGGTGCGGCGCATCCTACGAACTGCTTTGTTGTGCCATCAATTACGCCGGGCCGGTTGATGCTGGAAGAGATCGGGAAGTCTCGCCGCGTCGTATCGAAATTGAGGAAATAGAATAGCTTATCCCTGAGAATCGCGCCGCCGGCGCTGACGCCTGCCTGATGGCGGACTTCGGGGGGATTGAAGCTTGCGTACCTGTCACGGGCATTGAGCGTGCGGTTGCGGAAGAACCAATAGAGCGTACCGTGGAAATCGTTGCTGCCGCTCCGGGTCACTGTATTCACTACCCCGCCCGATGCCCGGCCGTGCTCGGCCGAGAAGTTCGCCGAGAGCACCTGAAACTCCTGCACCGCATCCTGCGAAACTTGCGAGGCGATACGGGTCCGTCCGGCATTTTCGTTGAAGTACTGCTCGGTCGTGTCACTGCCGTCGAGCAGGAAGGAATTGCCGCCTGCTACGCCGCGGAACGTCAACAGGCCGAAGGTACCGTCATTTGTAACGCCAGGGGTGAGCAGTACGAACGAGTCGACGCGCCGTCCGTTGATTGGTAGGCCGGCGATCTCCCGGGTACCGATGACTTGCGACACACCGCTCTTGGTGTCTTCCACAAGCCCGGCGGTGGCGGTCAGCTCGACATCAATGATGGTTCGCGTTATCGAGAGAGTGACATTGACATTGATGTTCGCGCCCACTTCGAGCTGGAGGTCGTTGGCGTTATAAGTGGCGAACCCAGAGGCATTGACGGTGACGTTATAACCACTGGCCGGCGGGAGCGCGGGCGCGGTAAAGACGCCGACCTCATTGGTGACGAGGTTGCGAACGATACCTTTCGCTTCGTTGGAGACGACCACGGTGGCATTTGGCACGACTGCGTCTGAAGAATCTCTGACGACACCGGAAATACCCGCTAATCCGGCCGCGGATTGTGCAGAAGCGGATATGGCCACAAGCAGGAATAGAGCAATTGCGATCCAAATTCGGTTTCTTTGGATACGCTTGTCGTTGTTGAGTGAACCGTTCCGTGAATTCAGTCGCATGATCGTGGTTCCTTCTGATCGTTCATTATGTCATTCGCCTGTCCGTCTAAAACGGAAAGTCAGGACCATCCTGCTTTGCACAGCCCGGTCGTTTTCCCGGGCGGGTTGAAAGCGAAACAGCCGGGCTGCTTTGATCGCTTCTGCTACAACTAACCGGGCGGCAGCGCCTTTTGACGAAGTCACTTGTGCGCTGGTGACCTTCCCTGCCGTGTCGATAATTACCGTGACGTCTATTTGGGTTTCTCCTGCAATCAATGACCTTACATCCATCGGGACGGCCGGATTCACCCGAGAAATGATTTGGGGTCCAACGAAGCTGGTTTTCGAAGGCCGCGGACCCGGTTCTGCATTAGGCCCTGCAGCACTGGGCGGGACTGGAACTGCAGGTTCCAGTCGTGGCGGTGCGATTTCCGGTGAAATTATGTTGGGAATGACTGTATTTGGAATCGCTGTATTTGGAACCGCTGGTGGAGGAGTTTCGTTGGAAAGAAGAGTTGTTTGTTCGAGCTTGGGATCTTCCACCACGGCCGTCTGGGCTGGATCAGAACTATCGGTTATCCCAGATACAGCAGTTTCTGACTTTTGCGGTTGAACAGCCTGTGCGACCGGTATTTGCTGCCTGCCGGGACTTGGAGCCGGCGCTTCTTCCACTTCCCTGGAACGGGTTACGAGTGAAGGCGGAGCGGGCTGTACACTGCCCGTTACCTTCTGCGCCGCTGGTGGAGGACCGGCTACACTGGATCGGCTTAAGCGCCAGTACTCAAAAGCACCCAGCGACAAAGCGATCCCCAACGCCGCTGCCATAAGATCGCGAGCCCGTCCGTGCCAGCGATCATGGCTTGGTAAGCCAGGTACAAGAGACAACCCTCTCAAGTCCTCGTCCAAATCCAGCCGGGAGGGCAACAGAAGGTCGTCGATGTCGTCCGTCTCGGGAACTTCGGGGGGTGGCGGCCGTACCGGAGCGAAGGGCACCTCGAGAGTAAATTCCGACTGGATGACGCCGTTTTCCCAGAAGAAGAACCCGCCCGTGCAAGCCCTCATGGATAACGGCCTAATGAGAAGAAAAACGTTGTCAATACCGGGGAAAGCCCGCTGTATGAGGGTCAGGTCATCGGCAGACAAATAGAGATCGTCGCGCTTGTGGCTGCGGTAGTACCCGACGACCGATAGACCGGAACTTGTGCCGGATTTATGCCGCGCCAGGGCAGCCTCAAATTTGGCCGCATCCGCACCGTTTGCACTATAGAGCGGCCCATTCGAATAGGAACAGGAGACTGGATCAAAATCGTCGATGACTGCGGTTATACGTCCTTCGTCCAGTTCCGTCCTGCCGAGCAGGATGCCACCAACCTCCGTTCCCGCATTCGAGTCGATACCACACAAAACCTGTACCTGCAGCCGCTCCGCCGTCTCAAAGTTTATGTAGACCCTGATTCCTCTATCCGGCTCTACCCACTGGTAGTAATCTGCCAGTTGTGATGGCAGATCTGTGGCGTCGTCATGCTCCGTAGATTGGCTCATGACAGCCCTTTCATACGGCATTGTGTCGCAGATCCTTCATGTGGGAACCAATCCCTGGTCCGTTACTATCTTTTTCTGGACCAGAGTCCGTCTCTGACTTCGGCACTTGTTGTCCCGTTGACAACATCCTTCACTAAGTCATGCGTGTTATCCGCGCGTGGAGCGGAAACGTCATCGAGTTTGGGCGCCATGACAGGTTCTGCAACTCCGTCCCCGGTACTCATAAATTCGAGGAGAATCGTTGCCAGTTCCGGATCCGTGGCAATTCTACGGATCTCCTGAAGCTTTTTGATCCGGTCATCCAACTTTTGTATGTCAATTCTCATAAACGTGGGGCTCCTTTTCGTTATTCCAGACTCTGGGCTTTCTTGGGTTCTGTGCTCGTTCTTGTTGAATTCTCTAAAGGTCCTAAGAATGACGTGACCTCATGATTGCGCTTTGAACTGAGTTTTCCCACCCATCGCGCCCAAGTGGAAACGGGTTCGTCCGGGAGTTCATCCGCCACTTCTATCGAGGGCTCTCTGGCAACATCCGGAACAGCCGGAACGGGCGCTGGGGTCAAATGCAGGTCGGACGCTGCCGTCTGAACGTGTCGAGGCTCAACCACGGAAGATTCTTCTGCGAACGCCAGCGTCAAGGCGTTTTCGCAAACCGAATTGATAAGACGGGGAATTCCACGCGAGACAGCGGCAATATCGGCGATTGCCTGAGCCGAAAACGGAGATTGCGTTCCGCCTGCCCGCAGCCAGCGATGCCGAATGTATTGACCGACTTCCGCTTGAGCGAGTGGTCCGATGGACAGCCGCACGGCCACGCGCTGCTTCAACTGGCGCAGGTCTTCGCGATTCAATATGTCATCGAGTTCGGTTTGCCCAACCAGGATGATCTGCAGCAATTTCCGATCGGCCTCTTCGAAATTTCCGAGCAGCCGGATTTCTTCCAGAACCTCAGGACTTAGTTTGTGCGCTTCGTCAACAATAAGCGCGGAGACTTTGTCTTCGCGCTGGCCCTGCAGTAATAGATTTTGTAGTTTCCACAGGCGCTGGGCTTTGCTGGAAGGAATATCCCGAACACCGAAATCGAGCAAAGCCATCTCCAAAAACTCGGAAGGGGTGAGCGTTGGATTGAGAATGAGACTGAATTGAAGCCGCGTAGAAGGCACGAATTGCAGGACTCTGGCAAGAAGCGTCGTCTTACCTGTTCCCACTTCTCCGGTCAACACGGCGAATCCTTTCCGCTCTAAAATTGCGTATGTTAAACCGACGAGACCTTCCCGGTATTGTTCGGTCAAAAACAGAAATGCCGGGTCCGGCGTCATGCTGAACGGGTTCTTGCGTAGTCCAAAGGTCATGAATGTTGGGTTGCGACAAAGAGTAAGAGTAACAATGTGTATTGTCAGGAGCAGCGAGCAACGCGACAGCCAAAGTGTAAGGGTCTAAACAATAAGGACTTAGGTGTTTCGGAAATCGGTGGTATGCCATGGCTTAGGAAGTTATCCCAAAGTTTAGAAAAACCACCGACTTTCCGTAATTAAGTTCCACAGACCGTGTTTGGTAACTTGGTATGCGAGGTTGGAATCTCGCTTGCTTGAGGATTTAATATAGATGGTGTTTAGCGATCAGGGCGGAACTGAAGTAGAACGATGAGCCGTTTTTTTGAGTTTCTCGAAAAGCTCAACGGAGAGTCTACGGCAGCTCGCCCGAATGCCGTGGGAACCCCGGACGGCCGGCACATACTATCGGTTCTTCATCCGCCGCAAACCCAAAATGGAGAGCACCCACAACCTGCGGAGCAGGTCTTTCAACTTAGGAATGTCGCCGTTGATGAAGTGCTACTCAACCCGAAGGCCAGATTGGTTTTCCAGACTGATCCAAGCAGCCCGGCCGCGGATCGCTTCCGGTTTATGCGAATGCGCCTTCGAGCGTTCAATGCGCTTGGAAAGCTGAAGAGCTTGCTGATTACGAGTGCCCTGCCCCAGGATGGGAAATCTACCATTGCTCTAAATCTTGCAACGGTAATGGCGGAAGGGGGAAAACATTCTGTTCTGTTGATAGAGGCTGATCTTTATCATCCTAGTCTGTCTGACAGCCTGGGCCTTCCTGCCCGGGCTGGATTGGCGGAGTGCCTGGAAGGCGGCATGGATCCTGTATCGCTACTGCGGCGCCTTGAGCCACTGCACTGGTACTTGCTGCCCGCTGGATTGTCCAAAGGGAATCCCACGGAGTTATTGCACTCGGATTCACTTCCTCGCGTGCTGCAAAGGCTCGCGCCTTATTTCGATTGGATTCTGATCGACTCTCCGCCCGTGGCGCCGCTTACCGATGCATTGTTAATTTCGCAGCATGTAGACGCCAGTCTGGTGGTAGTACGAGCCGATCACACGCCCCGCGAAGCCGTGGAGCAAGCGTTGAAGTTACTCGGGCCTAAGAAGGTGCTGGGTATCCTGTTCAACGGCGTGGAGGGACTTAACCAAATGTACTCTAAATATTATGGGTACTACGGCAAGAAGCGATAGCCGTCTGCTTCATCCGTTAAACTAGTCTCAACTGGTTTGAGGAGCTCGCCATGAAAACGATAGGTGCATTTGAAGCCAAAACCCATTTCCCTCTGTGACAACATGACTGAGACACCTTGTGTGACGGCAATTAGTGAACAGGGCGGAAAAGAGGCTCAGCATGGCAACGATGAACGGCACGGCCCGCCCAGCGTCACAAGGGACGGGGATATCCGATTCGGTAATGGGTGATCTAGCGGCGAGCGGGAGCAAATCGCCCCGCCCGAATCCGGAGGTTGTAGCTCGGGCGAAACGGCGCACCTACACGGGCGAGTATAAGCAGCAGGTTCTTGCCGAAGCGGATGCGGCGAGAGGGTCCGGGGCGAAGACTGGCTCCGTTTAAAACGCCTTCCTGTCTGAGAGAGGCCACCACTGCCGATGGTTGAATCACGATGCTTCCGCTTTTCCCGGTAACGGCAACAGACCGGCCGCCCGGATCGGAACAGATCGCTTGAGATATTTTCAAGGGGTAAGTTCCGGCCGGAACGGTCGTCTTCAAATTGACAAATGCGTTAATCAAAGTATCGTCCTACAAAAGATTGCCGTTCGGCCCGATGACGATGACGCGCTTCTTGTTCGCTCCCAAGTCACTGGTGTAGAGAAGCTTTTGAGAATCCTTGCCGGATTGTGCCAGAAAAAGCGTGAGACTCATTACTGAACTGTCGTACTCCAGATCTAACTGCGCGGCACTAACGGCAGCACCTTGCGCAGCGAAAGAGATGGCCACTGGAACGCTAGAGCCGGCATTCGTTGAATAAGAAGCGAGTGACAACTCGGCGGACCAAGCGGGCGCCAGCAGAATAAGAACTCCGATAACCCTGATAATTTGACGACCAGCATTAAGGGACTACTCAATGAATAATGGCGGTATACGGCGGCTGAGGCACAACAGAGTAGTCCTCAATACGGCCAGCTAACCCGAAAGAGTGGTCAGGCCCAAGCGGTTCAACCCTTAATACTTCCACTGTACAGTCGAGAGCAAAGGTTTTCGAGTCGTCGCCTGTATCCGGAAAGTGAATGATGCACCGCAGCCACTCTCCACTGGCGAAAGCCTCTTGCGAAATACAGTAGAAGCCGCCGCTACTGATGTTCTTGATGGTGCACTTGATAAGTTGTGCCACCGTGCTCTTGGCGATGTAAAGATTGCAATGCAAATCCGCACGACGATGATGCCGGCGTTCACTCATGGGTCTTATCTCTTCGTCTGTGCTGATTTTGTCTCCTAGGACTTCGCGGGGGCGTCCTGCTACAAATGACGGAGCCATGGAATGTGAATTCCATGTTGCACTTATGCAGCCAAATCGTGAGAGGAAGTGAAACAAATTTATCCGAGGCTTCACTTACCCTTTGA
>JBBSFW010000122.1:0-11040 GCA_038254805.1 Terriglobales bacterium
AATGATTGACGGTCCGATATGCCGGGTAGCAATCCCCCTGGCAGAAGTAATTGGACCAGCCTCGCAGCGTTGCATCGAGACGATTCCGCACTTGATGTTGATCACCCGGTTCGCTTCCTTCAGCGTGTCTCTCCTATTGAGTTCGATCCTGCTCGGTCGACCGAGCGATTTCGGCAAGTCCGAATTTAGCCGCGCCATGCACGAACGCGGTTTGGCTCAATTCGAAATCAACACCACAATTCGGCCCGGCCAGCCAGGGGCATTTGAAGTTGCCGGCCGCAACGTCATCGGCAACGATGAGCGCGGACTGATGTATGGACTGCTCGAAGCCGCCGAACAGATCCGCTCCCAGGGCCGGCTCCATGATGTCAAGACCGCCCCTCACACGGCGATACGCGGCATTAGGCGTTTTATTCACAATGCAGAGCTCGAGAGTGACTGGTATTATTCGCGAGACTATTGGGACGAATACTTTTCAATGCTCGCGCGAGACCGGTATAATCGGTTCAACCTGGTCTTTGCGCACCAGACCGATTACCTCGCGCCGCCGTATCCCTTCTGGATAGACGTTCCCGAATTTCCAACAATTCGAGCCCGTAATCTGACGCCCGCCCAGCGCGATCGGAATCTGGAGATGCTGCGCTATATCTCTCAAGCCGCGGTTGATCACGGCATCGATTTTGCGCTTGGGGTTTGGGAACACAACATACAGGATTACCGGAAACCGCCCATGCAACCGATGACCGAAGGTCTTACGCCGGACAACATCGGCCCCTACAGCTACGCCGCCCTCAAAAAGGTATTGCAGCTTTGTCCCGCCATCAGTAGCGTACAGATGCGCACCAACGGCGAGTCCGGAATTCCGAACGAGCGCCAAGTGGACTTCTATCGCAACTACGTCTTTCGCGCCATCCACGATGCCGGACGTCCCGTGATCCTGGACCTGCGCGGTTGGATTGTGGCCGGTGGAATGATCAAAGCGGCGCGCGAAGTCGATATTCCGGTCCGCCTGTCGACCAAGTATTGGGCCGAAGACTTGGGCCGACCGTATCAGCCCGCCGAAACGTATCCGAATTACAGCTATCTTAACTTTCTCGAGAAACCCCGCTCCTACGGTTTCTATTGGGAGTTGTGGGGGCTCGGGTCAAACCGGCTTCTGCTGTGGGGCAACCCCGATTACGTTCGACGCGCCGTTTCCACATTCAACCTCGGAGGCGCGGAAGGCTTCGAAATCGATCCGCCGCTCGCGCAGAAGGGTTTTGGGAATGCGCCCGGCAAATGGAGCATCTTCACCAGTTCCCAAAGCCAGCGCATGTTCTGGAAATGGGAGTTCGAGCGCTATTGGCTCTTTTACCGCCTGTGGGGGCGCCTGAGTTACGATCCCGCAACTCCAGAAAGCGCCTGGATGGATGAAATGAAGAAGCGTTTCGGAGCCGCGGCGCCGGATGTCATGGATGCGTATCAATCGGCGAGTCAAGTGATCAACGAGATCGTTGCGGTACACCTTGCCGACCCCAACATGTATATCTGGCCTGAGATCAATCCTGGAGGACTGGTGGATGCGTACGCCCAGGTGCTGCCCAGCGACTGGCGGTACGTGGCGTCGATCCCAGAGGCCGTGCGGAATCTATTGGACCGAAATGCTTCCGCAAAACAGATGCCGCCGGAAACTGCCGAGTGGTTCGACGATATCGCTCACCAGATCGATACTGCGCTGGAGCGGGCGAGAGCCAAGGTGAAGACTGTGAACCGCGAGTGGCTTTCCTCGGAGCCTGACTTTCGCGTGCTCGCCTTTATGGCGCGTTATCATGCCCGGAAGCAACGAGCAGCCTACGCGCTGACCTTTTTCGATGAGACAGCCGACCCTGCGGCTCTTGCATCGGCAAAGCGTGAACTGACCAGCGGAGTCGCGATCTGGCAGGATCTGGTGAAACTGACAGATGGTCTGTACCCCGAGGAGATGGCTTTTGGACCCGATGACAAAGGCCATTGGAAAGACAAACTTGCTTACGTCCGATACGATCTGGAACTCGTTAAGGAGCGCGAGGACATCTTCAATCGGTTCGGCCGTTTTACAGCCGGTTTCGATTTTGGTGGACCGGTGAAGAGTCAACCGGCCTATGGCGCATACCGTCAGGATAAATACGTGCTACAGAACAATGTGGCTCCTCGATTTGCGCCGGTGGCGCCCGAGACCCGCTACAGTGCAGACCAAGGCTTCGGCTGGCTGGATGATGGCCAGCGTGAAGCTGCTACGATTCCCCTCACTCCTTATCTGGAAGTGCGGGCCGTCGCGAAGAATCCGAGCAACCTTCCGCATGACGTGCTCTTCCGCGATTTCATCAAAAGCCACGGCAGCCAGAAGTTCAGAGTCAAGATGCCGGACGGATCTTACGAAGTGGCTCTGTTACATCCGGACCGCTCCTCAGACAACATGAAACTGATTGCGAAAGATGGCCGCCTCGAAATACCCTTTCCCGACGGGGAATGGTCAATCAGCGGGATCATTGTCCGTGGAGGGAATACTTCTAGAACTGCGTTATGGAACGACACAGCCTCAAAGGCGCCGCGGCCGGAAATGCGGCATAACCCGGCCGCCAAGGCCGCGCCTGGAAAACCGCTGACTGTGAGTTTGTCAATTTCGAATGCATCTCACCTGCGATCAGTGAGGCTGTACTACAGACCAGTGGATCAGCTAGTCCCATTCAAGATGATCGAAGGGCGGCCCGGGGCTTCGCTCACTATCCCTAAAGAGGACATTTCGGCGCAGTGGGACCTGATGTATTACTTCGAGGTGATCAATGCTGCGAATGGCGGATGGTTCCAGCCCGATCCGCGCGTAACCACCCCTTACTACGTGGTCAAGACCGCGGCAGAACCGCGACCGTGAGGGAGCCGGTGCGTCCAATTATTGTCCCCTTGGGCGGTTTCCTCGGAGCGGGAAAGACGACGCTGATCCTGGCCGCCTCGCGGGTTCTCCAGGCCAGGGGCATGCGCCCTGCGGCGATCTTAAACGATCAGGGTCTGGAACTGGTGGATACACAGTTCGTCCAGCGGAATGGCGTGACAGCGGATCAGGTAGCGGGTGGTTGCTTTTGTTGCCGATTTACGGACCTGATCGATGCGGCGGAGCGGCTGCGAGCCTATTCGCCGGGCGTCATTTTTGCCGAGGCGGTGGGCAGTTGCACAGACATTTCGGCAACTACTCTGCAGCCTCTAAAGCGCGAATATTCGGATCAATTCCACCTCGCTCCATACAGCGTTCTGGTGGATCCGCAACGGGCACACCAGAAGGATTTCGCCTTCCTATTTCAGAAGCAAATCGACGAAGCGGACCTGATCTGCTTCACCAGAGCCGATCTCTATTCGGAATTCCCGCGACTCGAGGGAGCGCCCGTTCGCTATCTGAGCCCGATTACAGGCCAGGGCGTGACCGAATGGCTGGACGAGGTCCTGGCGGGAGAAATGCAGCCTGGCGGAAAGATCCTGGACATCGATTATAAGCATTATGCAAAAGCCGAAGCAGCGCTCGCATGGCTGAATTGCCGCGCGGTAGCGAAACTGAAGACGCCCCTTTCTCCGTCGATGATCATCGGACCGCTACTCGAAGATCTGGATCAAGCATTAAAGGAGGAAGGTTTTCACATTGCCCATCTGAAACTCATGGACGACACTGCCTCGGGCTACCTCAAGGCGGCCGTTACTACGAATGGAGAGGAACCAGCGGTGCAGGGTATGCTCCATGCCTCCCCGGCTAAGGTTCATGAACTGCTCCTCAACATCCGCGCTGCGGGCGAACCTGCTTTGCTCCAGAAGATCGTAGAAAAGCAGTTGGCTGCGCTTCCCGGTAAGTTGCTTATTCGAACTCTACAGTGTTTCAGCCCGGCTGCGCCGAAACCGGAGCGGCGCTAGCTTATGCCGGAACTGCTCCAGGCCGAGGACATCAGCAAACATTACGGAGGCGTCTACGCGCTGAAGAATGCCGCTTTTTCGCTCCGGCGTGGCGAGGTTCACGCTCTCATGGGTGAAAACGGTGCTGGTAAAAGTACGCTCGCCAAGATCATCGCCGGATCGGTCCGGGCTGACGATGGCCGCATCCTCATTGACGGCGAGACAGCCGCCCTTCGGAGTCCCCTCGATGCGCAGCGTTCAGGGATCGGCATCATCTACCAGGAACTCGATCTGTTTCCGCACCTCTCGGTCGGCGAGAACATCGTGATAAGAAACCTGGGGTTTGCGGAAACCGGATTTGTCAGCTTCCGGAAAGTGGATATGTTTTGCCGGCCGTATCTGGATCGAGTAGGCTTGCGCTGCGGCGCGCGGAGAATTCTTTCCAGCCTCTCGATCGGACAGATGCAGCTTGTGGCGATCGCGCGGGCATTGAGCATGAACGCGCGCATTATCCTCATGGATGAACCGACCAGTTCACTGGTTGATGACGCCGCCGACAGGCTTTTTCATGTGGTGGAAGAGCTGAAGCAGGGCGGTGTCGCTATTGTTTACGTTTCTCACAAGATGGACGAGATCTTCCGCATCTGCGACCGTGTGACGGTTCTGCGCGACGGCGAAACCGTCGGAACACGAGAGGTTGAGAAGACGAATCCGGAGGAGCTGATTCGTATGATGGTGGGACGCGATTTGAAGGAGGCGGTCCGTACCCGACGTGAGATCGGGACCAATGATGTGATTCTTTCGGTGACGGGCCTCTCGACGGATAAGCTCCGGCATATTTCATTTGACCTGCACCGCGGCGAGGTTCTTGGGATTGCGGGGCTGGTGGGGTCGGGCCGGAGTGAACTCGGCGCCGCGCTTTTTGGCATCGATCCGTTGCGTGGGGGTAGCATCCGCGTAAACGGACAGCCGGCAACTCCTGGCTCGCCGGCCAAAGCCATGTCGAGAGGCATCGGCCTGCTGCCGGAAGACCGCAAGCTGCAAGGCCTCATGATGCAGATGAGCGTGCTGGAGAATAGCACGTTAACGGTGCTTGGCCGGATGCAGAGGTACGGTCTGGTTCGCAAAGGCGAAGAGCAAGCGGCCGTAGAGCCGCTCTACCGGCAGTTAGCGCTCAAGTGTCCGTCTTGGTCGGCGCAAATTAGCGAATTGAGCGGCGGTAACCAGCAAAAAGCGCTGCTCGCGAGATGGCTGCTGCTGAATCCCGACATTCTTTTCTTGGACGATCCGGCGCGCGGCATTGACGTCGGCGCAAAGCAAGACATCTATCGCATCATCGATGATCTCGCCAGTGCCGGTAAAGGGGTGATTCTGGTAAGTTCCGAACTTCCAGAGCTCCTGCGTTGTTCTGACCGAATTCTGGTCCTGAATGAAGGACGGCTCATCGCAATTTACGATGCAGTCGAAGCGACCCAGGAGCAGATCATGACTGCTGCCACGAACATGATTTCGGGCGAGTGGAAGCAATGACGTCCGCCGGGAACGCTGTTGCTCCGCGGGACCGCTACAGACTTTCGGGCGCGTGGCTCGGCGATTCGAAAAGCCTGATAGCTCTGGCAGGTATCGTTCTAGTCGCCATTTTCATCAGCCCCATCGCCGCTGATGGATCCCGGATCTTTCTACAAATCGGAAATCTGACGGATATTCTGCGGCAGATTTCTGTCATTGGAATCGTTTCGCTGGCTATGACCTTTGTAATCCTGACGGGCGGTATCGACTTGAGCGTTGGCAGTATTCTGGCCCTTTCGACGGCGCTGGCAGCCATGGGCCTTACTCGCGCGTGGCACGGTTCGAACGACGGGCTCCACATTGTTTACGCCATCGCGGGTGCAACAGCCGCTGCCGGAATCGTTGGAGCGATCAACGGAGCGGCGATAGCGTCGCTCAAAATTCAGCCATTCATCGTCACGCTCGCCTCCATGATCGGAATTCGCGGGCTCGCCAAATGGATTACATCCAACGCCAATATCGATATTGGATTCGGCCAGGATGTTGCAGCCGGGTTTGCCTCGATCTTTCGGCAGAAAGCGTTGGTGATTGGATCCTTTGTCGGGCTGTCGGTCATTTTCTGGGTTCTGCTGGACAGGACAGTTTTTGGCCGGCACGTTCGTGCCATTGGCGACAACGAGACCGCTGCACGCTACGCGGGTCTTCCGATCCGCCGCGTGAAGACGATCGTGTACTCGCTCTCGGGCTTGCTGTCGGGATTTGCGGGCGTCCTTTATGCCGCGGAGAATCATCAGGGCAACCCAAACGCAGGCGTCGCTTACGAACTGGATGCCATCGCGGCTGTGGTGATCGGCGGTACGCGGCTTTCGGGAGGTAAAGGGTCCATTTCGGGAACCCTCATAGGAACCTTGATCATCGGTGTACTCACGAACATGCTGCGGCTGAAAAATGTGGACAGCAATGTGGAGATGATGATCAAGGCGGCGATTATCATTCTGGCCGTGGCCGTACAGCGAAAAAAGGATTGATGAAATGCGAATGACTGCAAGACTCGAGTTCATATTTGGTGCGGTTGTGACTGCATCGCTTTGTTCTTCATGTGGCTCACACGGACCGAAGCAAGGCAAAGAAACGAAACAATACTTCGTGGCGTTCAGCCAGTGCAACAACGCCGAGCCTTACCGAGCGGCCCAGAACGCGCTCATGACCAAACTTTTTTCCGAATACCCGGACGTGAAGCTAGTGATCTCCGACGCCCAGCAGGACAACAGCAAGCAAATCGCGCAGGTGGAAACCTTTATCCGCCAAAAGCCGGATCTGCTCATTGTTGCGCCGAACGAGCGTGCCGCACTCACAGCGGTCATGGGACAAGCCATGGAGGCCAAAATCCCGACGCTCTGCCTGGAGCGCGATATCCTGCAGCCGAACTACACCACATACGTACACAGCGACAACGTGGCCATCGGCCGCATGGCTGGCCAGTTCATCGTGGACTACCTCACCAGGAAGAATGGCAAGCCGCTAGGGATTGTTGAGATGCGCGGACTGCTTGGTGTTGAGGGTGAAATAAGCCGGGCCGCGGGCGCGAAGGCTGTTTTCACGAAGTATCCCGATATTCAAGTGGTAGCAGATCCGGTGGCGGACTGGATTCAGGCCAAGGCGAAAGATCGGATGACCGAAGTTCTACGTGCGCAACCCAAGATCGACGTCACCTACGGACACAACGATCCGATGGCAATCGGAGCATATCTCGCAGCCAAAGAACTGGGGCGCGATAAGGAAATTGCGTTTGTCGGTGTGGACGGATTGGGCGGACCCGCGGGCGGGATCAAAAAGGTCATGGACGGTGTGCTGGCTGCCACATTCGTATATCCGCTGTGCGTCGATAAGACGGTTGAGATTGGTAATCGCATCCTCCGCGAGCCAGGTTTTCGTCCGGACAAACAATACACCATTGAATCTGTGATGGTAACTCCTGCGAACGCGGCCGAACTATATAAGAAGTTCACGGTGACCGGCGCCGAGTAATGGTTACCCCCCGGAAACACTCGATATTGTGTGCCAAACGTAGGACATGCTTCAGCTTGTCCCCAGGCGCTTCCGAACGGCTGGCGCCGACGGGTTTGCACTCACCAGCCCAGGTGATCACTGCGTTCCCCAATAATTCCCTTAAGCGACAGAAGTTGATCTATATGGCAGTCCCCAACCACCGTTTCTAGGATCAATGGTGTTGCGTCGTGATGAGATGTCCGGCCACCATCACGAGCCGATCGCATCATCATTCAACAGCTCGCTCCGTTCGGGTGCCCGGGCCAGCAGCGGCCGTAACGCGAGATTTACCACAATCATGATCAGGCTGGCGACAGGAAGCACCAGGAGTCCGGTTTTCAGAGCTGTCGGATCGCCGCCCGCGATTGCGCCAATCAAAGGTGAACTGAGTGCGAGACCAATAAAGCCGAACGTAATGACAACGCCCATTGCCGTAGTGCTCTTAGGAGACGCATCGGCAACCATGGCAAGCGTGGTTGGGAACACCGGCGCCATTGCAATTCCAACACAGAATACTATAATGCCTGCCAAAGCCGGGTCACTCGTTCTGAGCATCAAGAAGGTAGTAGCCGCCATCGCGCCTGCGGCCCCGAGCGTAACTGTTGACGCCGCCACGTTGACGAGAATACGACATACGATGACACGGCCAATCAATAGCCCAAGCGCAAATCCGAATGAAAGAATATTGAGAGCCTTGCTTTGAGAAATGTTCTGGGTCTTCAAGTACAAAACGAGCCAATTCCAAATTCCGACTTCGCAGGTAACATACAGGAACATAAAGGCGCAGAGTAACCACAACGACGGTCTGCCCAGCAGGGTATGGGCTTCCGAAAACTTAAACCCGCGCTCCCCGGTTGGACGCGGCATAGGCGTAGTGACATGTACGGCGAAAGTGATCGCGCACAGCAATGCAGCCATGTAGCAGAGAACTTTCCCGCTTCCCTCCGCCAGGTAGTTCATAAGGACGGGAGTTGCCATTCCTCCAAGCCCGAAAAACAGACTCAGCAGATTTAGAGCGATAGCGCGCCGCTGCTCGCTGGCGTCGCTGCCCAGCGCGTTTGCCGCAGTCAGGATAATCGCCCCTCCCATACCTGCGAAAAACCAGCAGAGCATTGCTAATCGAAAGTCACCCCACGTGGCGAGAGCTATCAGGGAAATTGCGATCAAAGCGACGCCCAGAAGTAGAGCCGGCTTCTTGCCTTTGTTGTCGATAAATGGACCCACCGCGAGTGAGGCAATCACCAGTCCCAAAGCCTGCGCGCCAGCGACTTTCCCATTCTCCGCGGGCGTGAAGCCGAAGCCAGGCATGAGAGTACCTAGCATGGCGGCGATAATGCCGTACAGAAACATCGCCAGAATGGCGGCGACGATGATTCGACCGGAACTGAGTGGAGTCAACGAAATCCTCCGCTGAGTGAACGCTAAACCGGCACCGCGCTTCTGTGGTGGAGGGGATTTGCCGCGGCTTCGGCGAGAAGGCGTCCGGCTCGGAGCGCCTGTTCCGCGAAGACCGCGCCCACACTCAACCGTACTGCATGCCTGCGGCCTGGGCGGACGAAGAACGGCTCTCCCGAAACCACCAACGCTCCCAATGCTGCGACGCGCTCCACTACGTGCGCGGCTTCCAAACCCAACGGCAGGCCGACCCAAAGATTTACCCCATCTTCGCTCTGGGTCAGGTTGAGTGCTCCACTCCTTACGCCCAGGCTCAAGCCTTCCGCCGCCCGTCGTCGGCGCTCGGCGTATTCTGCCTGTGCATTGCACAGCGATTCTTTTAATTCGTCTTCGATGAGTGCCGCGGCGAAAGCCCTCTGCACCATACGCGATGTCCACCCGTCCGCGTATCCTTTTGCGTCCATAAGAATATTCCTCAGGGGTGGCCTCACAACGGCCGCCGCAATCCGCAGATCCGGACCAAACGCCTTCGAGAAGGAGCGAATATATACGACTCTGTCCTCGATTCGAGTGTCGGACAGCAACGAGCCGGGGTGAGTAGAGGCGATGTCGGCAAAATGATCGTCTTCGATAATCGTTACGCCCGGAAAGTTCGCCAGCACGTCGGCGAGTTCGCGCGTTCGGCTCGCCGACCACGAAGCGCCAGTTGGATTGTGAGCGCGAGGTGTGAGCAGAATCGCGGTCACGCCACTTGCGAGCGCTGTCTCGACGGAGGTCGGCATAGCTCCGAACTCATCTACGGAAATTCCAACCACTTGGCTGATCCGTTCAAATGTATCCAATCCTGTCGGGTACCCGGGCTGTTCCATAGCGATGACCGGGGTCGAACGTGAACTGAGAGCGCGTGCCACCTCGAACGTGAGAACCATCAGTTGTTGGGCTGAAGATCCAACTACGAGATCCGCCTCCCGGCACGAAATACCGTCGGCCGTCAAACGCGGTACCAACGCCTGAACGAGTGTATCCACCGGTTCCGGACCGCCGTACTGCAGTTCGGAATGCGCAGTAGACTGTAATGTCTCGATCCATTTCCGCTGAAGAACTCTCCAGGGCAGTAAGGAGGTGTCGGGACTGCCGGTCGTACAGTCCACCGCGTCCGGGTAAAGACCTCGCAACCGCGCTGTCGACATCGCCAGCGTCCTACGGCGCCATGGAGCCTCGAATGGATGAGGCGGACCCAACGGTTGCCGCGCCTTCTGATCGCTTCCCGCACTGGCCACAAGACCGGCCTTTCCGATTCCTTCACGCGGCCCCGTGACAAACGACCCTCGCCCCACTTCGCTGGAAATACGACCATTAGTGCTGAGGATGCGATAAGCCGTCGCGATTGTTGTCACGCTCGCATCCACCTTAGCCGCGAGATCTCTCATTGGCGGCAGCTTCTCCCCATTCTGGATTTGTCCTGCGATAATCGCCTGTTCTAAAGCTGCGGCGATTTGCTTTGCGCCTCTTGTCCCGGCAATCTGGTTAACCCAACTTAGCGCCATTTAGTACATATTGTACTGAATGTATCAAAGAAAAGCAAGATTTCGTTGTAGGTGTGTCACAAAGGCCCAGTTTATTTTGCCCCATTAAATTAAGGGCTTTTCCCTCATCCCCTTCTGGGCGTTCACCCCAGTATTCCCCACGCGCCCTACTCGGATGGTAAACTGGAGGTCTGACTAATATTCGTTAATCTTAATCTTCTTGACGATGTTTCAACTTGTACAATATGATCTCAATTGTACTGGTTGTACACTATGCAATTTGCATGTTATCGGTCGGCAGGAGATGCCATGTTGCTTTCTAACTCTCATCGGAACTGCCTATACGTATTTGGGCTCATCGGACTGCTCTGCTCGCCCGCCCTCTTAGCTCAGGCCACCGGCACCATTCACGGATCCGTCTACGACAATTCCCGGTCCTCGATTCCAGAGGCAAGCATCCTTGTGAAGAACACCGCAACCAACGAATCCCGGACAGTAAGTGCCGATAGCACCGGCAAATATGTCGTCGCGTTGCTGCCGGTCGGGCCCTATGCTGTTACGGTCCAGAAAGAGGGCTTCAATCCGTTCATCCAGAACAACGTCCTGCTGCAGGTGAATACCGATCTCGAAGTCGACGCCATTCTTCAGGTGCGCCGCACTACCGAGGCCG
>JBBSFW010000123.1:0-10446 GCA_038254805.1 Terriglobales bacterium
AAGTTTACGAGGACGAATACACCTTCGCGTTCGAGGACATTGATCCCAAGGCCCCAACGCACGTGCTGGTAGTTCCCAAGCAGCACTTGAAAGGTCTGAAGGAAGCGACCGCGGCGGATGCGGAAATCGTCGGCCGGTGTCATTTGACGGCGGCGCATATTGCTCGCCAGCGCGGAATTGAAGAAGGCTACCGCACAGTGGTGAATGTGGGACCGAGATCAGGACAATCGGTCTTCCACTTACATATTCACTTACTTGGTGGTCGTGATCTTGTTTGGCCGCCAGGATGACGGGAATGGCAATCCGTTCACGCCTAGACGTTCATTGTCCCAACTGAGACCGCTTTCGCTATTGGACGGTTTCGTCTTCTGGGGCCCCGTGCCGGCGTAGCAGTTGCGGCAGGTTCTGGGAGAATGCAGAGCGCGGCAGAACCATATCACATCCGACTTCGTGAGCCTTCTGCTTGAGGTCGCCCTGAACGTGCGAGAGAAAGCCGATAATGGAAGTGCCCTTTTTCAGCTTGGACTTCAGCTTGGGAATGAGAGTGAGAGGTTTCACGCCGGCGTTATTCAGATCGAAGATGATGAGGGATGGCTTCTCTTCGCCATTTTGCTTGATCCGATCCGACAGATCCTGTTCGCTCTTAACGAATTCAACTTTCACATTCAGCTTCCGCGCGGTCTCTTGAATCTTCGCCTGAAAAAAAAGATCGTCAACGAAGCCGAAAATACGGGAGGTAGCATCCTCGCGCAGGGGCAGCGGCTCGGGATCGACCTGGGGATAGTTGTTGGAGAAACCGGGGCGCTGGCGTCCCGGCCGCGAGCCGTTGTTGTTGCCGCCGCCAAGAACGGCGCGATAGCTATGGTCCATGGGGGCACTGTAAACGCCGCTTTGCTGCTGATCGCGACTGGGTCGACCACCGCCCGGATGGCTGCCTCTGGGACGGCGACTGCGCCGCCGCTTGTTTCTCCCCCCTCCACCGGAGGGACGTCCTGGTCCTGCATTCATATTGTTTCTCGTAATCCTGCCTGGGCCCACCGGGAAGGCGGACGCATTTCTTATAGCTCTCCAATTCCACCGTCGCTGAGGTGGTCCTGGCGTAAGCAGAAACACACAGCTTGCAGAAAACCCATTTGCGGAATGGAACTCTTTAAATTGATCTTTTGATCTATGTTCTTAATCCGCTAAGCGCCTGGAGCTGTGGGCGCGGGAGGCCTGCCAGGGGGCGTGGCCGCTGGGAACAAAACAATGTTACCCCTCCCCGCGCAGCGGCGCAAGGGCAAACTCCCTCGCTTTTGCACAAACTAGACCGTACTGCCCTTACGGGAGTACCTGATACAAAGCCATCATTCCGGCCTGCATGTGGTCGCTGACGTGGCAATGGTACATCCAGGTGCCGGTATTGTCGGGAACCATATCCGCGGTAACCATTTGCGCGGGCGAAAGTAACACTACGTCGGTGCGGGAGCCATTTACGGTGACCACGTTTCCGTGCCAGTGCGGGCTGTGAAAGTTAAAGGCATTGCCCAAGCTGAGGAGGTACCAGCGCACGTGGTCACCTTTGTGCATAGTCATCATCGGCATGTTGGCAAACAAATAGCCATTGATGGTCACGCGAATATTTGCCGCCACGAAGCCGGTACCGACAACGGAAAAATTTCCCTCTACGTCGGCGGGAGTGGGGATCACTCGGTCCAGGACCGGACCGCTCCGGAACCTTCCAGGTGTAAGTATGGGTCTCCCCGGGCGCTACCACGCCATTGTGGGATGGGTCGTTGGCTCCGTCGCTGTAATAGGAACCTTCGGAGCTCTTCTCATAGAAAACTCCGTGGGGATGCATGCTGTAGTCCTTGGTTCCCTTATTCTTGAAAAAAATCTGAATGGTATCTCCGACCTCGGCGTGCAGAGCCGGGCCAAGAAGGCCAAGGTGTTCCCACTCCAGCGTGCGCTTCTTCGGGGTAGTAAAGGTAGAGTCGGTGTATTCGTGATATACGGCTTTGCGATAGACCTTGCCGATTCTGTTCTTCCCCTGTTCTGCCCCAAATCATTGACATGTGATCGAGCGGCTTTCCGGTCATCCCCTCAATGCCCATGGGCATGTGTTCCCGATTAATTTCGTCTACGCAACGTAGTAAGTGCGTAGCTTGCCCTCGGCATTAGCAAGAGCTGAAAGGGCACAAGGGACAAGGCAAACCGCGGCCGCGAACGTCAGGATAAGGCAGAACTTTTTGATGAAAACTCCAGAGTAGAGGAATCGCGCCGAAAGTGTACACCTGTTGGAGTTGATTCCAGAGCTTTTTGCAGAATGTGAGGGCGGGAGGCTCCACGGCAACGTAAGGCTGGGGGCATTTGGAAGAAGTATTGACGGTTCAGTGATCAGGTGCCGAAAGCGGCAGCGACTTTACTTCACTGTGACATTCACAGTGAAGGAGTGAGAAGCTGATCCGTTGGTTCCGGTTACGGTCACGGCGTAAGTGGCGGACGGGCTTTGGGTCTGATTCACGGCGGGAGTAGATCCCCCGCCGCAACCCGCGGCCAAGCCAAGAAGAATGAAAACGATCAGGCTTAAGATGAGTCCCAAAAGCTTCGCGCGCCGCACGCGTGTCGGCAATCCGAAAAGAACCAGTCCCGGCATTATTGTCGCGACCGCCAGGAACTCGAGTTGGCGATGCTGCAGCCACCCAGAGGCCGCCAGGGCGTTGATGCTCAAGGTTGCCGTCTGACTGGTATTGGTGGTGTCAATTGCAACCGAAGAGGGCGTAACCGCGCACGAAATCTTGGTGGTGGCGGTTGAAGGCACGGCGCAAGAAAGGGCTACGCTGCCCACAAAGCCGTTACTTCCGCTGACAGTCGCTGTGGAACTGCCGCTCTGACCAGCCGCCGCAATGGTAACGGTTGCCGGATTTGAAGAAACGCTGAATCCGGGCGTAATAACGAACCCTGGCCAGGCGGTCACCAGATTAAAAACATCAAGCGAACCCAAGCCGGAGGCGCGATCGTAATTGGCTCCGGCAGCGAAACCGATGGAGCCGCCGCTGGGGCACCCTGTAGAGCCTTTCGTGCAAGGGACATTGTTGTTGCCGGTGGTTGTATCGTGAAACGCCGAGGGCGTGCTCACCGCTAGGCTGTAGAGGATAGAGTTGGCATTCCCCTGGCCGGAGGACTGTGTAGCCTGATTGATGATTGCCAGGATGCCGGCAAATGCTGGGGCTCCAGCCGAAGTGCCGCCCACCGCCCGGAGACTGTCGCTGCCATCCCGGAATCCATTCACGCAGCTACCCAGAGTGCAAATGAGGTAAGGGTCGTGCGATGGGGACGCGCTAAAAGAAATGTCGGGAACATCGCGCTTGCCGGGGGGCACGCCGGGCCCGGTTTGCCATGCGGGTTTCGCGAAAAGAACGCTAACTCCGCCACCAGCGGCTGAGAAGCTGTTGCTAGTGGGAGTGACAGGATCATTCCAAACCGCTTCAGGAATATAGCTCAGTGCCGACCCGCCGCTGGTCTTGCTGCACGAGCCCGCCCAATAGTTGGTCGCTGGGGCACAAGTGCTGCCCGCAGGAACCACGGCGCCGGGATCTCCGGTAAATTCGGTCCCGCCGATCCCGCTCACTTCGGGAATGGCGGCCGGAATATCGACGGCCAGACCGTGAATGGCGGAGGTGTCGTTAAAATCGCAATCGGCGGCGCCGTCGTCACCGGAAGCCGAGGTCACAGTCTGCCCCTGCGAGTTGGCCTGCTGAATCCACTGTTGAAAGGTCAGCGCGGTGGAAGAGCCAATGTTGGCTTCGCAATTTCCATAGCTGATGGTAATCACCGGGGCGATGACCGGACTGTGATTGATGACATAGAACAGGGCGTCGAAGACGTCCTTGGTTCGATTGCTGCATGATGTTCCCGTCCCGATCCCGGTATAGACGTAAATAATGTTGGCATTCTTAGCGATTGCCCCTGACCACTCCACGTCGAGATCGGCTTCCGTGAGGTCGCCGGAGCAGGTGGTTGACGATCCCGAACCGGGAACCAGTTGCACCGCCGGATCATTTTGCGAAAGCTTGGAAGCGCTGCGAAATGCGCGAATATCGGCCAGATTGATGGCCGTCTGCCCAATTACCGCAATTTTTTGACCGGCGCCGTCGAGGCCCTGGGCATACAGCGGAGCCAGGTTGTAAATAGTCGCGAAGTCGTCCGGGATCAGGAAATGGTTTCCAGAAACGCTGGAGGTAAAATGCGGCTGCGGCGAGCGCGCCCTCGATCGGGGATGGAAATCATTGAGACCGCGAATCGCCATTATTTCCGCGGCAAAAGCCGCAGGGACGGAAACGCTGGTGCGATTAGCAAAGTGCTGTTCGCCACGAAACGAATAGTTGTGGATTTCGGTCTGGAATGCGCGCTCAATCTGACTGATGGTTCCGCTGAAGAACACCTGGGTGCGGCCAGAGGAGATGTTGTCTACCGTCAATCCGACCGACAGCAGCCATGCAGTGACCTTTGCCAGATCATTCTCCGTCATGCCGAAACGTTGACCGTACTGCTCCGGGGTAAGCCATTTGTGGTAATTGGGGGAGGAAGGATCCTGCTGCTGTCGCAGCAGCACGTCCAAATCGGATTGCTGCGCGGACGAGAGCCGGAAAGCCAAAGAGGCGCCGGAAAGGAACCGCTTGGAGTTCGCATGCCCCCGGTCGAATTGAGTCCTCGCCAGAGGGTGGGCGGTTCCCATGACCGCCGTTGTGTCTGACCAGTTAACGCCGCGAAGAATGCGGTCTCGGGGGGCAGACTGCGAGTTTGCTGCAACCCCAGCGACTAGACTCAGCAGCAAAGCCAAACTGACGCGGGCGGGGATTTGTTTCAGCATCAAGGTTTGTCCCAGTTAAACTCCGGCCCTCGGCAGAAACCTTAGCCGGCTCAAGGATAGATTCAGAGTACTCCAATAAGGGATGTACTCCCAAGAGCCGGGCAAGTAAAAATTTGTTACAAAACGGGATGCAAGAAGGGGACGGATTCCGCCGTCTAGCCAATTAAGAATCGGCTGAGCGTTCAGTGACGCCTTTAAGGTTAACGCCCGCCATTTTGCCGCCAACTGCTGCGGTGCGCAAGAAAATGAGCGGCCCTGCTTCGGTTGTCTGATCGGTTATCGCGCCGCCTTGGTCCTCGGTTGGCGTTGGCGGGGGATCCTGATCTGTTTGTTCTTATCTGGCGCGGCCGAGGTCCCTTGCGCCGCAGCCTGGTGCTCTGGGGTGCGGTGAATCTGCGCTCTGAGGCTTTGCTGTTCGATCCTGGCGAGCTGGGCTGCGGCAGAGTTCGTTTTCGGCGAAATTACAGCGTAATTCGACGCGCGAGACTTGTGGCCAGCACGGGCTGGGGTTGCAGCCGCATGCGAGGTTGCAGCCGGATGCAAGGTCCGGTGCAGAGCCGGATCTTTTATCTGCTGGCCCAACATCAGGCTTCCAGAGAACAATAAGACTGCCACAGCGGTGAATCGCATTGCGTCCTCCCTGCAGAAGCTATGTTAACTCCATGAGCAACTTTCTTCCAAGTCAAATATGGCATTTCTGGGTACTGTTACAGTCGGCTGTAGATTTCAAACTGTAACAGTACCAACTTATGGCCGGCGAATCTCTAACTTTCAGGTCGCTTCCTCCAAGTTCTGTGCTTGGCGCTTTGTGCGCGCACTTAAGAATGCGGGTTCTGGAATCGGTTTTGCCGCCGGCGATGCGTTGCCAGCAATGACCGCACCGCGGATCGGATCGTCATACAGGCTGCTACTTCTCCTTACAAGCTTTGGTCGAACCTCAAGGCGTTCCGTCCACAACCGGATTTTTTTGGTGTGCTCAACATGATCCGAGGCGGTGATTACTAGATTGACGTCCGTCCATTGCCCCTGCTGCAGCGTAACTGGCATGGTGCCGCCCATTGCCAGGAGCCAGCCACGGATGGGACGCCTCGGAGAAAGACACTTGCCCTCGGTCAGGGCCTCATTGATCACCTCGTTCGCGGGGAGTTCCAAACCGTTCCTTCCCGTGAACCTGTAAAGCTCATAGCTTTTATCCGGCTTCCTACTGCGATACTGGATGGTGCGCTCTTGCGGGGTCAGCCAATCGAAAAGATCGTCTTCCCATGGCGTGCGCAGCTCGCGATCGATTACGTAGATGGGCCGCGAGGTCTGGTTGGTAATGACCAGGTCCAGCATGTATCCGACACGCCCGTTTTCGAGCTGGAAGATTCTACTGTCATGCACCCCGTTCGCCTGTTCGATTTCAAGCCCCAGGTGCTCGGACTGTGTTTTAACAATCGACAAGTCCACCGGACTCCCCAATTCCGCCAACTCTTCAAGCGATGACTGCAAGCTCATGATCCGGTGTTCCGGCATTCTCATCATTTTTGCCTCCCTTTTACGATTTAGTACATACATACATACATACATTCATAAACCGCAGACAGCGCTTATGCGGTTCCATTCCGGCAATGAAAGCAGCGAGTTGTGCCCGACTGCAACGAAAGCACCTGGTAAGATTTAGCGACGTGATGAATATGTTTGGCCATTGCCTCATTCAGTTCGACGCGGTAGCCCTCCCTGTGCGCGCGGATGCCCAATTCACGCAGCAATGAACCCACCTTTACGGTCCTCGAGCGTGAAATCTGCATGACGACCCAACAAGAGATCATTAACCTTCTCTGTAGCCTCGGCAACGAAGAAATGCTCCGTGCCTTTCCGATGACAGAACATCAACGCGGCTTCCGCCACCAGGCATTTAGCATCGTAAAAGCGGGATCCTGCGAGATCGGCGCTGCGCTCAGCCAGCAATTCGAGAACCGATTTTCTCAACTCTGGGAATCCAACAATCGGCGCCAACCACGTCCGCATCTGGTCAGCTGAGCTGAACTTGTAACCATCGAGTTGAGCCTCTCGCACTCGGCCGTGGTGGACCATGCGGTACGCCAGTAGTCGCGCTTGGAAGTCATCGGCAATCTCGTGCTCCTCCAAGTCCGTTAAAGGAGGCGTTGGGCGCTGTGCGGGGTAAATAGATAGGCTGAGGCCGGCATCGTCGGGCGTCCTGGAATCGGAGTAGAAGGCTCGGGCGCCATAGATGCTCATCACGCGTTTGCCTCTGGCGACGCGAAAGTGACGGTTGTTCGATGCGATCAAAACCCGCTTGACTCGGCGATCAAGATTTCGTTGGTGGATCAGAAGGGTTGCGCGCAGATGGTCGGGAAGCGTGCGCAACGCTGCGAAATCCAGATCCCCCAGCAAGACCGGGCGAAAGCAAAGACACCCCAGGAGTCGGAGAATTAGGCCAACCTCGTTCTCCGGACCGAGAAGGGAAAGCACCGGCGCGATCTGGAAGCAGTCGACAAACCAGCTCGCTAAGACGAAAGCTAGCAGGAGATCGAGATGTTGGCGTTCGAGGTCCATGTATCGTGACAGAAATGCCTTGATTGCCAGAATCAACTTCGCTGGCGAATCAACCGACTTGCTGGTCGTTGGAAAGCGAACTGCCTGGACGAGGCCGTTTCCGACCCACCCAGGTAGGTAGGTAATCCCCTGATGCTGAACAGCCGCGCTGGTTGCACTTTTCTGGCCGTCCCAGGTATGCAGCAGTAGAGCACCGTGGTTCGGGTCGCGGACGGTATCAATCATCAGGCCAGGTAGAGCTTCTCCAAATGTTTTGTTCGAGACGCCCGGAAACCGGCTAGCAGGGACTAAGGTCGACCCGGGGTCATTGCCCACACCCGTGCTTACGGTTTCCTCCCTCCTTCGCTCCTTCGGCGAGGAAAGTGGAGCTCGCGGCCGGCGCGAGCCCGGGGGTTGCGACCTGCCTACGTCGTTTTCAGCTGTTTGTGAATGGAGCCAGACGCTGAACTACTTGGAAAGTTGTGCTCTTTGATGGCCTTCACACCACTCCTCGTGGGCGGCGCATGACAACCGGTATTCCGGTCGTGCGCAGAAGTCGACCAGCGACTTAGCTCAATGCACCCTAAGATTTTTGTCTTGCGATTCCCGACAAATCAGCCAAACGTAACCACTCGTCCGTCTAAATATGTCTCATTCGAGGTGTGTACGAACGCTCTTTTGAAAATCATTCGACCGGAAAGATATTCGAGCCTACGCAAAGTATTATCGGCCTGCAGGAGGAGAACAGCAAGCCCCAATTTCATCCGAAATTTTCTTGCATGCACTTTTCCTGCAACGACCGCATATCAGATGCTCCGGTCGCACACGAAACTTCACTTGGGTATTTACTGTTTACGCTGCTCAGGAAAGCGGCGAGCTGACGCAAGCAGTCGATACCCGAGGAGTGCTGGGCTCGCTATGCCTCCCGCCATGCCGAATTTGACCTGGCATTGACAGGCAATCTAAAGAAAAGAATTACGAGTGCCAAGAGCAGCTTGCTTGTAGCAAGCGTGACGGGCGTACGCCAGAACCCAGACGGTTCGAACAGCTACAAAAACGACGGTAAAAAATCGTCAAGGTCTGCGCCGGCCAATTATCTTTGGCGGTTCCCGGTTCTTTGCCTGCACCCGTTCATCGACACTCAGAGCACGTTCAAGAAGAAATTCAACCTGCTGGTTCAACGACCGGTGTTCACGTTTCGCCAATTCCGTAAGTCGCTTCTTAAGACTTGGCAGCATTCGAATTAGCACCGCCACTCGCGATTCATCCATTGCGCACTCATCGACGACGGCTAATGACCCGTAGCTACCACCGTGATATCATTTCAATATCATCACAGAGGATTAGCTATGGTTCCTATCAAAAATCGGACTGTTAGAAAGCTGATCGGACAGAACGTCCGTCTGCTCAGGTTATCTCATTCAGATATTTCCAAACCCCTCATCTCAACCCTCCGCGACCTTACCATAAAGCATCGACTTTCCGCAGTAACTGGCGAGCTAACTCTCATTGGCGGAAGATGGTACGTCACTCATGCCGGACTTCTCCAAGTAGCGGCGCGAAAGCGTTGCCACGGCATTTGCGTGGAGCCGGTTAAAGAATTCTGCGACAGCCGCACTTCACGTTTCGCATTCTGTGCCACAGTTTATACATCCCCCACGTGCAAGGGATTCGCAGGATATGGGGACGCTGACCCATCAAACATCTCTATATCGGTCCAGGGCGCCGAGATGCGGGTGGCTGAAACGCGAGCCGTCAATCGCGCGTTGCGGAAAGCATACGGAATTGGCATCTGCTCGATTGAGGAGATTGGATCGTTCGCGGAGGCGGTGCAGTCCCGCGCGCCATCGAGCAAGCTCCCACCCCAACCAGCGAACGGAAACTATGGCGGTCCCAAGGTTCGCGACCGCCTCTACCAAATCATTCGTCATCATCAACTCGACCCAGTTCTCGTCAAGTCCTACGCCGTCGACTTCTGCGGCACCAAGACTCTCCGCGATGCCAGCCGTGAGCAGGTTGAGAACTTCGTCGTTCATCTGGCGGATTGGGCCGAAAAAAACCGCAATGCCTTGCTCTGCCAATTGAACAACTATGCCCGCCCGCAGGAAGGTGCCGCCTGAAACGTCGCTTTGTAGGCCTCAACCAAGCAAGCGGATTCAGCACGGACGGCGTCCCCGACGGGGTGTTCCTGGTTCGCGTCGAGCGAGCTCAGTATCGCTGGCACGCAAACAAACCCTTCTACATCGTCCGGTTCGCTGTGCTCGAACCCAAGCCTCTGGCCGGATGCTCTGTGACCGGCCGGATCTATTGCACCCCTAAGGCACTCTGGAAGTTGAACTGGTTCCTGCGCGACTTCGGCTACGACACCGAATCGCTTGGCCGCGACGAGATTGACGACAAAGGCCTGCTCGGATTAACCGGCGTGGTCAAGATTACCCATACCGTGATCAACGGCTCTTCCCTGCTCAACCTCGATGTTTTTGCCCCAGCAGGCCAGTGGAAAGAGCTCTCAGTGGGAACCTCCGACCCGCTCAGCCGCTCTGAGGTGGCCTTATGACCTACAGCTACACCCAGATCAGCAATTACCTGACTTGCCCACGCAGGTATCGCCACCGCTACCTCGACGGTTGGCAGGAGAAGGACTCTCGGGCGGCCATGCTCTTCGGGCGAGCCTTTGAGCAGGCCCTGGCTGCTTACTTCCGGGGTGAGGATGCCGCAGCTACCCTCTTCCGCGAGTGGGCGGTCTATCAGAAACAACCATTGCACTACTCGGAACGCCACAGCTGGGACCGCATGCTCGAGCAAGGCATTCAGCTGCTCGATCGCTTCTGCCAGGAAGACCGGGTCCGCGTTCGCCAACCGCTACGGAATCTGCAGATCAAATTCGTGCGGCCGCTCACTGAGAGCAAGGGCAATGACTTCGTCGCCTATGTCGATGCCATTGGCCAGCTCGATGGCCGCGGCTGCCTGCTCGAATGGAAGACCACCTGTAGCCGCTACCCGGAAGAGCCACAGGGACTCTTAGCTCTCGACCCGCAGCTGGTCTGCTACTCCTG
>JBBSFW010000124.1:0-10329 GCA_038254805.1 Terriglobales bacterium
ATTTACTACTAAACCGCCCCGCGTTGGGCCGGGTTGATCCGGCAACGGGGTTACGCTGTCGTTGAAAGTTTTTCTGTCGCCCATGGGCTTCTCCTTATTTTGTTGCGATTACCGGAAGAATCTCGCATTCTGCCATTCATAGGTTCCTCCTGTAACATAGTAGGACAAAGCTGGCCCTTGCTTGGGCAATCTTCGCTTTTCGCAAGGCCGACCTGTCCTATAACCTAGTGCGTGTCAAGTGGAAAGCGTTGCAAAACCGGTCTGGCAAAATAGCAGTTGTGGCGAGCGCCCACGGCATGAAACCGAAACTCCGTAGTGGCCAGGCATGGGGCGTGCTCACGCTGACCGCGTTATTCTTCGGCGGTGCAGGCAACATGCCGGGGCAGGCGACAGATGACGGCTTTAAGCATTTCGACAATAGTATCGTGCCGCTGCCGCGCAGTCCGGAACTGAAAACAGCCGCCTTGAACAGGAACGCGAGACACCGAAAAATGGACCTGCACTTCGCACTGGAAGTCAGCAATCAACAGGAGTTGGAAGCCCGTGTGGCCAGGGGTGAGGTTGTGCCTGCCGATGAAATAAAAAGCAGATATGGAGGCAAGGAGCAATCCGTCAAAAAACTTCTGGTCTGGCTGAAAAACCAGGGTTTCCGGATCACAGAAACCACGCCGGAGTACACCGACATCTATGCTTCAGCTAGCGTGGCCCAGATCGAAAAGAGCCTGCATGTAAAGATGGTATCCGTTACGTCTGGGGGGGAAACGGCTCCGTCGGCGGTCAACGCACCGAAGCTGCCGCATGGCATCGGCGACGCTGTTGTCAGCATTGGCGGGTTACAGCCATTTAACCACCCGATTACCCGCAGGATGCCGTGATATAGCTGAATCATGGAGCATGGAATTCAAGTCCATTCTTTAGGGCCAGTGCAGACTTGAAATTCACAGACAACGAATCTCTGATGGAAAGGCGAGAGTACGACGCGGTTCCGGAGCTTACTCCGAACCCGCGTTCTGATCCTGGACGGAGCCCAAAGCCTTCCCGACGCCGTTTATTGCTAATCGCCGCAGGTATTCTCAGTTTGTTGGCGATCCTCTTTGTGATCGGCTACCTGCCCCGCCGGCACCGCAGCCAGGAACTTGCCAAGGGGGTGACTGAGAAAAAAGAGAGCTTGCCGGAAGTTTCGGTCACCAAAGTCAAAGTAGCCCCGGCAAACAGCGATTTGCTCCTTCCCGGCAATATCACTCCGATTACTGAAGCAGCGCTGAGCGCCCGCGCCGACGGCTTCCTGCGAAAGCGCTATGTCGATATTGGAGACCACGTCCGGAAGGGTCAGCTATTAGCTGAGTTGGATTCGCCTGAACTGGACCAGCAGGTCCAACAGGCCCGGGCTGGCTTGTCGCAAACCAAGGCAGCGCTCAGCCGCGCTCAGCACGGGGTTACACAGGCCACTTCGAACTTGCATCTGGCGGAAGTGACGGTGCAGCGCTGGAAGGTCCTGGCAGATCGCGGTGTGGTCTCGCGGCAGGAGTTTGATCAGAAGCAGGCCGAGTACGAATCGCAGCAATCCAACGTTCAGTCGGCCCAGGCGGAAGTGCGTGCGGCCGAGGAAAACGTGCACGCCAGCGAGGCGAATGTGCAACGTCTGGTGGATCTGCAAGGTTATGAACGGATCGTCGCGCCCTTCTCCGGCATCATCACGGCGCGGAATGTGGATGTGGGTTCCCTCATCTCGTCAAATGGCAACACACCTCTGTTCCGGATGGCCCAGATCGATGCGCTTCGCATCATGATCCAGGTGCCCGAGCAGAGTTCACCGTATATCCGGGTTGGTGAAGCCGCGGAGATTACGCTGCAGGAATTTGCGGGACGTACATTTATGGGTAAGGTTTCCAGAACGGCGAACGCGCTGGACGCCAATACCAGAACGCTACCGACCGAGGTGATGGTGCTGAATAAGGATGGAGTTCTGCTGCCGAATATGTACGCGCAGGTCAACCTGATCGGCTCGCGCGTAACGCCCGCCATCCTGATTCCGGGGGACGCGTTGGTTACCGGGTCCAAAGGAACGCAGGTAGCGGTGGTGAAAGATGGCAATCGAATCCACTTTCAAAAAGTCGAAGTGGGCCGGGATTACGGACCCGAGATTGAGATTCGACAAGGTCTCACGGGTGGGGAAACGGTGGTAGTGAACCCTTCAGACGACGTTAGCGAAGGCGCAGCGGTTGAGCCGGTGATGCAGAAGCAGACGGCAGCACCCGGTCAAAAGGGGGCACCAACAGGCGCACAACGACCTCCGGCAGGTTCGACCAAAAGATGAAGCGGATTCTTGCGGCCGGGATTTTTCTGATTTCGTTCTCCGCGACCGCCTCAGCACAAAGCCCTCCCGACCAGATGCCGCGAATCGTGCTGCAGGAAAACGGCTCGTGGTCCGATCGCATTCGGAATCCTTATCGTGCCCGGTTCGTGGCGCCAGTAGATTTTGAGAACTCTCCCCGGGTAGATAGCCTGATCCGTGCCGGACAACTCTACCTGTCGCTGCAGGACGCGATAGCACTTGCCATCGAGAACAACCTGGATGTCGAGCTGCAGCGTTTTAGCGCGCGGGTGGCCGAAGCCGAGCTTCTACGGGCCCAGGGCGGGGGCATCCTGCGCGGCCTGCCGCTTGCGATCCGGCAGCTTCCGCAAGGAGTGGGGGGCCCCGGTGCACCGCTGCTTACGACCATAGGAGGAGCGGCTCCCGGCACATCCGCGCTGGGAAACTCAGCGGATCTTGCCTTCATCGCGACGCAATCAAGTGATCTATCGATTCAAGGTGTGACGCCCTTCGCTACGGGCCCGCCCATTCCGGCCTACGATCCGAGCATCGCGGGACTGCTGAACTGGTCACACCAGAGTACGCCGCAAACCAGTTCCTTCGTTACGGGAACCAACGCTTTGATCGCGAACAATGCCACCGGCAATCTGGGTATCCAGAAAGCTTTCGCAACTGGCACAGCCTTGAATGTGGGGTTCAACAACAATCGCCAGATGAGCAACATCTCACGCTCGCAATACAATCCGTACATCACCGGTAACTTGGGCCTGACCGTGACGCAGCCGCTGCTGCAAGGCTTTAACATAGCGGTGAATCGCAGGTTCATTCGGATCGCCAAGAATGAAGAACGAATATCGGATTTTATTTTTCGGCAACAACTGCTGGAGACCGTATCGGGTGTGATCCGGCTGTATTGGGACTTGGTCAGCCTGGAGGAAGACGTCAAAGTGAAGAGCCAGGCGCTGGGACTTTCGCAGAAATTGTACGAAGACAATAAGTCGCAGGTGGAGGTGGGCACGCTGGCTCCGCTGGAGCTGAAGCGGGCCCAGGCGGAGGTGGCCCGCAGCCGCCAGGATTTCACCAACTCGGAAAGCCTGGCTCTCCAGCAGGAGTTGCTGCTCAAGAACGTGTTGACTCGTAGCCGCGGCACCGACCCGCTGTTGCGAACGGCGCGCATAGTCCCCCTGGACCGAATTGAGATCCCTGCCAACGACCAGCCGCAGCCGGTGCAGGATTTAGTGCAGCAAGCTTTAAGTACCCGTCCCGATCTGGCCCAAGCAAAAATTCAAATTGAAAACTCGCAGATCGGTTTGCAGGGATCCAGGAACGCGCTGCTCCCTACTCTGGATGTCATCGGTAGCCTGCAGAACAATGGGCTCACGGGTCAGCCGAATATGGTGCCACAGGCCGGAGCAGGGGGCGCTCCACTGACGTCCTCGGCCGATCCATTTTTTCTTGGCGGCTACAGCAACGCGCTCGGCCAGATCTTTTCCCGGAATTTCCCGAACTATGCCATCGGGCTGCAACTCAACATTCCTTTGCGCAATCGGGTCGCTCAGGCGGATGTGATTCGGGACGAGTTACAGGTACGCCAGACGGAAGTGCGGCTGCGTCAATTGGAGAACCAGGTGCGCTTGGAAGTGGAGAATGCGCTGGTGGTACTCGACCGCGCGCGGGCCAGCTACCTCGCTGCCGTGGAGACTCGACAGCTTCAGGAGGAAGCCCTTGCCGCCGAGCAGGAACGCTACTCGGTGGGTGCGTCGACCAGCTTTTTTGTCATTCAATATCAGCGGGACCTGGCGCAGGCGCGGTCCACCGAAGTTGCAACACAGGGCAACTATGCCAAGGCGCGGGCGGCACTGAACCGCGCCATCGGGGCCACCTTAGCTGAAAACAATGTGGAAGTAGAGGACGCCTATCACGGTCGTGTCAACCGGCCTGCGACACCGCTTCCTGTGCTGCCCTGACGTCGAATGACCGGAAAGTACGGTATACTGACTACGTAGTCAGTTTATGCCCCGCGCTTCTGAGCCCCACCGGCACATCAATCCATGGATCATCGCCACTGCGGTGATGCTCAGCACTTTTATGGAAGTGCTGGACACCACGGTGGTCAATGTATCGTTACCCCACATCGCTGGAAGCCTCTCCGCCTCGATCGATGAAGCCACCTGGGTTTTGACGTCTTATCTGGTCGCCAACGCGATCATTCTCCCCATCACCGGCTGGCTTTCCAATTTCTTCGGGCGCAAACGACTGCTGATGGGGTCGGTGATCGGTTTCACAGTCTCATCCTTCTTGTGCGGCATTGCTCCCACGCTTCCCATGCTCATACTCTTCCGGCTCATTCAGGGAGCTTGCGGAGGGTCGCTCCAGCCGTTATCACAAGCCGTTCTACTGGAGGCGTTTCCTCCGCAGGAGCGCGGCAAGGCAATGGGGTTCTGGGGACTAGGAATCGTGGTTGCGCCAGTGCTTGGCCCCGTGTTGGGCGGATGGCTGACCGATAGCTATAGCTGGCGCTGGGTTTTCTACATCAATCTGCCAGTGGGCATCGCGTCGATCATCATGACGTATCTGTTCATCTTCGATCCACCGTATATCAAGCGCGGCACCGCACGTATCGATTACTGGGGCATCGGTATGCTGGCGGTATGGATCGGCGCACTTCAAATCGTCTTCGATAAAGGACAGGAAGACGACTGGTTTAGCTCCCCGATGATTGTCATCCTCACGGGGATTACGGCTGTTTTCCTGGTTGCCTTTGTGATCCGGCAACTGGTGGCGAAGAGCCCGGTGGTGGACCTGCACGTCTTCAAATACAGGAGCTACGCCGCAGGTGTGTTCCTGATGACTGTACTGGGGTTCGTTTTGTACGGCAGCACGGTCATCGTGCCGATCTGGCTGCAGACTCTATTGGGTTACTCATCGGGTATGTCCGGCATTACCATGGCGCCGCGCGGGATTGGGTCGATGATCGGGATGCCACTAGTGGGAATCGTGCTTCTTCCCAGATTCGATCCCCGCAAGTTGCTGGCAACCGGGCTGCTGTTAGGCGGTTTTTCCACGTATCAATTGGCGCAGCTCAATATGAACGCGGGTTTTTGGGATTTGTGCTGGCCACAGGTCATTCAGGGTTTTGCGCTGGGGTTGATCTTTGTCCCGCTGACGACGATCTCCATGTTTCCGATTCCCAAAGAAGTGATGGGGAACGCGACCAGCCTCTTCAATCTGATGCGCAACCTGGGCGGCAGCATCGGGATCGCTATGGTCACCACCCTACACAGCCGTTATCAGCAGAAACACATCAACGTTCTGGCGTCCCATGTCACGGCTCTGAACCCACAGGCTACGGAGATGATGCAGGGTTTGCAGGCCCGCTTCATGGCCTCTGGTTCAGATGCCGTGACCGCCCAGAAGCAGGCCTACATCGCGATGTTCGGCCTGGTCCGCCAGCAGGCCGCGATGCTGTCGTTTCTCGATATTTTCTGGCTGATCGCCATCGTGTTTCTGTTGATGATTCCCCTGGTCTTCATTATGAAAAAACCGCGCGGGCCTGTTTCGGGCGAAGTGGCCGTTCATTGACACCGATATGCAGCCAAGGACAAACATTTTGAGAAACTCGATCTGGATTTATAGCGCGGTGGCGCTGTTTTGCACGCACGTACTGCGGGCGCAGGTTTCGCCGGATCGACCGGCCCAAGCGCAATCGACGCCGTCCCGCTCCAGCCAGCAACAGCAATCCTCGCGGGGCCCTGGTTCCGCTGCGAGCATGCTCGGAACGGAAAATCCGCTGATCGGCAGCATCCCAACTGGCCAGGCAACTTCCGGTGAAATCGATCTCACCTTGGAAGACACCCTCGCGCGCGGCCTCAAATATAATTTCGGCGTCACTCAGGGGGACCTGGAGACGCGCTTCGAACGGGCCGGCCGGCTTCGTACGCTCAGCGAGCTATTGCCGACCCTGAATATCCGGCCTTCTGTAACCGAGCAGCAGGTGAATCTGGCATCTTTCGGGTTCTCGGGTTTTCCAGGCATTCCGGCCGTGGTTGGGCCATTCTCGGTTTATGATGCCCGCGCCTATCTCAGCGCGCCTTTGCTCAATTTCGGCGCACTCAAAAACTATCGCGCTTCGGCGGAAAGTATCAACGCCGCCCAGCACAGTTATCAGGACGTTCGCGATCAAGTCACCTTAATCGTGACGGGTCTGTATCTGCAGGCCATCGCTGGGGCGGCGCGCGTGGAAACAGCGCGGGCGCAGGTGGAAACATCCCAGACTCTATTTCAGAGAGCCACGGATCGCAAGACTGCCGGTACGGCGCCGGCCATTGACGTCCTGCGCTCCCAGGTTGAATTGCAGGCGCAGCAGCAACGCCTTATCGCCGCTGAAGGCGATTTTGAAAAGCAGAAAGTGAGTCTCGCACGCGCGATTGGACTCCCGTTGGGCCAGCAATTCCGCCTGGTGGATGCGATTCCCTATGCGCCCCTGCCGCCGGGCATCGATATGGCGCAAGCACTGGCCCAGGCTTACCGCGGGCGCAGAGATTACCAGGCGGCCGAAGCGCGGGTTAAAGCTGCTGAGCTCCGCAAACAGGCCGCTCTTGCCGAAAGGCTTCCGACGGCCGGAGTGGATGCGAACTACGGCGTGAACGGTCCACAAATCAACCAGACTCATGGAACCTTCACGGTGCAAGGCTTTGTGAATATTCCGGTGTTCCAGGGCCGGCGGGTGGAAGCGCAGGTTCTCGAAACCGATACCGAACTACAGCGGGAGCGCGCTCAGCTTGAGAACATGCGGGGCCGCATTGATAGTGAGGTCCGGCTGGCCTTCTTAGACCTGCGCACGTCGGCCCGCCAGGTGGAGGTCGCAAGAAGCAACGTGGATTTGGCACGGCAGCAAATGGAGCAGTCCCACGACCGGTTCGCCGCTGGTGTAACGAACAACCTTGAAGTAGTGCAGGCCCAGGAGGCCGTAGCGGCTGCGAACGAAAGCTTTATCTCCAGTCTGTATGCGTTCAATGTAGCGAAAGCCGAAATTGCCCGCGCGCAGGGCGGGGCGGAAGGTGCAATTACCCAATACCTCAAGAGGAACAAATAGATGGCAAACGTCGAGCAAGAGCTGCGGGAAGAAATACGAAGGCTTCGTGAAGATCAGGAAGAGCTGCGCAAGCAGGTGCATCCAAGCAATGGCGATGTCCACGGAACGGCGGAGCTGCCCCCCGGTAAACCGCTAGATCGGGGCGAAGATCGCGGCGCACCCGAGCCTGACGCTGACCCGGATCAGCCCGGGTTCCTGCGCTCGCATCCGGTCGGAGTAGTGATTGGGCTCATGCTCCTCACCGGGCTGGCCATTGGTGGTTATTTTCTTCTCCGCTACTTGAATTCGTATGAATCCACCGATGACGCACAGATCGATGGTCATATGAACATGATCGGAAGTCGTGTAGCAGGCACCGTTACGTCTGTCAGAGTCCAGGAGAATCAGGCGGTCGAAGCAGGGCAGGTGCTGGCTGAAATCGATCCGAGCGATTATCAGGTCGCATTGCAGCGCGTGGAAGCCAACTTGGCCCAGTCCCAAGCGCAGCTACGCGCAGCCAATCCCAGCATCGGGATCACCCAGACCACTTCCGAAACAACGGTTTCCAATTCGCAGGCGGAGATCCTCGAGGCGCAAGCGGGCATTGCTGGAGCTGAGCGCGATTATCAGGGGGATCTGGCCAAGCTGCGCGATGCCGAGGCCAACTACGCCAAAGCCCAGGCCGACCTCGCGCGCTATAAGCTGCTGGTTGCCAAGGAAGAGGTATCGCGGGAGGAGTTCGACCAGAAAGTAGCTGCCGCGCAGTCTGCCGCCGCGCAGGTAGAAAGTGCTCGAGAAGCCGGAGGTGCGTCTCAACAGGTGATCAATCAGCGCAAAGCAATCCTGCTTCAGGCCCAGAGCCGGCTCCAGCAAGCAAGACAGAACGCTCCGCGCCAGGTAGCGATCCAACAAGCCACCGTGCAGTCGCAGAGGGCGGGCGAGCAGGCCAGTAGAGCAGCAGTCAACGAAGCCCGCCTGAATCTGCAATACACGAAGTTAATTGCTCCCGTGAGCGGATTAATCGGCCGCAAGGCGGTTGAAGTTGGGATGCGCGTCCAACCAGGACAGCAGTTGCTGGCTATCGTTCCGTTGAACGACATCTGGGTCACGGCCAACTTCAAGGAGACTCAATTGAAGCGCATTCGTGCGGGCCTGCGAGCCACCCTTCACGTGGACGCACTGGGCCGTGATTTTGAAGGCTCTGTCGAGAGTCTACCGGCAGCAACTGGTTCAAGGTTCAGCCTGTTGCCGGCTGAAAATGCGACTGGCAATTACGTCAAAGTGGTACAGCGGCTGCCCGTTCGGCTGCGGTTCAAGCCCGGGCAGGACCCCGATCATCTCCTGCGCCCTGGAATGTCAGTAGAACCAAAAATATGGCTGCAATAGGCCAGAAAGGGCCGCGTACGAAGAAAGAGGCTGTCGCGGAGTTTCGGACTAAGACCATTCTCGAAGCTGCGCGCGCGGTCTTTGCCCGCAAGGGTTTCGCGGCAGCGCTGGTGGACGATATAGCGGATGAAGCCGGCATT
Organism: Terriglobales bacterium; assembly: GCA_038254805.1. Classification (GTDB taxonomy): domain Bacteria; phylum Acidobacteriota; class Terriglobia; order Terriglobales; family Acidobacteriaceae; genus Gp1-AA145. The sequence goes on from JBBSFW010000124.1 coordinate 8,915, forward strand.
GCAAAAGGTACGGTGTATCTGTACTTCCCGTCCAAGAAGGACATCTACCTCGCCGCACTGGTTCAGGAGCTTCAGCGCTTTCACGAGCAGAGTCTCCAGGCGGTCAACGCTGCCGAAGGAGCGCGGGAAAAGATTCGAGCCTTCGGTCAGGTCGGCTTGGAAAACTGCCGCAGCCATGGCGATTTTCTTCGAATCTTTGTATCCGAGTTCAGCAATTTGATAGAAAATCCTTCCCGGAAACCCCAGGGGCTGGATGGCATCTACAAAAAGCGCGTGAGTCTGCTCACGGCCATTATTGAAGCGGGCATCAAGGCCGGCGATATAAAACGCGTGCGCCCGGCCGCAGCCGCGGCAACCGTATTCGACGTACTGCGCGGCATGTGGCATAGACAGTTGCTGGGCGAATCCGGCGTCAGTCCCCGCCAGGAGTTGGAGTTCGTTCTCGACTTCATTTGGCACGGGCTCGCAGCCTAGCTTCAGAGCGTGCTTGCACTGTTATCGTAAAACTGAATGCGTTCCTGCGCAGCTGTTCTTCTATCTGTTTCTCTGCTGTATTCTTCGGATCCCCCCAAGTTCTCTGTCACGCCCGATATGCAGACCGCCATGGAACGAATTTCCGCCGAATCGCTGAAAGGTCATCTCTCGTTCATTGCATCCGATCTGCTGGAAGGCCGGAATACGCCGTCGCCAGGATTAGAGATTGCGGCTGAGTATATCGCCGCGCAGTTCCGCCGCGCCGGTCTCGAACCGGGTGGCGACGAAGGCGGTTACTTTCAAAATGCAAAGCTGTTGCTGCAGGAGCCTAATCCTGAAGGCTTCCACTTGTTATTGACACAGGGGGACAAGTCCGTCACCGTGCCGTTCGAGAAAGCCTTGCTGCAAATCAACGCCGCTCGGGATCTGACCGCCGTTCCCGTTTTCAAACTGGACCTTTCCGATTCCGCCAGCATCGACGCACTCACTCCCGATCAGATCGATGGGAAAGTGATTTTCATGGAATTGATTCGGGGCCGAGCACAGAGCGGCGCCAGTGCCATGCGCAAGCTGCGGTCGGCTAAACCAGCCCTGACCTTAACGCTGGACCGCAGAGATTCGAGCCGCGCGCCTGACCCAGTGCAACAACTCTTTGACCCCGAAACTCAGACGTCGCAGACGCCGCGCATCGTTGTGTCTGGAGAGGACGCCGCTAACTTCTACGACAGCTTGAAAGTTGGCATCACCGGCGCAACTCTCACCGTGCATGTTGCGGCTCCCAGGCAAAAACCCGTGCGGCTGCGGAACGTCGTTGCCATCCTGCGAGGCTCGGACCCGGTGCTTAAAGATACATGTGTGCTGGTCAGCGCGCATTACGATCACATTGGGATCAAGCCTTCCGGCGAAGGCGACCGCATCTACAACGGCGCGAACGACGATGG
>JBBSFW010000125.1:0-10232 GCA_038254805.1 Terriglobales bacterium
AAAATTGACGAGATTGATCGCAAGTTGATCGAGTTGCTCAGCCAGCGGGCGCAGGCCGCGCACGAGATCGGCAAGCTGAAACGCGACCTCGGAATGCCAATTTACGAGCCTGACCGGGAACGTGTCGTTTTCGAAAACGCCCGCAAGGCGAATCCGGGCCCGCTGCCAGACCGTGATTTACAGCGCATTTATGAGAGGATCATGGACGTGATGCGACAGATCCAGCGTGAAGAAATCGCGCCTGAGACCGGCGCCGCGGGAGATGGCCTTGGCCAAACTGAACTGGATCCGGAGGTCAATGACTGAAACAGCTTTCAGCCATCAGCTATCAGCCGTCAGCCGTCAGCCAGAACTGGACGAAACTCATAGCTGACGACTGAGGGCTGACAGCTTACTTATGATCGTCGCAATGCAGGAAACGGCAACTGAAGACCAGATTCAGGTGGTGGTCGAACACCTGATTCAGATGGGATTCTCCGTCCACCGGACCACCGGCGAGCGCCAGAGCATTTTGGCGGCCGTGGGAGCACGCGCGGACTTCGACACCCGCAACCTGGAAGTTCTGAGCGGCGTGCAGGAAGTCCATCGCATCAGTGCGCCCTATAAGCTCGCGGGACGCAGCTTCCGCCCGCAGGGCACGATCATTGAATTCGGCAACGGAGTAAAGGTGGGCGGCAAGGACGTAGTGGTCATGGCCGGGCCCTGCTCGGTTGAATCGCGCGAACAGCTGTTCACGGTTGCGGGGCTGATTGCGAAGGCCGGCGCACGGGCGTTGCGGGGAGGAGCGTTCAAGCCTCGAAGCTCTCCTTATTCGTTTCAGGGACTGGGGCTGGAGGGCCTCAAATTGCTGCGCGAGGCGGGAGACAAATTCAACCTGCTGGTGATCAGCGAGGTAATGGAGATTTCGCAGATTGAAGTGATGATCCCCTACGTGGATATATTTCAGGTGGGGGCTCGCAATATGCAGAATTTCAATCTGTTGCGCGAGCTGGGGAAACTTAAGACTCCGATTCTGCTGAAGCGGGGCATTGCCGCGACCCTGGAAGAGCTGCTGCTTTCAGCGGAGTACATCATGGCGGGAGGCAATTACAGCGTTATCGCCTGTGAGCGCGGTATCCGGACGTTTGAGACCTACACCCGCAATACCATGGATATCTCGGCGATTCCCATTGTGCACAAACTGTCGCACCTGCCCATCGCCTCCGACCCGTCGCACGGAACTGGCCGGCGGGACAAAGTGGCTCCCATGGCGCGCGCTTCGATTGCCGCTGGAGCCGACGCACTATTGATTGAAGTTCATCATGATCCCGACAAGGCGCTTTCCGACGGCGCGCAGTCGCTTTATCCGCAGCAATTCGCTGAATTGATGGAGTCGCTGAAAATGATCGCGCCGGCAGTGGGAAGGGCGATCGCTTAGGAACCTGTAATTTTAAAATTTGGTCTTTGGTAATTAAAATTCCCAATATCATCCACCACCTCTGATTGCCTATTCGCCAAATCACGATCATCGGCACCGGGCTGATCGGCGGCTCGCTTGGGCTGGGGCTCAGAAAAATTGGCTTTCGTGGAAGGATTGCGGGTTGTGATCGTCCGGAAATCCTGGCGCGGGCAAAGCGCTTGGGCGCCATTCATCAAGGCATTTCTGATCCGCTTGAAGCAATCCGCGGCAGCGACGTAGTGGTGCTCGCAACTCCGGTGGGCGGCATCATCGAACTGATTGAGCGTCTGGCGCCGCTGCTTTCCCCGAACACGCTGCTTACGGATGTTGGCAGCACCAAGGCGGCGGTGGTTGCACGAGCCCAGGACGTCTTTGGCAGAACAGCCGCGCGACGCTTTCTGGCCGGGCATCCAATGGCTGGTAAAGAAGAATCGGGAATCGAGTTCGCGGATTCGGAGCTTTTCCGTGGGGCCGTATGGTTTGTAACTCCGTCGCCCGGACAAGCGACTCAGGCGGGAATGATCGCCAAGTATCTGCGCTGGGTCAGAAAGCTGGGAGCAAAGATCGCAGTCCTCGATGCCGGGGAACATGATGAGCTCTGCGCGTGGATCAGTCATGTCCCGCAGATGATGTCCACGGCACTAGCGGCCATCTTAGTCGATGAGTATGGAGAAAAAGCTCCGCTGCTCGAGTCAGGCGGGCGGGCATTGAGGGAAATGACCCGCATTGCGTCCAGTCCATATTCGATGTGGCGGGACATTGCCATCACCAACCGCCACCGCATCTCGGAGGCGATGCTCAAGCTGGAGCATCGCTTGGCGCACATTCGCGAGAACCTCGGGTCGCGGCAATTGGAAGAGGAGTTTGAGCGCGCCCACCGGCTTAAGAGCCCTTCACCACGGGGACGGACTCCGACCTCGCGCAAGGCAGGCTCCGGTGACAAGAAGAGGAAGACAAGCAAAAGCAAATGAGCACCCTTTCCCATGTTTGTTAGTTTCCTCTGTGACGCAACGTCTTGGTGTTGAGTTTTGCATTAGAATTCCACGCGATGAATAAAGTTGTGGCCAACGCCGACGAAGCGGTTCGCGACATTCCTGATGACGCGACTATCATGATCGGCGGCTTCGGTCTTTGCGGCATCCCGGAAAACCTCATTCGAGCGCTGGTGCGCAAGGGTACGAAGAATCTGACCACCATTAGCAACAACGTGGGCGTGGATGGATTGGGAATGGGGCTGCTGCTCGCCGCTGGCCAAATCCGCCGGCACATCGGCACTTATGTTGGGGAGAATAAGTTGCTGGAACAAATGGTGCTGGCAAAGACAATTGATCTGGAACTGGTACCGCAAGGGACATTCTCTGAGCGCATACGCGCAGGCGGAGCAGGCATTCCTGCATTCTTCACTCCAGCCGGGGTGGGCACAATTGTCGCCGAAAATAAGGAGACGCGGGAATTCGACGGCCGCGCCTACGTAATGGAGCACGCGCTGAAAGCCGGCTTCGCTTTGGTAAAAGCTTGGAAGGGTGACAAGTCGGGAAACCTGGTCTATCGCAAGACAGCGCGCAATTTCAATCCCATGATGGCGGCAGCGGCGAAGCTGACGATCGCAGAGGTCGAGCACTTGGTTGAGGCCGGCGAACTTGATCCCGATCTGGTGCATACTCCAAGTATTTACGTGAAACGAATTTTTCAAGGTGAGTTGTACGAACGCAAAATTGAACGCAGAACAGTGAGAAAGGCGGGATAGGCGGCGGCCGTTGATTGGTCGTTCGTCGTCGTCGGTCGTTGGTCGTTCGCTAAAATCTCGACGCGCTTCATAAGACCTAATACTGTAGATGATTAACCTGTGAAAGATCTCGACAAGCGTGACCGCATTGTGAAGCGCATTGCTTGCGAATTGCGCGATGGCTTCTACGTGAACCTCGGCATCGGGATGCCGACGCTGGTGGCGAACCATGTTCCCGCCGGGATTCAGGTAGTCCTGCAGAGCGAGAACGGCATGCTGGGAATTGGGCCGTATCCGATTGAGGGTAAGGAAGACGCCGACCTGATCAACGCCGGAAAAGAAACCGTCACCGAAATGCCAGGGACGGCGTATTTCTCCAGCGCCGATTCCTTTGCCATGATTCGCGGCGGGCACATTGACCTGAGCGTGCTGGGCGCGATGGAAGTAGACGAAGCGGGCAGCCTGGCGAACTGGATGATCCCGGGAAAAATGGTCAAAGGAATGGGCGGCGCCATGGACCTGGTAGCGAGCGCGCGGCGGGTAATCGTTGCCATGGAGCACACCACGCGCGAAGGTCAGCCGAAAATTTTGAAGAAATGCACGCTTCCGCTTACGGGGACGAAAGTGGTGGACACCATTGTTACGGAGATGACTTACATCCGAGTGACGCCGGCCGGCTTGGTGCTGGAAGAGATTGCGCCGGGCCTGACGGTGGAAGATGTGCAAAAGGCGACTCAACCGAAGCTGATCGTCAGTCCTGCGCTTAACGTGATGAGTAGCTGAACTCCCATTCACTTACGTCTCCCGCGCACGACAATCGGATAGACTTCGAGCCGGCGGCAACGTCTAGAAAAGCTTTCTTTTATTCAATACGGAGAAATTTCCATCATGCCTGACCCTCTTTTGATCGCGCTGGGCAACAACCCGGTTTATCTTTTGCCCGGCATGGCCAACCGCCACGGCCTGATTGCAGGCGCCACCGGCACAGGCAAGACTATCACTCTGCAAGTCATGGCCGAGGCATTCAGCCGTATTGGCGTGCCCGTATTTGCGGCAGACGTTAAGGGCGATCTCTCTGGCATCAGCCAGCCGGGCGGGGAGAATCCCAGGGTCCTGGATCGCGTCAAAAAGCTTAAGCTAGACAACTTCGCCTTTTCCGCCTTCCCGGTGGCGTTCTGGGACGTCTTCGGCGAGCAGGGGCATCCCGTGCGCGCAACCGTTTCTGAAATGGGCCCGCTGCTTTTCAGCCGCCTGCTCAATCTGAATGACACGCAGGCGGGCGTGCTCACGCTGGTGTTCAAAATCGCAGACGACGGCGGGCTCCTGCTCCTCGACCTCAAAGATTTGCAGGCCATGCTGCAGCACGTGGGCGATAATGCCGGGGACTTTCGCACCCAGTACGGCAACGTATCGAGCGCCAGCATAGGCTCTATCCAGCGAGGGCTGGTAGGTCTTCAGCAACAAGGTGGCGACAGGTTTTTTGGCGAACCGGCGTTGAACCTGGATGACATGATTCAGACCGATTCCAAAGGCCAGGGAATCATAAATATTTTTGCCGCCGACAAATTGCTGGCTTCGCCCACGATGTATGCCACTTTCCTGCTGTGGTTGCTCTCGGAGTTATTCGAGCGGATGCCTGAGGTGGGTGACCCGGAAAAACCAAAGCTGGTTTTCTTTTTCGATGAAGCTCATCTGCTTTTCACCGATCTTCCCGAGACCCTTAAGCAGAAAATCGAGCAAATGGTGCGGCTGATTCGATCCAAGGGCGTAGGGGTGTACTTCATCACTCAAAACCGCTTCTCGGCGGCTCCCGGCGTTAGCGGCGCCTCCTACCTCACAACTGTCATCCCGAGCGGAGCTGAATGGTTTGCGAAACGAATCATTCAAGCGGAGTCGAGGGACCTGCTTTCCTGCGAGCACCGCCGCACTGCAAGCGGACTCGCAAAGCGAGTGCACAAGATGACAGTTGTTGGGCCGCGAAACGCAGCGCCGGAAGCGCCGCTCCACCCAAAAGCAGCCCACTCTGGCAACCCACTAGGCAAGTCGAAACGGTGCGCTCAGCAAACGGGCTGGCAACATCACTGCTGCCCAAACAAGCGCCAGCACTCCGTGGACGGCGATGCCCACAATCCGGAATGGCAATAGCAGCAGCCAGACGATTGGATAGAGGACTAGCGCGACCAGGGCCAGCGGCCAGCACAGCAGGAACAAAATGCACCAGAGAAGGAAGGCGATCACGGGAAGTTCTCCTGACCGTAATTACGTGTTAGGAGGCGCTAAAGTTCCAGCTGCCCGCTCGGCCTGGGACCTATTAGGGTAAACGCGGTCGGTTTGGTAGAGAGACGAAGATAAGTTCGACAATTAGACCCTTGGCTAAGGCGCCGCTTAGTTCGCTCCCCCTTGGCTTTCCAGCCTCGCCTTCTCAAACTCGTCTCCCTTTTGCCATTCGATGAGGTTGGGCTGCGAAGCGGCCGCCCACCCCAGGGCAAAACCGAAGCGGGCGATCGCGGCGTCACCGGTAAAGTCCATATTCGGACTGTACTCGTCGCTGGGTTGGTGGTAGTGCTTGGTGGTGTATTCCTCGGCTTGCTGCATGCCCCAGCCGGTATTGTGGCCCTTGTATTTCATTCCTTCATTGATGGAGAATGCGGGCACACCGACGCGCGACAAGCTGAAATGGTCAGAGCGATAAAAGTGTCCAGCTTCGGGATGAGAGTCGGGGCGGATGGCAAGACGGAATTCCTGGGACATGGCCTCTACCGTGGGATAGAAGTTGTTGCGCTCGGCGCCGGGGACTTCGACTTCCTCGGACCCCCCGAGCGGCGGCACATCGTCAAAGTTGAGGTCGAGGGAAATTTTTCCGGCGGGCACGGGAGGATGCTTGCCGAGGTACTCCGATCCCAGCAGGCGCTGCTCCTCACCGGTGACCGAGGCGAAGAGAATTGATCGCCGCGGCCGGGACTGCGCTTGCGCGAAGACGCGGGCAAGTTCGATAAGAATGCCGCAACCGGTGGCATTGTCACGCGCGCCGTTATAGATGTTGTCGCCGGGTAGGTCGGGCCGTATGCCGAGATGGTCATAGTGCGCGGTGTACATTACCGCTTCGTTCTTAAGAACCGGGTCGGAGCCGGAGATCATGGCAATTACATTATTCGACGAGAACGGACGAATCCTGCTGACCATGTGCGCCCTGAGCTTCGCCAGCAACGAGACCGGATGAAAATCCTGCGATTGCGCGTTCGCCATCATTTTATCGATATCCAGTCCCGCAGCTTGAGCGAGTTCATGTGCGACACTTAACTGAATCCACGCAGCAGCTTTCAGTTGCGGCGCATCGCTCTTCAAGAATGATTTCTCGCCGGAGTTGGAATTGCGGACCACCTCCCAGGGATAGCTGGCCATTTCGGATTTGTGTATGAGAATGGCTCCCACGGCGCCTCTGCGCGCAGCCTCTTCGTATTTGTATGTCCAGCGGCCGTAGTAAGTAAGAGCGCGACCTTTGAAAAAGTTGGGATCGCCGGACGAAGGCTCGTTCACCAGCATGAGAAGAACTTTTCCGCGAACGTCGGTCCCTTTATAGTCATCCCATTTATATTCCGGGGCCTCGATTCCATATCCCACATAGACGATCTCCGCGTCAATGTCGTCGGCGGGCCGCTGAGTTTCATCGTAGGCAACGTATTGATCGAGGGGCTTGAGGTGCATCACCTGTCCCTTGGCGGGCGCCAGTTCGAAGCTGGTTTCAGGAGAAGGAGTGATTCCCACCATCGGCACCTTCTGCATGTAGCTCCCGTTGTCGCCGGCCGGTTTCAGTCCGTAAAGCGAGAACTGTGCGGCGATGTATTCGGCGGCAATGTCTCCGCCGCGCTGGCCGGTGCCACGGCCCTCCAGCAGATCGTGAGCGAGAAAACGCACGTGGGCGCGAATGTGCTCTGGATCAATCTTCTCCAGAGCGGCGATGGCGGCTCGGGATATATGCCCAAATACGCTGGGGGTACGGCTGGTCTTGCGAGCGGCTTGAGCGATGGAAAAAGTGAGAAGGAGGACGAGCGGAATGATGACAAGGACGGGCTTGCGCATTCAGAAAAGGCTCCTCGAACGTGATGAGCGGACTCGATATTGTACGGGAAGAAGCGAGCGGCCATCAGCCGTCAGGAACAGCCTATCCGCCTGCCTGGTGTTGCCCGCAACCTGCGGGCTAGTTTCTGGAGCCTCAACCAGCGCGGAAGTCAGCGATCTGTTCGGCCGGCTGAAAGACTGACTTAGGCCCAGTGCCCGTGGTGAAGGCGGCCCTCCGCGCCATCTCTTCAAATTCCTGGCGTGCCCAGCCGACACTGGAAATTTCAATACTGCCTTCGACGGAAATCCAAAACGCGGTGGGGACGTTAGTCAGACCATAAGCGTTAGATACAGGAAACGATTTGGTATCGTCGAGCACAACCGGGAAGGTAACGCCAAATTCCCGCAGAAACCCGGCAGTGTCACGCTTCTCATTTTGGGAAATGCCAACGATGATGAACTTCCCGCCACCATATGCTTTGTAGATGCGCTGAAAGTAAGGGAGGGCATACTGGCACACGGGACAGGAGATCTTGAAAAATACCAACAACACCGTCCCCTGCGCCAGAGCTTCCGAGAGCGAAAACTTTGATCCGTCCATGGCCGGCAATTCGAACGGTGGGGCCGGGGTTCCTGCGGGCAGCGCTGCCATCTTTCTTCCTCCGAGTAAATTGCTCAGCCATTTCATGGCCGACCTCGCTTTTTATTGGATGAGGTCCGCTCGCCGAAGGATTTTTTTTGCGAGGCCGGTGAGCGGCAACCGGTCCAGGCGAGAGATTCTGATCCATCTACCTTCCCGCTTCTTACGGCTGTGGGACGCGACCACACGTACTCGGAAATCGGTGACGGTGATCGAATGGCGCAGTGAAAACAAGATCCCATCCGAAATGTTCAGCGATTTGACTTCAGGAAATTCCCACATCCCGGGCATCAGGCTGATATCGTTCGGCCGGCGGATCAGGAAAACTGAATCTCCGCGCCGAGCCAGAGCATAGGTAATCTCCCGCGTGCGCTGGCGGGGCTTGGCGGCACCGGACGCGCCTTTTCCGCGGGTACAGCAAAATCTTAGGATCGGGCACACGCCACATCGCGGAGCCGCCGGCACGCATACGGTTGCGCCCAGTTCCATCATTGCCTGGTTGAAATCCCCGGGGCGGTCGTGGTCCAGCAACAGCTGCGCCGCCTGCCAGGATTCATGAGCCGACCGAGGGCCTCCGATCAGACGGCGCAGAACGCGCTCCACATTTCCATCCAGCACTGCGACCGGTTGATCAAAAGCAATGCTCGCAATGGCGGCCGCGGTATAACGCCCGATCCCGGGGAGTGTGCGCCAGACCTGGAAATCTCGGGGCAGCATTCCGCCATGTTCTCTCACGAGCATTCTCGCCGCAGCGTGCAAATTGCGGGCACGGCGGTAGTATCCGAGTCCGCTCCATGCAGCCAGAACCGAAGATTCACGCGCCGACGAAAGCTTCTGGACCGAGGGGAAGCGCCGGAGAAATTCCGGATGACGCATGACTACGGCGGCGACGCGGGTCTGCTGCAGCATGATCTCCGATACCCAGATCGAATATGGGTCGCGAGTTTTACGCCAGGGCAGATCGCGCCGATTACTGCCGTACCAGGCAAGAAGCGCGCCACGAAATTGGGGTAAGTGCCGGATATCACGTTCGACGAGCGTCATCAAGATTGAGAGCATTGTACTTGCGCCCATGATAGGGGATCCACAAGTGCCCGCTGCGGCGGCACTACCGCTCACGCTGAAGCAAAGAGCAGCTGCTACGCCAGGTGCTCCGGAGGCTGGAGCTCTTAGACATAACAAGTGTTTTAGTTACAACCCGACGGGGAAATCTCGATGGCTAGCGGATCTTTTGTTTGACCGTGGCACACGCGTCGCGAAATAATGGTTTGCTGACGTGCTGGTGAATTTTCGGGGCGAGGAGTCGAGAGGTTATGGGCGATTTCAACCGCAAGGTCGAAGAGACTTCTGCGCGTGTGGGGAAGACAGTGGGCGAAACTACGGAAAAGCTGGAAAAAGAAGCCGCGGAGTTCATCAAGTATTTGAACGAGGAAGTGGTGCCGGCGGTGCGGCAGCGCTCCACTAAGGCGCTGCGAGTAGCGTCGGACAAGCTACGCGACCTCGCTAATTACATGGACCAGCATTCGGCTTCGACCAAGTGAAGCTGCTTTTGCCGTTAGCCGGGCTAGTTCTCCTCCTGACAAGCTGCTCCCACAAGCGCGTGGCTGTGGCTGTTCCGGCGGCGTCTCCGGCTGCACAAAACCTTCCCCCGTACGGTACCGTCGGCGGAGCAGAATCAGGCGGCGCGAAGCTGCCCGAAGTGGATAAGGCCGGTCTGCCGCCGGATACAAGGCCTGTGCTGGTCGAAACCGGTATTGCGAGCTGGTATGGCGCGCCTTACCACAACCGGCGCGGGTCGAATGGCGAAATCTACGACATGCATGCAATGACGGCGGCCCACCGGACTTTGCCCCTGGGGAGCATTGTGCGGGTGACGGACATTGCCTCCGGGAGTTTTGCGATTGTGCGGATTACGGACCGGGGACCGTTCGTCGCGGGCCGGGTCATCGATTTGTCGCAGGCGGCTGCGAAGAAAATTGGCCTGGTGCAGAGGGGTACCACCAAGGTGAGGGTGGAATTGCTCAAGGCCCCAGCGCCAGGGGCAGCCGGTGGGCGCTGGGCCGTGCAGATTGGAGCCTTCGGGCACGAGGGCGCCGCCCGGGATTGCGCAGGACACTTGTCCCGCAGGTATCAGAGCGCCAAGATTCTCACCTTCAATAGTCCTGTGGGCGACTGGTGGGTGCGGGTGCGGGTGAAGGATGATTTGCGCGCCCGGGCTGAAGAGGTGATGCGCGACGCCAAGACCAGTGAGGGCGCGATTTTTCTGGTGAGGCTGGATTAGGTTCGTCGTTGGTCTTTGGTCGTTTCGCGATTCCCCGTTGACAGATCAATGGTGCAGAAATGAATGACTGTCTGTTCTGCAAGATCGT
>JBBSFW010000126.1:0-10146 GCA_038254805.1 Terriglobales bacterium
GGAACCAAGAGATCAATCGGGAAGCGACGAAAATCAACTGGACCTTCACCCGAAAGGGGGCTCGCCAGAAATTTAGCTACCAACGTCTTAAAGCAAACCGTTTCAAACGGTCAAAGACCTAGTCCGAATGGAATACTTCTTCAAGGCGCACGAGGCCTTCATCAGGACGAAGGGAATCCAGGGCATCAAAAAACGGGGCCATCTCGCTCTGCCAGCGGTGATTAACTTCGCTTTCGGACATGCCCTTTAGCGCGGCCGCAAAATCCAGCGTCTCCAAATAGCCGACCAGCATTCCATCTGGCCGCAAGAATAGCGAGTAGTTGCGCCAGCCCGTGTCATGAAGAGCTTTCAACATGTCCGGCCAAACTTCTTTGTGCCGGCGTTTGTATTCATCCAGGCGGTCTTTCTTAACCTTCAGCAGGAAACAAATGCGCTGCATTGTGGCCTCCAATCATCGTTTAGGCGTTTGTGTGGGCCTTCGAATCATCAGCCGCTCCGCCTATTAGTTTTCTTTTACACTAGGTTTGTACTCAGATGGGTTATCTCTGGTCTTGCGTTGTTATAGTAGCTGTCCTTCCCCTGGCTGGACAAATCCGGCCAGTCGATCTGAAATGTGAATATCGAGTGGACCCGCTGGGGATAGATGTCGCGGCTCCTCGATTGAGTTGGATCCTAGCTAGCTCCGATTCGAAGACGCGCGGAGTGAAGCAGAGCGCTTACCGCATACTCGTAGCATCCAGCAGCCGGAAGTTAGCCCTCGGTCAGGGGGACCTTTGGGATACGGGCGAAGTGAAGTCGGCGCAGTCGATCCATGTTGAATATGCCGGCAAAACGCTTGGCTCCGGTACTATCGCATTCTGGGAGGTTCAGATCTGGGACCAGAACAGAAAGCGTTCGCCGTGGAGCACCCAGTCGCTCTGGTCGATGGGGCTTCTACGCCAGGAAGACTGGAAAGCCAAATGGATCGGCTTGGATGAAAAAGGCTTGTTCAAGAGCCCCAATAGTCCATATAGACATTTGAAAAATGCGCGATGGATATGGTCAAGCGGAGATGGGCTGCCCGTGTTCACGAAGGGGTTTTTGATTCCGGCAGAGCGGGAGATTGCGAGCGCGTTATGCGTCATGGGCGCTGATCCCGGATTCGAACTCACCTTGAATGACCGGCTGATTGCGCGCGGAACGAAAGTGCGATCCCCAGAAGTATTAGAGATTGCGCGTTTCCTCAAGCCTGGGGAGAACCGAATATCTGTCAAGGCATCCTCTTCAGGTAAGGTGACCGCGGGGCTGATTGGAGTGTTCCGCATCGTGTTCCGCCATGGAGACCCTTTGATGTTGTCAACTGACAGCACTTGGTCTGGGCAAGACGCGTCTGTAAGGGACTTAGGGCAGTACGGCGTAGCTCCATGGGGCGAAGTCGGCTACACCGAAGAGCGTGCGCTGCCCGCGCGAATGCTGCGGAAGGAGTTTGTCGCCAAGGGAGGGGTGAAGCGCGCAACCGCATATGTCTCGGGGATGGGTCTGTTCGAAATGTATGTGAACGGGAGCAAGATCGGCGACCATGTGCTCTCACCAAACCTGACCGACTATGGGAAGACGATTTATTACGTCACCTTCGATGTAACCAAAAACGTCACCGCCGGGAAGAATGTAGTCGGCCTGATTCTCGGGAATGGCCGGTATTGGGCGCCACGGGAAAAGGTTCCAATCGGGATGAAGAATTTCGGCTACCCGAAAGCGCGCGCGCAGCTCGAGATCGAGTATGCCGACGGGACGACGGCGAGAGTCGTCAGCGATGGGACCTGGAAAGTGACGACCGATGGACCCATTCGCGCCAACAACGAGTATGACGGTGAGGAATACGATGCCCGTAAGGAGTTCCCCGGCTGGGATCGCCCGGGGTTTAATGATTCCAATTGGCGGCCAGTGGAATTAGTGCAGGCGCCGGCTGGCAGAATGGCCGCCCAGATGGCTGAGCCTCTTCGCGTGACGCAGACCTTGAAACCCGTGAAGGCGACACCATTGCGAAATGGAGTTTATGTGTTCGACATGGGCCAGAATATGGTCGGCTGGTGTCGGCTGCGCATGAGAGGCGTTAAGGGCACCCAGGTCCGTCTCCGTTTTGCCGAAACTTTGCGAGACGACGGCGAACTTTACATCGATAACCTGCGATCGGCGCGCGCAACTGACCTGTATACGCTCAAGGGCGGCGAGCCGGAAGAATGGGAGCCCCGATTTACCTATCACGGCTTCCGCTTTATCGAAGTGCAGGGTTTCCCCGGGCAACCCACCGTCGAAGCAGTCGAGGGGCGCGTGGTACACGACGCTATGTCGAAGGTGGCAGACTTCGTTTCTTCCAACCCGCTGCTCAATCAGATTCACAGCAATATTTATTGGGGAGTGCGTGGAAACTACCGCAGCATTCCGACTGACTGTCCGCAGCGCGATGAGCGGCAGGGCTGGCTCGGTGATCGTTCAGTGGTGAGCCGCAGCGAAAGTTATCTTTTTGACGTGGCGGCTTTCTACACGAAGTGGGAAACCGATCTAGTCGATTCCCAACGCCCTTCGGGGAGCATTCCCGACGTGTCGCCCGCCTATTGGACCATGTACAACGACGACGTAACATGGCCGAGCACTTTTATCCAGATTCCCAGCATGCTCTACGACCAGTACGGCGACATACGGGTGATCGAGCGCAACTACGGTTCGATGAAGAAGTGGATCGACCACATGCGGGGATTCCTCGAAGATGGATTGATGACGAAGGATACCTACGGCGACTGGTGCGTGCCGCCGGAAGATCCGAAGCTGATTCACTCGCAGGATCCCGCGCGGCAAACAGACGGCAAGCTCCTCGCTACGGCTTACTATTACTGGATGGTGCGGCAGATGTCCCGCTTCGCCCGCCTGATCGGCAAGGAACCCGAAGCTGTCGAGTATGACGGTCTGGGTGCGCAAATCAAGACAGCTTTTAACAAGAGGTTTTTCAATCCAGGCGCGGGCGTTTACGGTAATGGTACACAAACGTCCGGTATATTGCCCTTAAGCTTTGGTATGACGTCGGATGAGAACAGGAAGAGCGTACTGGATGGATTGATCCACAAAATTCAGCTCGAAAGTAACGGTCACGTGGGTACCGGATTAGTTGGAGCGCAGTGGCTGATGCGCACACTTTCGGAGAATGGGCGCATCGACGTGGCATATCAAATCGCCACGCAGAAAAGTTATCCCGGGTGGGGCTATATGGTATCCAAGGGCGCCACTACCATATGGGAACTTTGGAACGGCGACACTGCCGATCCGGCAATGAACTCCGGTAATCACGTCATGCAGATCGGCGACCTCGGCCTTTGGATGTATGAATATTTGGGTGGCATTCGCCCCGATCCGGATAACCCGGGTTTCAAGCACATTCGAGTACGTCCTTACATGGTGAATGGATTAACGTTTGTGAACGCCTCTCACAAGTCTATGTACGGCCTTATTTCAAGTCGCTGGAGGCGGGAGGGAGGAACGACAACCCTAGATATTACGATCCCCGCGAATACTTCGGCAACGGTCTGGTTTCCAGCTGCCAAATCATCCGATGTGAGGGAGGGCATAACGGCGGCAGAAAAGGCTCGTGGCATACGATTCCTGCGATTGGAGGATGGCTCAGTAGTTTTTGAAGTCGAGTCGGGCTCGTATTCGTTCCGCTCTATTACCTAGTTGTCCGAATTACTACTGGACCTTGAGTGTGCTTCGGAGCCAGTTCACAACGACCGCCTTGTAAGCGTGCTGCGCTTCGTTCTTCTCCCAATTGATTACGCCGTGAATGCCATCCGGAACGGTGTACAGATCACAACTATCTCCTGCCGACTTTAGCTGCGCACAGAAGTTGACCGATTGTTCGTACGGAACAGCCTCGTCGGCTGTGCCATGAATAAGCAGGAAAGGGGGCAAGCCCGGCCTGACATAGGTTGCCGCGGATGCGTCCCGCATTATGGCGCGAGATTCCTCGCTTAAATCCGATACACCCAGAAAGTCACTGAATCCCTTCGAGACCTGCTTCTTGGCAGCAATCATCGCTTCCAAATCGAAAGCGCCATAAAAATCAACCACTGCGGCCACCCCGGTATCGGGCTGATGATGCGTGGCTACCAGTGCGATCAGATGTCCACCGGCGGATTCTCCCATAAGAGCGAGGCGGTTCGGGTCAACGCGCAACTCACGCGCGTGGGTCTTCACATACCTGATCGCCTGTTCCACATCCTCGGCCGCCGCCGGGTGCTGATGCTTGGGGGAAAGGCGGTAGTCTATACTGAACCAGGCCAAGCCGCTGCTATCCAGCACCGGAAAGAGCGGCTTTATAAAGTTGGCCTGTTTGCTGCCGTTTGACCAGCCGCCGCCGTGCACGAGAATCACCGCGGCGAACGGCCCTTTGCCGTCCGGAATATGGGCATCCATTAGCAGGGTTTCCCCGGCCATCTTCGAGAACGGGATATCGTTCCTGGTTTCGACGGCGGCGACAAGCAGAGAAGGCAGCAGGACAGCGTAGACGCTTAGCCGCAATGTTTTCACTCCGGGCTACGCTAAAATCTCGTTCACGACCCGCCCATAAACGTCTGTCAGCCGGAAATCGCGGCCGCTATAGCGGTAAGTGAGTTTCTCGTGATTGAGTCCGAGCAAATGCAGGATGGTCGCATGCAGATCGTGAACGTGCACTTTGCCGTCGACAGCCTTCCAAGCGTACTCATCCGTTTCGCCGAGCACCATCCCTTGCTTGATTCCAGCGCCAGCCATGAACATCGTCCAGGAGTAAGGGTTGTGATCCCGCCCAGCGTCGTCCGCCGACGCCGCGGACGATACCTGCTGATCATACGGAGTACGGCCAAATTCGCCTGTCCAGATCACGAGCGTGTCTTCGAGCAAACCCCGCGACTTCAGGTCCGTAAGCATACCGGTCAAGGGTTTGTCGATGCCCTTTGCGCTCTTACGCAACAGGGAACTGATCTTGGTATGATGATCCCACCCATTATCTGTCACTTGGATATACCGAACACCCGCCTCGGCTAGACGCCTGGCCATCAAACATTTCCTTCCGAAGTTGTCGGTGGTGTCGTCGCCGATGCCATAAAGATCCAGCGTGGCCTGCGATTCCTTTTTAAGGTCGAAGACCTCGGGAGCTTGCGTTTGCATGCGAAAGGCGAGTTCGTAGGATTGAATTAAACCTTCGATGTTGCGGTCCTCGCCCATTGCCTCCTGGTCCATTCGGTTGCGCGCCTGAATCAAATCGAGGTGCTGCCGCTGAAGAGAAGAAGGCAGACTCGCATCACCCAGGTAGCCGATTTTTGAATCCTTAACCGGCGTGCTGGCGTTACCGAGCCGGGTTCCCTGATAAATTGCGGGGAGGAAGACGTTGGAATAATGCAGGGGGCTTCCATCGTCACCATACAGCATCGGGCTGATGACGACGAATCCTGGCAAGTTTTGATTCTCGGTGCCTAGCCCGTAGACTACCCACGATCCCATAGATGGACGGACGAATTGCAGCGAGCCCGTCTGAAAGATGCGGATGGCGCCAGGATGCGCAGGGCTATCGGTCTGCATTGCGCGGAGAAAGCACAGTTCATCAACTTTTCCGCCTAGGTTCGGCATTAGGTCCGACATCCACATTCCGTTCTGGCCAACCTGCTTAAATCCGGAGATCGCCGGCATCAGACGGGCGGTTTTGTCGAAGCGCTCGGTGGCAGCATTGACTTGAAAAGGAATCTTATTTCCTGCTTCGCTTTTTAGGCGGGGTTTGTAATCGAACAGATCAGCCTGGGATGGGCCACCCTGCATCCATAGCAGGATAACGCGCTTAGCCTTCGGTGGGAAATGCGGCTGCTTGGGCGCCAACGGATTATCAACAGAACTCGCCTTCGCCGACTGTTCCGCGGCCATTGCGGCAAATGCAATCGAGCCGAAGCCGCTCCCCAAGTTGCGAAGAAACCCGCGGCGATTGATAGCGCATGAGTCCGGCGGAACAAGCATGACTTTTATCTCCTGTAAAGAAACTCGCTCGACACAAATATCGCCTGGCAGTAACGGGCCCAAGCTTCAGTCACCGTATCGCTAGGCGCATTCTCCATTTTTTGCAGGCCGGCTCCGAAATCGGATATAAACTGCCGCGCTTGCTGAAAATCTCGCTCCGTCGCGGGACGATTCAGCGTGGTCATTATCATCCTTGAGACGCGGCCCGCATCGTCCATGCTGGCGTCTTTTAGAAGCCGATCGGCTAACCGATGACTCTCCTCTTTTATGAATGGCGAATTCATTAAGTAGAGTGTCTGGGTCGGAACGGTCGTAGGCGTTCGGGTCCCCACCACTTGGTCGGGATCTTTAAAATCAAACAGGTTGAGAACGTCGATCCCTTCCATTTGGCTATTGCGCATAATCGGCTGGTAGACCGTACGGCGAAATTTCACGCTGTCCTCGATGACCGAGTCATCTTCGAGAAAGAAGGGCGCAATTGTGTGAACATTCTGAGCTGTTAAAGGCAGTGAAGGGCCGCCCCGGCCTGGATCAAGGTGTCCGCTCGCTTGCAGAATGGTGTCACGAATCGCCTCCACCTCCATGCGCCGGCGGTTTGCGCGCCAGAGCAGCCTGTTGTCGGCATCAGCCTCGTTGGCCTTCTCATCCTGCATGCTTGAAATTTGATAGACGTGACTGAGGACGATCTCGCGGATTGTCTTTTTCGTAGACCAACCGTTTTGGACGAGCCGTGTTGCCAAGAAATCAAGCAATTCCGGATGCGTCGGCGGCTCCCCTCTGGATCCGAAGTTGTCGGTGGTGGCAACTATGCCATCCCCGAAAAGATGGTGCCAGAGGCGATTGACGTAAACTCGCGCGGTCAACGGGTTCTTTTCGTTGGCGATCCAGTCGGCCAATTCTTTGCGACCACTTGAATCGGGCGCGATTTCCGGAGTGGGCCCGTTCATGGCAGCCGTCAGAAACCGACGTGGCGTGAACTCGCCCAGTTGGTGAGCATCGCCGCGAACCGCGATGCGAGCATCCTCTGGAAATGGCATATCCTCCGCCGCGTAGACTTCCGGCAGTTTCGGCCTCATATAGCGGGTAAACGGCAAAATCTGACGGTCACCGGCGGTCCCGGTCTTCTTCCTTAGAGTGGCGAGCTGCGCCTCCTGGGACTTGAGCTCTGTAGCTGTTTCTTCGCTCTTCGGCTTCGACTTTAGTTCCTCGATCAGTTTTTTGACTTCCGCCTGCTCTTTGGCATTGGCCTTGTCGGCCGCTTCAACCTCGTTAACCCTCTTGTCCCATTTGTCGAGATCATCAGCGTAACGTTTGACCATCTCGGTGGTCTCCGGCAATCGGACCTTGTTGATGCCGCCCTCTTGGCGGTCAAGAGTTTTCGTGCTTAGGAAAATGCCGACCAGGCCGTAATAATCTTTGTTTGGAATTGGATCGAATTTGTGATCATGGCACCGAGCGCAGCCGACCGTCAGGCCCAGGAACGCCCGTCCTATCAAGTCAACCTGAAGGTCAGCTACATCCATTCTTAACTGCGCTTTATCGTAAGAAAACCAAGCCCACGGACCGAGTACAAGGAACCCAGTAGCCGCTATCTCATCGCCGTCGACCTTGTGGGTGCCTTTCTTCTTTTCGTGCCCTTCCGGTCCGGCGATCTGCTCACGAACAAATTCATCATACGGCTTGTCATCATTGAAAGCCTTGATCACGTAGTCCCGGTAACGCCACGCTTCGGGCAAGGGGATTCGCCGGCCGACTCCGGTCGTATCCGCGTAATAGGTCACGTCCAACCAGTGTCGACCCCAGCGAGCCCCAAAGGCAGGCGATGCTAACAACCGATCCACCACATATTCAAAAGCCTGCGGCGATGAATCGATTACGAACGCCTCAATTTCAGAAGGTGTGGGCAGCAGTCCGGTCAAGTCAAGCGTCGCACGACGAAGCAGGGCGTATTTGTCCGCGTCCCGAACCGGCGACAGTTTCTTCTCTTCGAGTTTTGACAGAATGAAGCGATCGATATCGGTGCGAGCCCACATTGAATGCTTCACGTTCGGCACATCAGGCTTTCTTACGGGTCGGAAAGCCCAAAATCCGGCGGCCGGAGCGACCTTATTGGACAGAGACGATTCGGGCCAAACCGCCCCTTCCGCCACCCACAGTACCAGAGCATCGATTTCGGCATCCGGCAGTTTTCCCGTGGGCGGCATCTTGACTTTGCCGTTATACCGGACGGCCTGGATCAGTCGGCTCGAATTGGCATCGCCGGCGGTCACCACTCCGGACATGTGAATGGCATCATGGGAAGTAAGCCGGATGCCGCCCATTTGCACCTTGTCTCCATGGCATGGCGCACAACGATTCACCAGCACAGGCCTGACCTTAGATTCGAAAAACTCGGCTTGACCGGATATTTGCGCCCAAGATACGGCGGAAGTGCCAATGAGACCGATTGCGAGGAGTTGAGCTAACTTCACTTTCAATTGCAGAGGCGCCTCGTAATATTATAGCGATGTGATCGCGCGCCAGACTCCGCCGAGTTCGTGAAAGCGTGGATCGACTGGCGCAGTAGCGCCACCCCACGGCTCTTCAGCCTTTCCGATCCAGCACGACTACCCAATCTCGAATGATAGGAAACTCGTGCGCTTTCCATGTGCCTGTTTCGTCGGGCTGAATATTGCCCCAGGGCACTTCAGTCCCATCGCTCGGATTGAACAGAAACGCGCGGTATTTGCCGGGCTCGAGACTGTGGAATGTCAACGCCTTCCAGGCCGTCGGAGAATATGCAACGACTGCCTCTCCGGGGATGTGAGCGGCAAACGGACGCCAATAATCTTGAGCGCTCCAGCGAGGCTCCACCATTTCTGGCCGGCTCTCGAGGCGCCACCATGAATAACGTGCCAAAAGCGCTTTGCCGAGACCTACCTGAGCGGACCCAGGCAACTGGTAAGCCTGTTCCCAAGCCGGACCACCCCAAGCGTGGCCGTGCGGCGATAGGCCGTAGGGCTGTTCCCGGCTGTTTACTTGCCAAATGCCGTTCGCGCCGTAGGTATGGCCCCCCGCGCCGCTAAGCATGCTGGACCAGAACATAAAGCGCTGCACTTCCTCGCGGCTGGCCTCCTGAATACCTTCGTAGCAGACTTCGCCCACGAGCACAGGCATCTTGGGATCGGCTGCCAAACCACGCTTGATGGCCTCGATGGTGTTCGGTACGCTCTTGCGATCATCGTGCCCGGTCTGCAGCATGTCGATATCGAGTACGAGGGGATCCTCTACGCTTTCTCGCGCGCTCCGCGAAGGATGGATGGTGATTGGGCGACGCATTGGATCGTTAGCTCTGACATAACGTGCGATTTCGGTCCAGCCCTGCTTTTGCGCCTCGGCGTCCTTTTCTTTCGTCTTCGAAAGATAATATGGCATCGTGCCTTCCCCGGCCAGACACCAAACGGTCGGGTAGGCGCCCCACCGTGCAATCAGATAGCGCCAGTGCTGCTTCATTTTGGCGAGACCCATGCGTGGCAGGAAATAGCCCCAAGAGCCCACAATGCAGGGAACCAGGCCGTGGTCGGCTAGATATGCGATGCGCGCATCCGCCGCGTCGAAGTAATCGGGATTGATGCTCGAGTAGTCGCGCTTCCATGGGTAGCCAGCTTCGTTGGCCCCTCGTTCGTCGAACGGCTCCATGTCGGGGTAGAGGCCGGCCACGATCTGGACTAAGGTAAAGCCCTTGCGAACACGATCACTGGCCAGGGTTTGAAATCCGTCAGGCCAGGGGAGTCGCTTGCACAAGCTCATCCACCAGGTGTCGCCCAACCAGAAAAATGGAGTGCCGTCGACGTGCTCGAGATGGCGATGCTCAGCGGCAACACGCAAAGCCCCGTGACGATAAAGCGGATTACTGCCGGCGTACGGCTCAACAGCAATAATGCCAATACGATTGTGCAATTCCGGGTTAGCTTTATCGCTGCAAACCGTGCGGTAGGAGTATCGCCCGGACGTGGGCGCAGCGTACCTGATACGCCACACATCGTCGCCTGCCCAGAATGCCGGGACGCGGTGCTCTGCATTAGACGGTCCCTTGAAGATAACGTCGAGTTCGACCTCGTTAAAAGGATCCGAGTAGTGCTTGCCGGAGCGGAA
>JBBSFW010000127.1:0-10112 GCA_038254805.1 Terriglobales bacterium
ACTGCCGTTCACGAGACCTACAGCTTCGTCCTCATCACGAAACGTCAGCAGATACGGAACCGGGCCAAAGATCTCTTCGCGGCAGGCGATATTGTCGGGCTTTCCCGCCAGGAGCGCCGGCTTTACGTAGAACCCGCCCTTTTTTCCCGGTACGTCTGCTGGTCCCCCTTCCAGCAAGACCTCAGCGCCCTCGTTCCGGCCTTTGTCGATATAGCCAAGAACGCGACTACGTTGTTTGGAACTGACTAGCGGACCCATCTCCGCGTTGGGATCATCCCAATATCCGATGCGGATCTGATTGAAGTGCGACAGAACGGAATTGACAAATTGATCGTAAATCTTCTCATGCACAATCCAGCGTGAGGCGGTGCAGCAAACCTGGCCAGTGTTCAATGTAATGGCTCGCGAGAGCGCTGCTACCGTGGCATCAATTTCGACGTCATCGAAAACAACAGCCGCACCCTTTCCACCGAGCTCGAGTTTGACCGGCACAAGATTTCGCCCACAGCTCTCAGCGACCAGGCGGCCCACTTCCGGCGAACCAGTGAACGACAGTTTGGCCAAACCCGGATGGTTGGCCAAGGCAGCGCCCGTGGATTCACCAGGACCTGTGACCACATTCACAACACCGTCCGGAATTCCGGCTTCTCGCACCAAACTCATCAGGTATAAGCTGGAAAGCGAAGTATCCTCCGCCGGCTTGATGACTACTGTGTTTCCCGCCGCAAGCGCCGGCGCGATACCCCATCCAGCGAGGAGTAACGGGAAATTCCAAGGAAAAATAAAGCCGCAGGCACCATAAGGCTGCCTTACCGTTTGCGCTTCGTGCCGGGAGACTGCGATTGGTTCCCGATACTGGACGTGTACCGACAAATCGGCATAATAACGCATGGTCTTCGAAAAATTATCGACATCTGACCGCGCTTGCGAAAACGGCTTCCCAACATCCAGAGATTCGATCTCGGCAAGCTCATCGCGGTGTTGTTCGACGAGGTCGGCGAGACGATGTAAATATACGGCCCTGCGATTGGGTGAAATCGCTTTCCAGCCAGATTCGCGAAACGCTGTTTGCGCCGCTCGAACGGCGGCATCGACGTCCTCCTTACTGGCGGTGCCGATTACCGCCAACGTTTCGCCAGATCCCGGATCGAACGTGGGAAAGTTGTTGTTTCCGGTGGCACGTACCCACTGGCCGCCCACAAAGAGCTCGAGTGGGTTCTTATCGAGAAGCGTGCGTACTCGCGATTTCGCTTCTACGACTCTACTTGTCTGCATTGAAAACCTCCATGACACCCTTTATTGACACACTCCCATAACGGTCTTCGTTTCCAAACCAGCGGGAGCACAGACCGCTTAGGTGCGCGTGACCAGCCATGGTCAACCCGAAAACAATAGCGATAGCATCAGTATGGTGTGTGGTTGTTCGCGCATACAGGCCAACACGCCTGTGTCAATAGACATCAGACCAACAGGCCGAGTATATTGACCTTTGCCTTTGCTTGTCAACATCTTAATTTCGGATCTCTAAAGGAAATTGGTCTGATAATCGTATTGACATATTACCCGCGTCCCGATATTATTGTCACCGGCTCGGTCTCAGAGCGCGGACAGGAGAGGATCATGAAATTCCAAGCTGATGTTTCAGGCGTGCGTAATACCTTGTGGAGCAGTGCAGCCAGCCTTCTGTTGACGATCGCGGTGGCTAGCGTTCCCGGAACTCTATTAGCTCAGACCACCGGGACTATACTTGGCCAGGTTTCTGATTCCAGCGGGGCAACTGTATCCACAGCAAAGGTTCAAGTCCAGAATGTGGGCACTGGCCTCAACCGGGAGGCTGAAACGAATGAGTCGGGCAGCTATCTGGTCCTGTCATTACCTACGGGCACTTATAAAATTACGGTTACCGCTCCGGGGTTCAAGAGCTATTCCCAATCAAATATCACCCTACAGGTTGGGGAGAATGCCCGCGTCGATGTACCGCTCACTCTAGGTGCCGTGTCCGAGTCAGTAGACATTTCGGCGGCGGCCCTGGCGGTAGATACACAGTCCACGACCATCGGCGCCACCATCGATAACAGACGTCTGGCAAATATTCCCCTGAACGGCAGGAATGTCCTGTCCCTGGCTCAACTGCTTCCTGGCGTTGGAACCGGCAACATCCCCACAACAGTGACCTTTAGCCGCAGCGGGCCTACACTCAGCGTCTCAGGAAGTCGGACTAACCAGAACAACATCATGCTAGACGGCACGACCATGATCGGTGCAATGGGCAATGTCGCTCAGAATCTTCCCTCTCCGGACGCGCTGCAGGAGTTCCGGTTGCTGACGAATACCTTTAGCGCGGAGTATGGTCGCGCTGCCGGCGGGGTCTTCCTGGCTGTGACCAAATCTGGAACAAACGAAGTGCACGGCAGCCTATGGGAATTCCTGCGAAACGACGCACTAAACGCGCGAAACTTCTTCGCTGCGGGCAAACCTTTTCTCCGGCAGAATCAGTTTGGCGGCAGCGTCGGCGGTCCGGTAGTGCTGCCTGGTTACAATGGCAAGAACAGAACGTTCCTGTTCGGCTCCTATCAGGGATTGCGTATCCGGCAGCAGAGTCTCATTACTACGTTCCCGCCGAGTGCCAGCGAATTGGCCGGCGACTTCTCGGGATCCACTGCGATTGTAAGAGATCCCGTCACCGGCCAGCCATTTCCCGGAAACAGAATTCCGACCAGTCGTTTCGACCCCTTGGCCGTGAACATCGCCAAGCTGTACCTTCCCCCGATAAATCAGGCCGATGGCCGTAGCGTTACACTTCGTTCCTTGCCTCTCTCAAGCAACCAATTCATCGTGAAAGCGGATCACCGGATTTCCGGTGGAGACCAACTGTCCGTCCGTTTCTATAGAAACCAGGATTCCGCCCTCGGCACGAATGGCGGAGACGCCGACGCATTAACCGGAAGCAGAGCTAATACGGTCACCAGTTGGTCGGCTAACGAAACTCACATTTTCACTCCAACCTTGCTGAATGAGTTTCGTGCGTCCTACACTCGGGTTTTCAGTCTCTTTAAAACTTCTCCACTTAACAAAACGCCGCGTGAACTCGGAGCAAGCTTTAATCAAGATGGACCTTTCCCTCTGGTCCCTACCGTGACGGTTTCCGGACGGATTAACGTTTCTCCCGAGTTTCCGCTTCCGGAGCCTGACGACTTGTTCCAGTACGACGAGAAGCTGTCGTGGATCCGAGGGCGGCATGCCGTCAAGTTTGGCGCACAAATTATCCGCATCCGGCACTTGAGCCGCGGGCAATTTCAGAGTTCCGGCCAGTTCTCGTTCGACGGCTCATTCACAGGGAATGCCATGGCTGACTATCTGATCGGTCGGCCCAACAACCTGTTCATGCAGAGTCCTTTGGAGGACGCCTCACGGACCGGCAACTACCATTTCTTTATTCAAGACGATTTCAAGCTGAACCGCAGGCTCACCCTGAACTTCGGGCTCCGCTACGAATTGAATACACCCTACGTGCAGGTACACGATTGGACTTCCACCATCCGGCCCTATGTCGGTTGCACTACGGACTGCGCGCGCTCAAGTAAATTTCCGACTGCGCCCTTGGGTTTGGTCTACCCCGGAGACTCCGGCGTGCCGCGAGGTCTAATTCCCACCGACAAGAACAATTTTGCGCCGCGCATCGGCTTCGCGTGGGATCCGAATGGTACCGGACGCACCGCAATTCGGGGTGCTTACGCCGTCTTCTATGACTACACTGGAGCGATTATTTCGGCTACGGTGAACCAAACCCTGCCCTACGTGCTTCCGATCTCCTTGCCCAGTCCACCAAGTTTCAGTAATCCCTGGCAAGGACGGCAGGACCCATTCCCGTATAAAGCCGACCTCAACAACCCATCATTTGTTTACCCGACGCAAGCCTATTCGGTGAGTCGGGACTTCCGGGACGGCTATATCCAGCAGTTCAATTTGAACCTGCAGCATCAGTTCGGTCCGGATTGGGTCGTCCAGGCGGGCTATTACGGGCGCCTTGGGCGTAAGCTCTCTAGTAACCACGAAGGTAATCCTGCGTTGTATGGACCCGGCGCGACAGCGGCTAACGTGCAGGCACGCCGTATTTTCCTTCCGCAGTATTATTCCAGTATCGGATTGATCACGTCCGATACCAACTCAGCGTATGACGGATTGCAGTCAAGCCTTGAGAAGAAGTTCTCGAAAGGATATACGCTGCAGCTCGCATACACGTTCTCAAAGGCAATTGACGAACGGTCTACCTTCTCAGTGGATGGCGCGAGCGGCGCCAATCCCTTCGACTACCGCAGAGGCGAGCGGGGGTTGTCGGACTTCGATCAGCGACACATTCTTGCAATCAACGGGGTCTGGGACCTTCCGTTCTTGAAGCATAACGGCCTACTTACGATAGTTTTGGGGGGGTGGCAGCTTTCGGGTACCACACGAGCTGCCAGCGGGTTACCGTTCAGCATCATCTCAGGCGCCGATTTCGCTCTAGCAGGTACGGGCCGTGGTTCGGCGAATCAGCGTCCTAACGTGGTCGGAAATCCGGTGCTGGATTCGGGGCGTCCACGAAAGGATCAAGTGGCTGCTTACATTAACACGACTGCCTTCGCCCGGCCGCCCGAGGGCAGGTTCGGTAACAGTGGCCGAAATAACGTGATAGGCCCGGGATTCAAGCAAACTGACCTGTCTGTAAATAAGAAGTTCCAGTTTCCGGTGGAGCGATTGGGAAGAATTGAGTTTCGCTCCGAGATTTTCAATCTATTCAATAATGTGAATTTCACGAATCCGAACAACACCCTGATCTCTCCAGCATTTGGGAGGCTGCTTAGCTCTCGCGATGCCCGCATCATCCAGTTCGCAATGCGTTACGACTTCTAAATCGAGCGAACTGAGAATGAAAATCACACCTTCGAATGGGCGGTTGATTGGATCACTTTTGCTGACTGTATTAACGTCAAGTGGGCCCGCGCCGGCGCTCCGGGCCCAGTCGACGCCGACTACTTCCACCCCGCGGCTCGGCGTACACAACGAGCCGGTGGAATGGGTTTACAGCTCCGAAAAAACCTATCGTGATCCGTTTAATGAGGTCGATGTAGATGTCATCTTTACCAAAAGTGACGGGCGGCAATGGAGGGTTCCGGCTTTTTGGGCCGGAGGAAATCAGTGGAAAGTTCGATTTGCGCCCCCGGCACCCGGAGTTTACCAGTACCGATCGGAAAGCACCGACAAGACTAACCCTGCCCTCAATGGCCGGGAAGGCACTTTGCGCGTCCAATCCTACCAAGGCAATAACACATTGTTACTACACGGCCCACTCCGTGTCAGTCAGAGTCGACGTTATCTGGAACATGCGGACGGAACGCCGTTCTTCTGGCTGGGTGACACATGGTGGAAGGGTCTCGCGCGAAGGATCTCATTTGATGAGTTCAAGGTACTTGCGGAAAATCGCCGTGAAAAAGGATTTACCCTCGTTCAAATTGTGGCCGGACTATACCCTGATGAGCCGCCATTTGACCCGCGTGGAAACAACGAAGGCGGGTTCGCATGGGAGCCCGAATATGCGCGGATCAATCCTGCTTATTTCGACTATGCCGATCGTCGGATCCAGTGGCTCGTCAAATCGGAACTGGCCCCCGCGATTGTTAGTTGCTGGGGATACTACCTGCCGCTGACTGGTGTGGAGAAGATGAAAAAACACTGGCGCAACCTGGTGGCTCGTTACGGGGCCTATCCCGTAGTGTGGCTCCTAGCGGGCGAAGGGGTGATGCCTTATTACCTTTCCGCTCATCCCCGGCAGGACCGGGAAGAACAGCGGACAGGTTGGACTGAAATAGCAAAGTACCTACGCAGCATCGATCCTTATCATCATCCCATTACGATGCATCCCAATGGTTCGGGGCGCGAGGAGCTAGCTGATGACAGCGTGCTTGATTTCGATATGCTGCAGACCGGGCACGGCGGTTGGGCTGATGCCCCCAGACACATCGGACTCGTGACCTCAAGCTACTCGAAGACCCCTGCGATGCCGGTTGTACTCGGGGAGATGGACTATGAAGGTCATCAGCAGACCAACTGGCAGGAAATGCAACGCTACGCCTTTTGGACCACCTTCATGAACGGAGCAACTGGTTTCACGTATGGGGCGGGCGGTATCTGGGAGATGAACGGTACGAATGAACCCCATGGGCCCTCCCCCCAAGGGATCGTCTACGAGACTGTTCCCTGGAATGAGGCGATGAATTATCCAGGGTCGAAACAGGTTGGCATCGGCAGGAAGATATTGTCGCAACAGCAGTGGTGGCGATTTGAACCGCACCCTGAGTGGGTGGAACCGCATGGCAC
Source organism: Terriglobales bacterium (assembly GCA_038254805.1). GTDB lineage: Bacteria > Acidobacteriota > Terriglobia > Terriglobales > Acidobacteriaceae > Gp1-AA145. Next base: position 6,358 of record JBBSFW010000127.1, read on the forward strand.
AGCCTTCCTGGAACCCCATGCCGGATGGTTCGATCGAGCAAAGCGGTGGGCCCAGCAAAAAAGCGAGTACCTCCTGCCGTACGCCTCCGGTATTCCCGGGCAGGTTCGATTCGTTTACATACCTCCGCGTATATATAATCCAGCTGGACCATTGGTAAAAAATCTGGAAGATGGGATTCCTTACCAAGCGGCTTATATCGACCCGGTTACCGGGCGGAAATATCGACTGGGTGCGGTTGTTCGCCCCCAGACTGCCGAGCTCTTCACAGATTCTTTTGATTCCGGCCGCAAGCCGGAATGGACGGACTTGGGCGACAAGACTACCGCGCGAGAAATGGCCCTTTTTGGGGGGCAGGCCACTTGGTCTATCGTCAAAGGTGTCCGGGAGTCGGACGTGATCGCCAGTGTGGAGACCGAAAGTAACGCCGAGACTGGTCTTCTCTTACGGGTGCAGGACAAGGGCGATTGCCTAGTAGCCATCTATTCGCCTGCGATGAAGGGAATTTGGATCCACGAGCGGCAGAACGGAGAGTATGGGCGACGGCTTGGTTTTGTCGCGGTCCCTGTAGTCGGTCCGAAGTTGAGAATGATTGCGGAAGCTCACGGCGCGATGGCCAGTCTGACCCTGACCGATGGTGAGCGAGTCTACAGGACGTTGCCGGTAAAGCTGACGCAGACTCGTTCCGGGAGCGTGGGGGTATGGACGGAGGCACTTGGATGCGAAGCTGGAGCGTTTGGAGCTTGCCGGTCTGCGGAGGCCAGACCATCGAATCGGGTAGAGCAAATCTTCGACAATTTTGTGCTTCTGGGAATTCGCGGGATTCCGGTAGATGCGAATGACAACATAGTTATTATGAACGCTTGGCGGGCGCCGTTGCTTCCCATCTCGCAGGACTGGGTTCTGGTACTCGAACGGTGAATACACAAGGATACATAAGGATCATGGATGAAGATACTCTTGTTCGGAATTGTACTTTTCATGTGCAGCTGCGGCCCCGGGGTCACGCCGGCACCCATTAAGGCTGTTACTCCGGCGATTCCTGAGATTCGCGCCCAGCAGATCGCCTCCGATGAAGCTTGGGGGAATACGGAGGGTCCGGCGGTCGATTCCAAGAACAACCTGTATTTTACTTCCCGGGGGACTTACAAGGGGATCATTCGGTGGAATCCGAAGGAACGGGCGCAACGTTACGCCGCGGTCGCGACGAAGGAAGGCCCCGGCGGCTTGTGGATTGATGACTCGGATACAATCTTCTTCACAGCGACGGGTGAGCGTGAGGTAGGAAAGCTCTCTGCTGAGAGAAAAGCAACTGTTGTTGCCAACGGGTTTGAAGCCGACCCCAAGAAAGCGAAAGGTCCAAATGACGTGGTGGTCGCGCACAACGGTGTTATCTACTTCACCGATCCAAACGGCTACGACGGCACGGCTCCGAACGGGACCGTTTACCTGATCGGTCGCGACGGAAAAACCAAGGTGTTCAGCAAGGAAATCACCGGACCGAACGGCATCATTCTCGGTATTGACGAAAAGACGCTATACGTCTCCCACAATACGGCTCAAACGACCTCGAAGATCGAAAGCTGGCCGATATTAGAGAATGGCTCCGCCGGCCCTATGAAAGAGGTTGTGACTCTCGAGGGGTGCATTGCTGATGGTATGGCGATTGACAGTGAAGGAGCTCTTTGGCTCACCTGCTACAGCTTTGGGACAGCGTACCGGGTCATGCCTGATGGCAGGATCACTCACAAGATCACAACTGAGCAGAAGGCGTTGACGAATGTGAAATTCGGCCGCGGCCCTGACCGTCGTATCTTGTACCTCACCAGTTCGGACATGCAGCGGAGGACCGGTTATGTTTACCGCGCCGAAGTCTCCACTCCTGGAATTCGTCAGTGAGGATTCGATTCCGTTATTGGTCTGATGGCCTGCTGGATCAGTGTAGGTGCCGCTTAGCGACGAAAATAGCGAGCTATAAGCATTACACAATACTTGACCGCTGTATCAGGGTGAATTGCGATTGAATGGCCCGAAGCCTTGACTCCGTTTCGTTGATTTTCCATAATAGGTCTGATGATTGGACCTGAACTGTTGAATCTGGTCGGGCACCATTAGGGGACAGAATATGCGAATGTCTGTGGTATTTGCGGTGCTGTTGGTGGCTAATCATCTCTTGGGACAATCTGCTTCCAGTCCAACCAACCACCCGCCGCTTCCGAATAAGTCTACGGCGGCTGAACTAGATCGGCTCACTACCACCGTCACAGCGAAGGCAGGAGCAGCACGGAGCAAAGACGATGCCCCGAAGAGCATCGTTCGCAAGAATTACATTGACGGGTACATCTTTGGAAAGATGGAGCAGGACCACGTGCCGAACGCGCCTCTTTCGAGCAATGAGGAGTTTCTTCGCAGGGTCTCTTTGGATCTAATTGGCCGCATCCCACAACCGGAACAAGTGCGTGCATTCCTTGCTGACAAGGATCCTGCCAAACGGGACAAATTGATCGACGAGTTGACGAACGCAAAAGTGGATCCTGCTGCCATTCCGCATCCTTCGGCCCCTTTCCTCGATCGATGGACCTACTTCTTCGGTGACCTGTTCAAGAATGCGGGGCCGGAGATAGGTATCAAAGGCCGTAATCTCTTTTCGGATTATATAAACACAGCCTTACTACTGGACATCCCGTACAACCAGTTTGTTACCGAGATGCTGACTGCCAGCGCACGGTCAAACTGGCAATCGGGTCCTTCCGGATTACTCGCGCGGAACCACGCCGATGACGCTGATGGGCTGGCGATCAACCACGAGGACACCATTGAAGACATTGCCATTAGCAGCAATAGATACTTTTTAGGGATCAATTTGGAGTGCATTTCCTGCCATGATGGCGCCAGGCATCTCGAGAAGATCAACCTGTGGCTGAGCCGCCGAAAACGCGATGAATTTTGGCGTCAAGCTTCCTTTTTTGGAGGGGTCCGCATCTACCGGGCGTTCGGTATCGGCCAGGAGTTCGCAGTCAAGGATGATGAGCACCGGTTCGATCTCAAGTATCCCAGCGTGAAACGAGTGCAGCGCTACCGGAAGGATGTAACACCGACCTTCCTTCTGACAGAGGCAAAGCCGGCAGTTGGCGAGAATCTCCGGGCAGCTTACGCACGGATGCTCACGGCTGACCCCCAATTCGCCCGTGCTACGGTGAACATGATCTGGGCGGAACTGATGGGCGTTGGCATTGTAGACCCGCCTTTTGAGTTTGATCTGGATCGCCAGGATCCGAAAAATCCGCCTCCCGCCCCATGGACCATCCAGCCGAGCCACCCTGAATTGCTCGACGCGCTGGCAAAGGATTTTGTGGCAAACAACTACAGTTTGAGGCACATCATGCGGGTGATTACAAAATCGAGTGCTTACCAGCTTTCCGCGCGATTCGCCGGAGAGTGGCACCCGGAATATGCAACTTATTTTGCAAGGCGTTTCGTTCGCCGGTTGCCTGCTGAACAACTCTATGATGCAATCGCCCAGGCGACCGATGTCTTCGTTGATTTTTCGGTTAGTGGTACGGGGGAGAAAGTAAAGTACATGCTGCAGACGCATGACCCGTCAGATCTCGGTGGCAAGAATTTAGAAGACGTAAGATCGCTAGTTTCCACTTTCGGCCAGAGCAATCGCGATCAGGGCGATAAGAGTTTGGCCGGTACTATGGTGCAAACTTCCGCACTGCTCAACAGCGACTTCATTAAGGACCGTGTACGCGCC
>JBBSFW010000128.1:0-10089 GCA_038254805.1 Terriglobales bacterium
CCTCGTGAACAGCGGTTACTTTACTATCCGGAAAGGTGACGGCGTAGAAGCGCGCCGCCTCATGTGCGTCTTTGTCGAACCAGAGGCAGATCGTGTTCTTTGGCTTCATGTTCGTGTGCTCCTTGTGTCTCGATCAGGGCGAAGGCCGCGGTCGTTGCGTCGGTCCGTATCAGTGACCCACCAGTTCATCTGCTGATCTGCTGCGGCCGACCTCTCAAATTGGTCGCCACCCGTCCTGCCCTTCTAAATCATATCGCTGGCAGGGATCGACTTCCAGATCCGAAGCTATAACAGAGCTTCCTGGCGCAGTCGCCGGTTCAGTGCTCGTCCCCGTGCTCCCGTGCAGCGTGCCAGTGCTAGTCTGACGTAGTAACCGATGAACAATCGTGACATTCAGGCGGCTTGGAAGTATCACGAGGGCACGAAGCACTCCTACTGGACTATTCGTAACCATCCTCACTTCCTGGACCGGGCGAATCGACCACTGCCTTTCAAAATCAATCCGAAGATAGAGCCGCTTCCGTTGCCGCGGGACGTGCCGCAAACAGGGTGGCCGCGCTCCCCGCCCTCTCGGAGGCAGTCTTCGCGGAGCCTGATTGTAGGCCCGTCATCATCAGCCGAATGGAGACCTGCCGCGATTGCGGTTGGAGCGCCCTCGACCTATCTCTCCTGAACGTCATCGGGACCGCTGTGCTAGTACACGCAAGCACGAGGGTCCCGAGAGCTGTTCATTTAGTACCGGGAAAAGTGAAAGGGCGTTCCTGCGCCGACCCGCGACGCCGCATTCATGCGAATTTCATTGCTTTTCTAGCGCAGGAGGCTAAACTTAAGAAGTCTCTTACGCATCTCTCCGTCGCCGTTTAGACGCTCCCACCTTTCGCGACGGCCCCCTGCGCAACCGATAGAAAGAGGGTTCATTTTATGGAACCCGTTTTCCGTCCGTCGTGTCGTCTTTTTCATACACCGCCGACCTTCAGCACTCGTTCATTTACGAGCTTCAAGGCATCAGCGCGCCTTATTAGGCTGAAACCACAGATCGCTGGTTTCGGGTCACAAAAAATGTGCCCGTCTTGCGGGTTAATCACGGCACGCTCGAAAGCATTATGCCTAGAGTGTGGGAAACCGTTTCCTGCCCGATTGTTGGGGAACTAACCGCAACATTTCGCCACCATGCGAAAACGAGGAGGCGCATTATGAGTACCGGTATTTCCAAGTTTCCGGACGGCAGATATTGGAGGCAGCGGTACAGAGCTGCACTCTTTGAGATCGACGAGAGCAAACTACCGGCACGCAGCAGGAGCCGAGAAGGCGGTTGTGCTACGGGCGCGGGAATTGTTTCAGGCCGCCAACGATAACGGCGAAGAGACAGAGGCTCTGGACCACGCAATGTACGCTTTGCGAAGCAACTACCAAAATCTGGGATTGACCTAGTTTGCTTTCTTGTTGCCGTTAAGAGTGTGACCAACGGAGGAGTTAGTTTTATGGTTTGCGAAGAGTTGGACCAACTGGAATGGGATTTTATTCAGGCCAGGGCAGGAAGCTCGGACACAGATTCTTTGGGATGGACGAATCGTGAGTTTTTGTGCCTTGACGCGATACTGGATCACAAGCGGGAGGGGCATCGGGGCGAACCCTGCCCCAGGGACTAAAATTCATTCACAGAAGGAAGCCGATTGCCGCAGTTGAATGTAATATCAGCGGCTCGGCAGGGGCTGACCACGCCCCGTCCTCGTCTGCCTCGTTCCTCAACTCATCCCTTCTTCCCGCTGCTTCCCACTCGTAACGTGAGATCGTTTAGCCTTCTTTGCCCGCTCTCCCATCCCCGCGATCCTCGTCGTCGTCCGGGGGGTGATCTTGAGCCTGGCCCGCGGCAAGTACCGGGGCTTCAACGATTCTCATCTTTAATACGACATTTTCTCGTTGCAACAAGATGACGTTCCACGAGGCAGAACGAGCAACCCGCAAGGCGCGCATTGCAGTCAGTGCGGGTGGAAGGGACCCAGCCCAGGGGCACCCGCGCTTTTGAACTTTTTTCCTGCCTTCTGGGATGAAGTATTGCCATTTCACCAATCAGCGGGAAGTTGAGGCTCACGCATCCTGCTTCTGGGGAATAGAAACGGCCCAAAGCATGGAGCGTCCGCAATGGCCGTGCTGTACCCAGCCGACGGAATCGGACTGAAAGCGGCGCTTAAGCCGCTGTACCTGGCGTTCACTCAGTTGCAACAGGCGGGAAGCTTCGCCTACGCTCAACTTCCCGCCGGCTGCATTCTCAATCATTTTCACCTGCTGTAACTCTTTCTGACTCATCGTCACCATCCCTAAATAGGGTGACAAAGTCTGGTTGCAGTTATGGGGTGACATTATCTTGGAGCATCGACAGCCTCGTGGACCTTTCGGCCCTCGGCCGCGTATACTCCCATGATTCCACAAGGAGGTTTTATGGGAAAGATCAACATGAGCCCTTTGATCCTCGGTGGCATCGTTGCCGGGCTCGTTGCAGATGCCTTGGGGTATCTCGTTGATGGCGTGATGCTTGCGCCGCGATGGGCCGAAGGGATGAAGACGCTCGGGCATTCTGAATTTTCGCCGAACCAATCGATCTGATTGTCGCGGTCTGGATTTATGCTGCGATCCGGCCTCGCTTCGGCGTCGGACCGAGGACGGCGATATACGCCGGGCTGGCCGTGTGGGTTGTAGGAGCGCTGCTGCCGAACCTCAGTTTCATGTGCTTCGCGGGCCTTTTCTCGCGCCACCTGACGCTGTACACAACGCTCGGAGCCCTTGTCGAGTTGGTCGCCGGGACGGTTGCGGGAGCTGCGCTTTACAAGGAGGCCTAAAATCCTCGCAGTAGAACCGTTCCGGATATTCCAGGAATCGTGCGTTTCCTCCACAGTGTGAGCGCGTACTAGCAGGCCTTGCTGAGTGCATTGGAGGGCAATGCAACGGACCCTGCTGCCTCGATCTTGCTATACGGATATCATCCAGGAGAGCCGGTTCTTTCCTGACGCAGAGCATGACGCCAAGTGAGACCAATTACTCTGCGGCGAGCTTCCGCGTCGACGGCAAACAGTTCGTTCATCCGCGCATGGGCAGCTAAGAAAAGAGAAAGTTAAGCTACGTTTTTAATACCGCGCGAACAATGCTGCGAGCGCGATACCCCGGTCAGCAGATTAGCTGGCGGAGTAATCTCTGGCGCCGTTTTTCAGGTGTTCTCTTCCGTCAGGATCTCGACGTGGGTCCTGTCGACGAAAGGCCAGTGGCCGCCCGGCGACAATGGCTGCCGGATTCTCAAGCACAAGGGCTCGCGCGGCGTGGGCACCGAAGCGCTTCGAAACAGCATCACGGGCTTCCGACAAAATCGGAGTTCGGTGTTTATCGTTGTGAGCATCAGACGCGAGAATATGCACTGCATCATGCTCCAGCAACCACAATGCACTTCGTTTAGCGATCGCCCCCCAGGCGCCGGTCACAGCGGAAGCCGTGACTTGGACTAGGCATCCTGCGTCCACCCATTCCAGAACTCGATCCGGCCGCTGCTGCAGAATTCCATTGCGTTCGGGGTGCGTAATGATAGGAATCATGCCTGCTGCCTGAAGCCGAACAAGACCGTCGCCCACTTGGGGCGGGATCCCGTACTCGCTGAACTCAACTAACAGGTACTGCTTTGCGGCGATGGTATAGCGCTGAGGATGCACGGTCGCATCTTCAATATTGTCAAATGAGAGGTGAAAGTCGCAGCCGATGCTAAGATCCAGCTGTTCACCGATCTTGTTGTCGAGCTCGGCAACCAGCTCTCGAACGCGATCGCGGCTATAAACATAAGTGTCATTGGCATGGGGCGTAGCAACTATGTGCGTGACGCCGTCCTCAATCGCCAAGCGACACATTTCGAGCGTCATGTCCCAGGATTTTGAGCCGTCGTCGAGACCGGGAAGCAAATGGGAGTGGATATCAATCATCAGCAGGTGCGGGAAACTCAACTACAACGTGACTTGCTGAACGCCCAATCATAGTCGATTGACTGAACGTGCAAAGTGTTCTTGAAGCCATGTCTCCGGAACACATTCTCGCGGAACGTTCGCAGCGTAGACGAGGCAGTTTAATCGTCGTCGCAGTCGTGATCTTTATCTGGCTTCTTGGGACTCACACATTTTTTCCCCGGGTGACAATCATTGCCGCGGCCGTCTTGGCAGGTATTTGTTACGCTTCCGGAGCCAACCTGGGTTGAGGAAGTGGTGCAGCTTAAGCCCTGGCAGGCGGCCGTCGTGGCTTTTGCGGCCCCCGTCCCCGGTATCACACTACCGTTCTGGTACAGGACGCTAGAGCCCGGCCCCACCGTGATCATTTTTCCTGGCAACAACAAAAACGCAGACGAATGCTCGTCCGTATCGATGCGATCCCCGTCCATGATCACGTTGGAATAACCCGCAGCGTTGCCGTTAACTTTAACCGCGCCGTTTGAGCGCAGGACTGCTAGAGATTGTGGAAATGCGGAACAAGCGAAAAGCAGAACGAATGCTGAAACCAGCAGAGGGCGAGACATTGGAGAACTCCTCAGAGCACGCTCGCTTCCGCTGCTGGACGTGGGGGGCTGGTGTTCAGGCAGCGAAGCGTTCGAATGCTGCAAATGCGACGAGACTAATATGCGGTCTCGTCGAGTTAAGACAAATTAGACTACCCCTTGTAAACCCGGACAGGGTTGGAAGTCAACCTGTCCCGGTTTGCAGGCAAGCCTGCCGCAAGTGCGCAGAAAACGTAAAACAGCGCAGCATTTGCAGGAACTTGTAAATTGAAATCGAACAGACTGTGCACTAGAATCCCCGTACAACCGACGACGGTCGCCAGCCGAAGCACGCCACGCCAGTCTTGGTCGCCGCTGCCCCGCCTTAACCCGCTACGGTACAGCGCAATAATGAACCAAACTACGCAGGAAAAACCCGCCACACCCGTCTCGACCAGCAGCTGGATGTAATCATTGTGGGCTGCGTTGATAAAAAAGACTGTGTAAAAGCTTCGGAAGGCAGGATAGGCATCTGGGAAGGTGCCCAAGCCCCAACCTAGGATAGGTTTACGAGCCACCATTCTCAACGAATCTTTCAAAATATCTATTCGAAGGACGTCCTGCAAATGGCCCAGATGCTGCCACATAGCTGGTGAACCCGTAATGGCGAGAAATGCCAGTATGGCCGCCAAGAGCATTAAGATTCTGGTCCGCGCAAGCGTTCCTTTTTGGACCCTGGACACCATCCAGAAAAGCAACACCAGTTCGGCGAGAAGGGAGATAGCGCCGCCGCGCGACAGAGAAAGCATAATACTTCCTGCCATGAGGACCGCGGCAAAGGCAGCCATTATTCTTTGCCCGCCCCGCACCAGCGGGCTCAAACTCAGCACCACGGCAAGTGGCGTGAGCATTTCCATCAGTCCGGCGTAGTGATCATGGTTGATATAAGGTCCAAAGATAGACGCATCTGCGGCGGGTGTTCGGAGCCAATAGATAAGCAAAGTGGAGCTCAAATTTTGGCAGATGGCGAATAAGGCGACGGCAGAGCCGAAGATACTGAACGCGAGCACTAGGATTTTGCAGGACCGTTCGTTTCCTGCAATTTGGGTGGAAGTGAACAGCAGCATTGCGTAGGCCGAATATTGCAGGCACACCACTAAAGTTTCATAACGATAAGCCGTCACATTTAGGGTGAGTTGAATGGCCGCCACCGCCGCGAATCCCAGCATTGGCGGATAAAGAGGGTTCCACCTCACCCGAGCGCCCGAAATACACACCGTATGGACAATCATTACGGTGAATAGAAGTGCTGCGCAGATCTCGAGGATCGAAGATGACCAAGTCTCCACTGCCCCGAAAGGCAAAACGGCCACCATCAGTAGGGCGCATAGAGAAATCAAATATGCGAGAGGGGGCGAATAGCCGGAAAGATGAGTTTTACCTACCGAACGCACTCCAAGTGTACTAGCCTCGATTACTTTCATGGAATGGCATGCTCCATATGGGACGTCGGTGTCAATTCCACGTCATCTAGCCAAAAGCTTCCCTTGATTAATGGGTTGCCGGGCATTCGCAGTATCCGCAGCGTCACGAGGTGAGTGTCGGTTTCGGTGACGAATTCGGCAGTGCGCTGCCGCCAATTGCTTGTGTCCAGAAATTCATCTGTGGTACCGAGCGATTTTCCGGTCGCGGAATCTTCGACGGCTACCCGCGGTCCACTCGCCGTAGTCAGTTCCTTCGTCTTCACAAATGCACTCAGCTTGTAAGCGGTGTGTGGCTGGACCGGAACGTATTCATACACGCCCCCATCCGCGACGGCAGGACCAGCAAATCCGAATCGCAGCGATCGAGTGCCGCTGTGCACCTCGCTCGTATCCAGCAAAACCGTAATTTGACCAGTTTGGCGGCTGCGCCAACCGAATCCACCGTTGAGAAATTCGGTTTCGAACCCGCCATCACGAACAAGGTTGGAAGCCGTCTCACCTTGCAACTCGGGATGGACCTTACTCAGGTCCGCCCACACCTTCTTGGCCTGATCGATTTGCTGTGCCTGAATCAAATAATCGAAATATGGGAATGCCTCCTCAACCGGAAACTGGAACTTCCGCGCGATCAAGTCCTGCCAAAGTTCATTCGCTGGTGATGATTCATTTTGTGCAGTCAAAATCTTTAAAAACGCAAAGTAAGGCGCAGGTTGCATTGGAAGCGCCCGGCTGACAATCTGGCTGACGTTTTTCGTCGCGCGCCAGCAAAGACCGAGAATCGCCACGGTGTTTCCGGGATCATGTTGTAGCGCCACCCGGAAGAGGGGAAGAGCGCGGTTGGTGTCATTCTCCGCGAGGTAGAAGTTAGCGGTTTCCCAGGCAATTTCGATTGAAGTAGGTTCCACTTGCAGCGCCCGTTCGAGCGCTTCTTGACTCTCACTTGCTTCGCCTCTCACCTCGTGGGCCGCCGCCAAGTCGATCCAGTAGCGGCCTTCGTATCGATCTAGTTTAACTGCGCGCTGCAAGAACTCGAGCGCATTCGCGTAATCCTGAGGTCCATTCAGGAAGTACCGCCCCAGCAGCCATTGCGTTCGCGCATTCCAAGGCTGGAGCCGCGCCGAGGCTTCCAAACTTGTGCGGTCTCGTCGATCTTGCATAACATCTGCGCGCCAGACGGTGAGTACCACACAGGTGTAGGCAGCGAAGGCAAAAAGGGTAAATGCTGCGATTCCGATTCGTATTGGCCGGGAACTCACGAAGTGATCCACGCCGGCGCTTGCGAATTTAATGGGATAGTCATTGCCGGGATTGCAGCCAGTGTAAGGCGACAAATCGCGAACCGCAATGTTTTCCCGAGATCTTTAGAACTGGATCGTGAGAGGACCTCGATTCTCAGGAGAGCCGGGGAGGCTTACTCGCGAAGCCGCTTTTTTTGCGCCTGAGTCAGGCCGGCTCACTGAAGTTATTTCGTCCGAAGCTGGCGAGCTCACGGAAATTGTTTGCGATGCGACGAAGGAGGGTATCGACGAATGGAGCACAGTATAATCTCAAAACCGCCAGTGATTTTGAGGAAAACTTAAGAAATTTATGCGTGCCTGAAAACGCGCGTACCTTGAACAGTCGCGTCCGGTAGGCCATTCGTCGGACTGGGAAAGGGAAGTGATCACTAAATCACGCAGATTTCAATGCGGACTGCCCTTCGGTCGTCGCGAAGCAGCGCGACGCCAGAAGATCGAAGTACAGGTTTTCGATGTCGGTCTGAAGACGATTATCGGAATAGTGTGCCAAGGCAAAGGACCGGCCCACACTCCCCATCCCCGATGCCACATCGGGGTGTTTGGCGAGAAACTCCAGACAATCGACCATCGCGCTACCCTCAAGCGGCGTCAAAAAGCCATTGCCTGCGCGAATGACGTGAGAGCGACTGTCCAGTTGGGTAGGCGGAACGGCTAAATCGATCACACCGCCCACGTTCGTAGCCACGAAGGGCTTGCCTGACGCCATCGCCTCGATAAGAGCGCTGGGCGTTCCCTCGTTCCGCGAGGTGACCAGGCCCGCATCGGCTGCCGCCCACAGTTCAGGCATGCCCTTGCGCCACCCAGCGATGTGTATGTTCAAGCATCCCGCAGTAAGAGTTTCGAGTTTTTTACGATCAGCTCCGTCTCCGACAATTAGAAAACGTAAGTTCGCTAATCTCATTGCTTCGCGCACGATTTGTGCAAGGAGATCAACGTTTTTTATGGGGACGAGCCGACCGGCCCACAATACGACAAAATGGGAGTCATCGAACCCGAAGGCGCGACGCAACTCCCGAGCTTGTCTTACATATGAGGCGGAGCCAAATAGGGACAGATCGTAACCATTGCGAACCACGCACACTTTCTGGGGTGAAACTACATTGTATTTCTTAACCAGCTCATCCATCTGCGATTCTGAGATCACCACGGTACGGGTTGTGATTTTGTTAAGCGTGCGCTCGATAGCAAGCCACATTCGAGCTTGAAGCTGACCGAAATATCCGTGAAACACGTGCCCGTGATATGTGTGTATACGCACCGGCACGCCCAGGAAAGCGGCCGCTAGCCGCCCAAGGGTGCCAGCCTTGGCGGCGTGGGTGTGTACAAGATCTGGACGTTCTGCGCGCAGGATGCGAACAATGCGGAGGAATGCCAGGAAATCCCACCAGAGCCGGACCGGCCGCGACATGGACGGAATCCATCGGACTCCCTCCTCGGAGGCGAGCAAATAGCTCATGTCGCCTTCGTGCTCGTCCAAGCGGCCGGCGATCAACACAGTATCGAAGTTAGTTCGTAATGCCTGGTGCAAAAAGCATGCCTGGCGTGCCGGTCCGCCAACGTTCAGGCGACCGATGATTCGAACCACCTTTGGCTTGGCAGTATTTCGATTGAGCCGCTTAACGGAAGGAGAAACCATTGGGTGACAAGTTTAGCTGGCTATCGCGGCGTTACAAAACTCATCGATATTCAGCGTTTCTACGCTTAGCTGCAAAGTGTGCACAGGAATCTTTTGCGGACTACACAGCTGCATTGCCGTGAGTCGTGCGGGCTCCGGGCAATCCGGCAACACGTAAACTGCGGTTATTTTGAACAAGAGAGTCGGCATTCGGGATAGCGGTACAACTGGTACCCCGTAAAGAAAGGCATTCGCATTCTTAACCGGCGTAACGAAAGCGGCAATGTTGCTATGCAAGCGCTGCCACTCGAAATACCGATAAAAAAACTCTGCACTCGGCCCACCGACTACAAGGTAGGAGGCACTACTTTGTTTGGGTAGCACATCATCGAAGAATCGCGCTGCGGTGCGCGCGAAGCTCATAAGACAAACAGTAAGAATCACCTCGGTGGCGAACACGGCTCTGGAAAAACCTTTGAATCCGGTCAGGTAGGTGAGAGCTGTCACAACCAGCATGGATCCGAATATGCTGCCTTTGACGATGGGATAAATGTCGCGAAGTGCGCGGATCGTCCAATCGCGCCGGTACACCGAAAAGATCGCAAACAGTGGAATCTTGATCACGATCAGAAATACGGCCGCCCAAAGAAAAGAGCGTCGATACTGATGGGGCACGCCGTCAAAACGCACCACGTAACCAAGAAACTCAGCTAATACGATTAATCCGGCATCTACGAAAACCATCGCGGCACGTTTGCCAATGGAATTTAAGATTTCCGGAACGAAAAAGGTGAAGGCGTTTGTGCGCGACAGCCACTCCTCGGGCAGTTGAATCTTCGCGAGATAAAACCAAAACGCGGCCGCCGTCAAAAGAAACAGCGCCAAGATGCCTGGCCCAATATCGGACCAGACCCGTTTACAGAACACAGCGACCACGACGCTAAGGGCGGACAAAAGATAAAGCGTCAATACGGCATTGCGTTCGCTCAGCCCGAGCATAACCAGTCGGTGTGATGTGTGATCCTTGGCGCCGGCGGAAATGGTACGCCCATTCAACCTTCGCGTGACACTAACCAGGAGTATGTCAAAGATCGGCAGAAAGAGCACCAATCCTGGCACGAACACTATGGAAAACATTGCACTGACGTGGCCCGCTTCCGACACGGCACTGCAGGCCAAGAAAAACCCGAC
>JBBSFW010000129.1:0-10023 GCA_038254805.1 Terriglobales bacterium
CCAGCACACGCTCCAGTTCGGCTGGTCCCTTGCAGGCGGGTTGGGATTGGGCCGCGAGCACCGCGCCCGCGATGAACGGCCAGATTTTAAGGTGAAGCATGTGCACTTTGCAATTCCAAACGGACCCATGATGCGTCTTTCTTAGGATGACATTCCAGGCAAGCGATGGGGCTCTCCGCCGGGCCAAAACGGAGTGCGTTCTCTGCACCTGGTGTGTCATCGATCTGGTGGCTTCGTGCCTGGAACAAAAAGACTGTTCATGATACGGGGCATGTGGCACGAGTGGCAGCGGCTGCCTTCCGATGCAGCGCGATGACGCGTGTACCGCTCCACGTTGCTCCTGAATTGCTCATGACACTGCAGGCACATTTCATTTGGATTCGAGGCGAACTTGAAAGACGCGTGGTTTTCCTGCTGGCCGGTCAGGTGTGGATTGTGGCAGCTTCCACACTGCGCCTGTCCCTTCCGGAAGCACGCCGATCGCATGAACGATTCCACGATAAACGTGGTCTCGCGAAATCGCCCGTCTTGTAGAAGGCTTTGCGCAGAAACTCGACGTGAGGCCTCTGCCGCAGGTGCGGTAAGGTCCTGTCCTCCTGAGCACCAGGTTCCCGAATGGCGGATTGCATGTGACACTGCGCGCAGATGGCCGTGGACTCACGGTTGCCGATCTTCGGGAAATCGACGGGCGGTTCCAGCGGCAACTTGGTCTCGAATAGTCCTTCGTTTCGGGCAAGTGCGTGCGAAGCCGATGGACCATGGCACATCTCGCAATTGATGCCACCCCGCTCACGCACAAACACCGATCGTATCAAGATTACAGGCGGTTGAGTGCGGAGCAGGCCCGGACCTGACGAATCCCGGCTTGCCGTTGCCGGTGAACTTCCTCAGGCCGATTCAGGACGCTCGCCTCGTACGGGCATCCACTTTCCTACATGCGCGCACAGGCATTCCGAAGTCATTCCGGAGTCATGTCAACGCAAAGTAGAAATGTCCTATTCTCCGCAAAGTAGAAATGTCCTATTTTGGCCGGGTTGAGAACGAGCGCATGTTAATCTGAACGCGATCCGCGAAGGGGTCGCGCCCAACGCGGAGATCCAAGGCCGAGGCGACGACGGAGCTGGCTCCGAAGAAAGCATCGGCAACTTAACCCTCTGACGGCGTGATGAACCGCTGTCAGAGGGTTTTGACTTCAAGCGGTACTTGAGCTTTTGACATGGACTTCGATCCTCTGTATTTCTTTGGCGGAGTTTCGGAGGAGCGGAGGCCTTGGATAAATTTAACGCGAAGACTGCCGGGCTGCTTTTGCCCGGCTGTCCTTTTGTGTTTTTCGTCGGGATCACATCGACTCCTGAGGCTTGTAACCGGAACTCTGGTTCGCTTGCCAAAGCTTGGGCGACTTTTTCAACTCGAAGTTCTTGTTCCAATCACTCGGTGGACGGGAAGCTGAAACCGATCTTCTTTCCTTGGCTGGTTTGGGTTGTGCCTTCGGCCGCGGCTCACAAACCTGAACCGCCAGGTAGCGGTCACGAAATCGAACCGCAATGCATCCATCCCAGCGCCGCTCGACCCGAACCGCAGCTCCGCGCAGTCCTGCGCAGATCTCCTTTCGCTCGATCTGATACGTCTGCGATTCAAAGTGGATGGTGTAATCGTTGTGGACCTGGCGACTCTCTACAAGACTCAGAATCGCTGCCAAGTCATGCTGCTTTTCCAATTTCCGGTGCGCGTCATCAGCGCTGGCCGGGGCTACAGTCAGCGATTTATTCCACCATGGGATGAAGTGCTGCCTTAAGTATTCATTAGCCTGCTCCAGGGTCTTCGCTCCGGCTATCCGCAACTCCTTGACAAGCCGGTCCTGGGCTGTTCCAAATGAGCGTTCCACTCGCCCTTTGGCCTGCGGAGAATGGGCTGGAATCCAGGTGACTCCCAATTCCCGCAGTGCGCGGCCGATTTGTGTTGGCGGCATTTCAGGCCGGTCCCTTCCTTCGCGCTGTTCCCCTCGTTTGGTCTTCACCGAATTCTGAAAGAGGCCCGCTTTATCGGTGTAGAACGCCAACGGACGGCCATGCTCGTTCAAGTACTGCTTTAAGACCGCCATGTTCTGCTCGGTCGAATCGCTCATCACAAACCGGGCAAAATAGCGGCTGGTGGCGTCGTCGATCATGGCAATCAACTTCAGCCGCTCGCCGCGCCCTTCCAGCCAATCGTGATCGCTTGTATCCCACTGGACCAGTTCTCCCAACCGGCTGCGGCGCATGCGCCACATGTGAACTTTTTCGACTTTCTGACGACGCGGTTTCCAAAGCTTGGCCTCCATCATCCAATGGCGCACCGTTTCTCGGCTCACTTCGATCTGATGATGAGTCGTCAGATGCTCTGTCGCCAGCGTTGGCCTGAATCCACGGTAGTTCGGCTGCGACAGAATCTCCACGGCCCGCTCTTTCACCTGCACTTCGGTCCTCCGGTTGGACGGTTGTCCCCGCAACGCATGCACCACGGCTTTGTCCCCGCGCTTTTTCAACTTTCGCAGCAGCCTCCGCACCTGTCGTTCTGTAATCCCCAATTCTTCCGCAGCCTCTTTCTGCGTGATCAATTTTTTCTTGGCCTTCTTCAGGCTTACCAGCCGGTCTCGATCGGCTTGGTCCATCAGTAGAAATCCTTCCTGCACCTCCTCAGCCTGAAGGCTGTCAATAGGACATTTCTACTTTGCACAAATAGGACATTATCATTTTGCGGCGACAGTCATTTCATTCCGGAGTCATTGACCCGGTGCGGTTGTTGTGATATGTTCGAATCCGCATCTTGTCGAAAGGGTAAACAAAATGAACCCAGGATTGCTTCTTCGCTTTGTAGTTCTTTGTAGTGTGGCCGCCATCGCGGTGCGGGCACAAACCGTCACTGGAACGATCAACGGTACAGTCACTGACGCGTCGGGATCCGTGGTTCCAGGGTCCGTCATCGAGGTGCTCAACCAAAACAGCGGATTGAAACGTTCTGCCACGGCTTCGGAGATCGGGACCTTCACGGTTGCGTTGCTGCCACCGGGATCCTACACGGTTTCCGTTTCAAAGGACGGCTTCGGAACGCAGACCCGAAAGGGTGTTGAGTTGCTGGTCAACCAAAACCTGACGCTCGACATTACGCTCACACCTTCCAGCGTTGAGCAAACTATTGAAGTGACAGGCTTGGCTCCGGTTCTCGAGACGACCACCGGCACCATCGGAAAAGTCATCCAAGGCGAGACCATAGTTGATTTGCCGCTGAACGGGCGCAAGTTCACGCAACTAGTTCTACTGACGCCGGGCGCAGCGCCCCGGCAAGGGGGCCAGCAAAATGCCTTCACGGTCCGCGAAGGAGCAGGCGGCATCAGCCCTTCGGTAAATGGACAACGCGGCCAGCAGAACAATTACACGATGGACGGTGTACTGAACAACGCATTATTTACTAACATCTGGGCGATCAGTCCCCCGCCTGACGCAATTCAGGAGTTCAACGTTCAATCTCATACGGTGGATGCGCAGTTCTCGATCTCATCGGGAGCCAACGTGAATATCCTCACAAAGTCGGGGACTAACGATTTTCATGCGTCCTTGTGGGAATTCTTTCGGAATGAGAAGCTCGATGCCAGAAACTTCTTCGATCCGCGGCGGCTGCCTTATCGCCAGAATCAGTACGGAGTAGCATTTGGAGGTCCGGTGCTGCTTCCGAAATATAACGGGAAGGATCACAAGACATGGTTCTTCGCCTACTGGGAAGGATTCCGCTCCCGGCGAACTTCGAGCAGCTTTGCCAGCGTCCCTACGGCCGCTATGCGCGGTGGAGATTTCTCCGCATTTCTGGGCGCGCCCATCGGGACCGACGTTCTCGGACGCCCGGTGCTGCAGGGTCAGCTGTATGATCCCGCGACCACCACCCCGGATCCCTCCCGTCCGGGCCAATACATTCGCGATCCGTTCCCCGGCAACATAATCCCGAAGGGCCGTCTCAGCAACTCGGCTCTGTTGACGCTCCAGAAGTACTATCCGCTTCCCAATCTCCCAGTCGGACCCACCGTATTTCCGAACCTCCTGTTTGCCCGTCCTACCGAGATTAACAGCGATCAGTTTGGTATCCGTGGGGACCACCAGTTCTCAAACAATGACAGCCTTTTTGGTCGTTTCAACTATGCAAATCCCGAACAAGTACGGCCGGAAGCGCTTCCGACCTATTCGCAATCGCTGATCAATCACGCGCGTTCAGTAGCGATTGGATACACGCACTTGTTAGGGCCGGCTACGCTGCTCAGCGTCCACTACGGATACGTGTGGACGAAGTTCGGGCAGTTCGACGAGCCGGCGGGCACAGATTTCTTGAAGGCGACTCGTTTCGACCGCCTGGCCCCCGTTCGCAATAACATTCCCATCGCCAACCAGCTCAGCGTATCGCAGGATTTCACCGGAGTCTCTCAGTTCGCGATCCCGCTCGGGCCGCAGGAGAGCCATCACTGGAATGTGGATCTGTCGACTGTGAAAAGCAACCACACCCTGGGGGTTGGAATGATGTACTATCGCATTCACAACTTCGACGACGGCTGGGGTGTCTCGTCGTCTTTCGCCAGAGATGCGACGGCGCTCGACGGATTTACGACTAAGACAGGCCTCGGTGCCGCCAGCTTTATGCTCGGGTTGCCCGACAGTCTCGGCGGGTTCCTGGGAGATACTTCCGCCGACTTCAAGAGTACCTGGTGGGCCGGTTACGTACAGGATAAGTGGCAGGTCACAAAGAAGCTCACATTGAATTTCGGCTTACGGTACGATTTCGTTGCGCCGCCTACATGGAAGAACGACAAGGTATCCGCACTGGACGTCGACACAGGCGCCTTCCTGATTGCGAAGCCGTTTCCTCCCCTGTTTCCGCAGGCGACCGCTCGCCGGACATTGTTCGATCCGCGCTACAACGGTCTGCAACCTCGGTTCGGCTTCGCTTACAGGATCGACGAAAAGACGGTAATGCGCGGCGCATTCACTAAGTTCGACGACCACAACAACACGTTGGTACAAATTTCGCAGGATCCCCGAATTGCATGGCCGGAGGGGTATGGAATATCTGTCAATGCGGTTAATCGCGGGCCATCTACGGTATTTCTAGACAACCTGCCCACTGCGGATTCGTTCTTCGATCCGCTGCAGCCACGGGTGGCTTTCGCGGCGAATCCCCGGAACAAGATCCCCTATTCACTGCAGTACAACTTCGGCTTTCAGCGGCAAATTACGAATTCCCTGTCGGCGGAGCTCAACTATGTGGGCTCCGTTTCGCGCCATCAGTTCATTCAGCCAGTGGCGAACACGGCGCGCTTTCCCGCGCCCGGTCCCATTCAGCCGCGCCAACCGTACCCACAGTACGGAGGGACGTTCTCGAACAGCACGAACATCGGCAACGCCAGTTACAACTCGCTGCAGGCTCGAGTCGATAAAAGGCTGTCGAATGGCCTATCTTTGCTCGGTTCTTATACCTGGTCCAAGTCGCTCGACATCCAGTCGAGCGGACAGGCGGGAGGGATTGTGACCATCTACGATCTCCGGCGCGAATGGGGACCCTCGGACTACGATTTCAAGCACCTCTTCGTACTCACCAGCGTTTATCAACTTCCGGTTGGAAAGGGTAAGGCGGCGCTCGGTTCGGCGGGGAAAGTGCAGCAGGCCCTGTTTGGTGGCTGGAATATAGGCGGCATCCTGTCAATGACGTCTGGCGCTCCTTTCAGCATCGCGGCCGGGGGCGACTTGGCCAATGTGGGTGGGGGCAGCCAGCGGGCGCAAGTTGTTGGCGATCCAAACGCCGGCTTCTCGCAGAGCATTTTTGGATGGTTCAATACTTCCGCGTTCCGCACTCCCACGCCCTTTACTTTCGGGAATTCAGGACGGAATAACATGCGCGGTCCGAACTCCACTAACTTCGACTTCGTTACCTTCAAGGACTTTCCCATCACAGAGCGCATGAAGTTGGAATTGCGGGGTGAGTTCTTCAACTTGCCAAATCACGCACGTTTTGGAATACCCAACAACAATGTTCAAAGCGGAGCATTCGGACGAATCACAAGCGCCGGTGAGCCACGAGACATACAGTTCGCACTGAAGTTGATATTCTGAGCCGGGAGAGCCGAGCCCAAAAAGACTTCTTTCTCGACCGTGTTTCATGATGTCCTTTCTGACGCCATACGCCCTCGCGATGATGGCTGCTTCGGCATGCGGTCCGGAACTGAATGAGGCATCGACGCTGCTGCGGGCGCAACAGCTGGTAAGGGCCGTCGAAGTGTTGGAGCAGGCTTCTGCTCACTGCCCGGCATCGGCTCAGGTTTTCGATCTTCTCGGGATCGCAAATGACGTTCTTGGGAAGACGGAACAAGCACAGTTGGCTTTCCGCAAGGCAATTGAGATTGATCCGAAATCCGCGCGGCCGCGTGTAAACCTCGCGGTAAGCCTTTTCCGGATCGGAAAGGAGCGGGAGGCTGTTGCGAGACTCGAGGAAGCCGTAACGCTCGAGCCGAGAAACACGCTTGCCAATGCAAATCTCGGCGCGTATCATGCGCGACGCGGCGAGTGCGACCGATCGCTCAGATACTTCGAAGCGGCGGGTGGGGAAAAATCCTCGGCGGTCCGGACCGATCCCGAATTCCGTCTCTTACTGACTGGATGCCTGCTTGCCACCGGGCAGGAGCAGAGGGCGATCGCAATGCTTCCAACGCCGCAGGACAAGGAACCGTCTCCGCTCCGCTTCTCGCTGGGCTTGAAGCTGGCCGAACACGGACTCTACGGACCGGCAATCAACCAATTTTCTGCGATACCCGAGCCGGAGCGGGACGCAGCGGTTTGGTTCAATCTCGGACTAGCGCACTCTCGCCAGCAGCAATTTGAGGCGGCGCGGGCCTACTACTTCGCTGCTATCGATGCCGACTCCGCTCACGTAGAAGCGTATTTTTGTATTGCTCTGGATTTCGCTGATCAGGGCGAGTCGTCGAAGGCCATCCCCTGGCTCTGGCGCGTCCGCCGCATGGCGCCGCAGAGGGCCGACGTTGCAGCTGCTTTAGCGGAACAACTGATCTCGGCTCATTACCTCCAATCAGCAAACGCGGTGTTGGAGGCCGCAGCGCTTACTGGAAATTCCGATAGGCTGCTCGAAGTGGCGCAAGGCGATCTTGCAATGGAGCAGGCCCGCATACCCGAAGCTGCTTCTCACTATCAAAAGGCGCTTGAGTTGGATGCAAACTCAGGTGCCGCCTGTGCCGGTCTGGCGCGCTCGCTACTTGCACAATCGCGGGATACTGAAGCCGGCCAACTTCTGAGAGGGTTTCTTGCCCGGAGACCGGCAGATACAGCCGTCAACTTTGAATTAGGCCATCTTGAGGTCCAAGGAGGCAATTTCACCGCTGCCATCCCCATGCTGGAGCGAGCCTGGAATGCGGGCCGGTTTAACCTTCGCCTAGCTAAGGACCTGGCTCAATCCTACAGGCGTTCCAACCGTGCCGCTGATGCTGTCGCGCTCCTTCAGCCTCTCCGGGCCAGGTTCCTTGGTAACCGTACCTATCATTACGAGTTGGCCCAGGCATATACTAGTCTGAAAAGGACGGCGGAGGCGGAGGCTGAACTCGCGGCGGTTCAACGCATCGAAAAATCTGGTCATGAGGGTCTTCGGTTCACTGCCCCGGCGATATACATTCACTGACGTCGCAGTCCTTCTGCTCGTCATCGTTTCGGCAGCAGCTCATGCGCAAATACCCGCGACGCGCCTGGATGAGGCAGCTGCGCTTCTTCGGAAAAAGGAGCTCGGGCAAGCTCTTCCGATTCTCGATGGTCTGCGAGCCGAGAGATCCCTAGTGCCGATTGAGAGATTTCAGTTGGGCTGGCTGTATGGTCAGGCGCGCCGCTACGACACAGCTATCGCCATCTTCGAAGCCCTGCCTGAGGATGTTCCAAATCCGGCGATACACCACTACGCGATCGCACTCAGCTATTTCAACATGGGCCAGTATGAGCGCACCACTCAGGTTTTAACACAGGCCAAACAGCGACGCTTCACGGATGCAAGGTCCGCGAACCTGCTGGGAGTTGCCTATGCGAAGCTCGGCGAGGCGCAGAAGGCATACCAGGCGTTGCGCGACGGAGTTGTCGAAAATGCTGCCGACGCAAACGGCTACCTCAATCTTGTAACGCTGTGCGTAGATTACGGGAATAATGTTCTAGCCGAGAAGATAGCCACCAATGGGATTGACGCCTTTCCGACGGATGCCCGTCTGCGCCTCAGCCGCGGTGCTCTGAGATTTACAGCCGGCCAAACGGAAGGAGCTCGATCTGATTTTCAAGCCGCCATAGGCTTGGCACCCCGCAATTCGGATCCCGCGTTCTTCGCTGCTCTAGCCGAATACTCAACCGCTCAATACGCGGATGCGATGCGGACTCTACACAAATGTATCGACGCCGGCATCGCCGACGGGGGGATCCACTATCTACTCGCGGAAACACTCATCCGCTCCGATCCGGACCTTGAAGCGGAAGCGCTGAGTGAGGTGGACGCGGCTCTGCGGCTAGATCGTTTACTGGTGCCCGCGCTGCTGCTGCGGGCCAAGTTGGAACTTCGAAGGGGCGGCGTGAGCAAAGCCGTGCACGACCTTGAGCAGGCGCGCGAACTGGAGCCTGAAAACAGGAGCGTGTTGTATCTGCTCGGTCGGACGTATCAGCAGACTGGGAGGACGACGGAAGCAAAGAAGCTGTTCAACCAAGTGCAGCAGGATACGACGAACCTGGTTTCCGACTTGATGAATAAAAAGCTTCGTAAGATTCTGGTCGAACGTCCTGAATGAACTTCCTGCTGACTTTGTGCGTGGCTTCGGCCTTGGCTGCTGGTCCGCCTCCCGTTCACATCAAAGCCGCAGAGGCCTCTTTGCGGCGCGCTAAGGTGGGGCGGTCCACTCGCGATTGGATTTCAGCCGAAAAGAATTATCTGCTAGCAATCGACATCGAACCGACCTTTATGGAAGCCTATCGTGGGCTGCTCGAACTCTACATAGCGGCAGATCGACCAACCGAAGCAGGCGCGACCCTGACGCGCATCCTGCAGATTGAGCCGACTTCGATGAAGGACCGGCTCTTGCTGGGCAATTTGCTTCTTAATGCCGGACAGCCGATGCGCGCGTTGGCTCAGTTCGGGGCTGCCATGCAAATCTCCAATAACAGCGACGCCCTTTATGGATTCGCCCAGTCCGCAGAGGCGAGCGGCATGCGTGATAGGGCCATGGAGGCTGCAGTCCGTGGTGTCGAGGAGTTTCCCAAAGAGATGCGCTTCAAAAAGATACGTGAGCAGCTGCGGGCAGCACCGGGACGAGATGGCAGATAACACGTACTTTGTTGCTTGCTCTGGAAGCCGCGAAACGATTATAGTTCGTGTTGGATAGTGTTTTCCTCGTATTTGAGCGAGCGCCACAGTCGTTTCGATAAAAACGTTGTCCAGCGCGCGACCGCGCCATCCATGCTAATAGAGATCCCGCGCTCCTAGCGGCACTAGGAAATCGGACGCGATGAACTGCGAGCCTGATCGGAGTTCCAGATTTTTGGCTGGCCGAACCTGCGTGCTGGATGCGGCGCAGTTGTTCCCGCGACTGATTGAAAAGGATGTAGGGGCATATGGTCATGGCGAGAACTTCCTTTCGCTTGACCATTCATCCCTGAAGTAGCCCGCCCCACCAAGTGAAGAGTGCCCGGCCGACGCAGATTGGGGCGATCAAAAGCCGATGGGGCATAACCGTACCGCACGTCGGCGGGTTCCGTTGCAGACGTCGGCTGACGGCAAGCGTAGGTACACTACACCAGCGCGTCCGATCGAACAATTACCTAGGCGGCCATCGCGCGGTGCCACATCTGGGCCTGGCTCGTCTGAACCCCACCCAGCCGTCGTAGGTCGTATTGTTGCTTCTTGATCTTCTGCGCAAACTCGATGCCAGCAATCACCACGCGTGCGTTGTCAAACGACTGGAAGCCGAGCATCGGCTGC
>JBBSFW010000130.1:0-9848 GCA_038254805.1 Terriglobales bacterium
GGCGGACGCGTCCAGCACGATCACCGGGCCTCGCGTTCTTCCTGCACCAGACGAGCGGTGTCAAGTTGAACCGCGACCGGTTTACGTTTGTGCAGACGCTCACGTAACTCGGCCAATGTCGGCCTCTCCGCAATCTCTTTGATTTCCGCAAGCAGGTAGTCCGACAGAGACATCCCCGCCATCGCGGCGCGTGCCTTCAGGCCGCGATGCAGCGCATCCGGCACGTTACGAAGCTGAATCATCTTTGACATGTTATTAGCATACTTTAATGTGTATAACATGTCTAGTCGCCTTTTCCGACGTTTCAAACTGAGCGAAGTGGGCGGACGCCACGCAGTCGAAGAGCCTGCTCACTTGGACCGGTACCGGCGTGAGCGAATTCCGTCGAACCGTCGGCAGCGTCGCCCTGGTTCGAGCTTTATTGAAAGAGCTGGGGCATGGGAGAACAAGGGTTGTCCTTTGCGGGTTGATGTTTCGTCGGGAAACTTGCCTACCTCCCGGCACCATTTTCCTCTCATTGCAGTGCTCCAAATGCGGGAATACCTTTGTGTCCATTTTCGGTGTGAACGCATCTAAACTTGACAGCATCTCACTCAACTCTCATACTATCCGAGAGCGCAGTTGTGAGTAGTTGATTATAAAGCACTTATAATGAGAAAGCGCGCCTTGAGGCGTTGAAAGGAGCCACGTATGGCCAAAATTATCGGAATTGACCTCGGAACCACCAACTCTTGCGTTGCGGTTATGGAGGGTGGGGAGCCCAAGGTTATCGCTAATGAAGAGGGCGGCCGCACTACGCCGTCGGTGGTGGCATTCACCAAGACGGGGGAGCGGCTGGTAGGGCAGGTGGCGAAGCGGCAGGCCATCACTAATCCCGAAAACACGATTTATTCGATCAAGCGGTTCATGGGACGCCGCTTCGATGAAGTGAATGAGGAAATGAAGATGGTCCCATACAAGGTCGAGCGCGACGGCGATCACGTCGTGATCATTGGGCAGGGGAAAAAGTACACTCCACCCGAAGTCTCGGCCATGATCCTGCAGAAGCTGAAGAAGGCTGCCGAAGACTACCTTGGCGAGAAAGTGACTGAGGCAGTCATCACCGTGCCCGCGTACTTCAATGACGCGCAGCGCCAGGCCACCAAAGATGCCGGCAAAATCGCCGGGCTGGAAGTGAAGCGAATCATCAACGAGCCGACGGCGGCTGCGCTGGCCTATGGCCTCGACAAAGGTAAAGACGAGACCATCGCCGTATACGACTTCGGCGGGGGGACTTTCGACATTTCGATTCTCGAGGTGGGCGAGGGCGTGATCGAAGTCAAAGCCACCAACGGCGACACCCACCTGGGCGGCGACAACATTGACCAGCGGCTGGTGGACTGGCTCATCGATGAGTTCAAGAAAGACGAAGGGCTCGACCTGCGCGGCAAGGGTAACGAAATGGCGTTGCAGCGTCTCCGGGACGCAGCCGAGCGCGCCAAGATCGAGCTTTCGACCACGATGGAGACGGAGATCAACCTGCCATTCATCACCGCCGATGCTGGCGGCCCCAAGCACCTGGTGAAGAAGCTCACCCGGGCAAAGCTCGAAGGCATGATCGAAGACATCATTCAGCGTTCGGTCGGTCCTTGCAAACAGTGCATGAAGGATGCGGGAGTTGACGCCAGCAAGATCAATGAAGTTGTGCTGGTTGGCGGACAGACCCGTATGCCTCGCATTCAGACGGTGGTGAAAGATCTGTTCGGACGCGAAGGTCACAAGGGCGTCAATCCGGATGAAGTGGTCGCGGTGGGTGCGGGCATACAGGGCGGCGTGCTGGGCGGCGAGGTGAAAGATCTGTTGCTGCTCGACGTGACTCCGCTGACGCTGGCGATCGAAACGCTGGGCGGCGTGGCGACGGGCATGATTCCGCGCAATACCACGATTCCGACTAAGAAGACAGAAACGTTCTCGACGGCGGCCGACAGCCAGACTTCGGTCGAAGTGCACGTGTTGCAAGGGGAGCGTCCACTGGCAGCGCAGAACCGCACGCTTGGTAAATTCCATTTGACCGGAATTCCACCGGCTCCGCGCGGAGTACCGCAGATCGAGGTGACGTTCGATATCGACGCGAATGGCATTCTTAACGTCACTGCCAAAGACACGGCCACGCAGAAAGACCAGAAGATCACTATTACGTCATCTTCAGGCTTGTCGAAAGAAGAGGTTGAGCGCATGGCGAAAGACGCCGATGCGCACTCCGCCGAAGACAAGGCGCAGCGTGAACTGATCGATGCCAAGAACCAGCTCGACTCGATGGTTTACCAGATCGAGAAGATGGTAAAGGAGCAGGGCGATAAAATCTCCGGCTCCGATCGCGGCGAAGTTGAGAATGCGCTGGCCGATGCCAAAAAGGCGCTGGAGTCGAACGACAAAGCGCAGATGGATCGCGCACGCGAGACGCTGACCCAGGCCTCGCACAAGCTGGCCGAGCAGATGTACAAGTCCGCACAGGCGCAAACCCCGCCTCCAGGCGGTGCTTCCGCCGGGGATGCTGGTTCATCTACGAATGGCGCGCCCGGTGGCGATGGCCAGGCCAAGAAAGACGAAGGCGTGATTGACGCCGAGTACGTGGACGTAGAGGACAAAAAATAACCAACACACAACAGCCACGGATTCGCGCGGATCAGAAGACAAAGCACAAATCCGCGTGAATCCGTGGCTGACTTTTGGGATTCAGTAAGGGGGTAAGCGGAGTGCAATTCAAAATCAGGGGACAAGATTATTTTCTTGCATTCGTAGAACAAGAAAGGCACTGGTACGTTTTCGAGCCCACGCCGCAGGGAGTGCATCGCATCCCCGTTTACGTGGATGCGGTGAAGTATGAACGAGCGGAAGGGTTGGCGGAGGGAACACAGAAATTCCCGGAGTAATGTCACACTAAGGGGAGGCGCAGATGAAACGAATCAATCATCCGCGGGCAACCGGTGGGCAGGCTTTGGCCGAGTACGGCTACAAATGGGCACGATTTAGCGCGAAGTTGGACGTTCGTCGTGTTGCCGTTCAGGCTCTGACTGCGATGTATGGCAAAGAAGCGGCGCGAGCTGCCATCAACGAAGCCCGGCGCGTTTCAGGGAAGACGAGATGAGGCTGGCGGCAGCAATCGAGCGAGGAACCCTCGGCTATGCCTTGGCAGCTCACTGCGATTCTCTTAGTTCCTTGGTAGTAATGTTCTTTTAAAAACAATGGCCGCGGCCACAAAAAAAGACTATTACGAACTGCTGGGCGTTAAGAAATCGGCCTCGGCCGACGACGTCCGAAAAGCGTTCCGCAAGCTCGCGCGCAAATACCATCCCGACGTCAATCCTGGCGACAAGTCCGCCGAGGAAAAATTCAAGGCCATCTCCGAGGCCAACGATGTCCTGAGCGATCCCAAGAAGCGCAAAATTTACGATCAGGTCGGCTTTTACTCTGACAATATTGATCCCGCGAGCGCGGAGGCCTATGGGCGCGCAGGCCCCTCGGCAGGAGGTGGATTCAGTGGATTTCCCGGAGCTCAGTCCGGGACCGCGGGACAGGGAGTTCCCTTTGATTTCGGCGGCTTCGATTTCTCCGACATGTTCGAGGGATCCCGCGGCCAGAGAAGCAGCGGCGGTGGCGGCAGCTTTCGTGACATTTTTTCCGGCATGTTCGGTGGACGTGGCGCAGCGCCGTCCCACGAAGGCCCGGAGCCTGGCTCCGATCTCGAGTATCAGGTGAATGTTCCGTTTTGGACGGCGATTCGCGGCGGCGTGATGCGCTTGAACATTAGCCGCCAGGATGTTTGCGCAAATTGCCGTGGTAACGGGCACACTGAGGCGGCGGGTTCCTGTCCGCAATGCAAGGGCAAGGGCACGATCGAACAGACTGGCGGACGGATGAAGTTCAACGTGGCTTGCCCTCGCTGCCATGGCACCGGCAAAAATGTTTCTACCTGCCCAGCCTGCCAAGGGGCAGGTGTAGTCAGCCGAACCGAGCCCCTGGAAGTTCGAATTAAGGCCGGAACCCGCCACGGCCAGCGCATCCGCCTCCCTGGCAAGGGGAACGCTGGCTCCCATGGAGGCCAGCCCGGGGATCTCTACGTCATCATCCGGATTGAGGACCACCCGGTTTTCCGGCGCGAAGTCGATGATATTCACATCACAGTTCCGGTCACTGCCACCGAGGCTGCTCTAGGCGCGAAGATCGAAGTTCCTACGATTGACGGGCGCGCGCTGCTGAAAGTTCTCCCAGGAACGCAATCAGGACAGAAGCTAAGGCTCCGCGAAAAGGGCGTGCCTTCGGCCACCCGGGAGGGAACTCGCGGAGACGAGATCGTCGAGATCAAAGTCACAGTCCCCATGCCACGGGATGAAAAGACAAAAGAGCTGCTGCGGGAGCTGGCGAAGTTGAATCCGGAAGATCCGCGGGCGGAACTATGGGGCAAGCTGTAATGCCTGGTACGGGTAGGGCCGCAGATCCGCTTTGGTTCGCAATTGGATTTGCGATTGGATTTCTCCCGAGCGTCTATTTTCGTCAGGTTGGATTCGGTGTGGCATTGGACTCGTGCTTGGGGTTGCTGTTGCATTGGTCGCTGCCGATATTAGGAACAGGCGACGCGATCAATAAGATTCAGTTGCGAGCCGGAGCGGGAACGATCACCTCTTGAAACTACAGAGACACAGTGGAACCGGGGGCGATAGGGATCAGCCGGCCGCCAATTACAAACAGGCAATGGCAAAGAGGGCTAGGCGGCGACTCCCGTTGCATTGCATTCTTTAGCCCTTTGTCGCGACAGAGCGTACACATAATCGCTGGGATACTACGCGCTGATGACGCCATCGCCGCGCCGAAGGCTACCAGCGATTCCGTTTGAGGGCGTGCTCGAGGCAGGACCCTCCGCGCTCACTGATGTTAGCTGATTGCGCTCAGGCTATTTGCTTGCAGCATTGGCTCCTCAGGTAGGACTCGAACCTACAACCCTCCGGTTAACAGCCGGATTCATTACGTTTTTTCAGTAATCCGTCATATCACAGCATATGCAGTAGTAGCAATCGCGCCAGTGACTTATGGCGTTTGTAAGCTCCTGCCAATAGATACCGACAGTTACGGTTTTCCATCTGGAGGGGGCACAAAAATGGGCACACCTTTCACCTTATCATTGAGCACCCAGGAATCGGTCTCGCTCTCATCTGAAACAGTGGTCCATCCCAACCAGCGTCGGCGTAAATCGCTTCGTGAGGAAATTGTTTCCAGACTTGATTGAATGTCGCCTTGCGTCCGTCAACGTAGGCCACGGCATGATCTACAACCTTGTGTGCGTATTCGCTGGCCCCGTCCTTCATACGAGAGCAGAGCATCAGTGCAGAGAGCCGCACGTATAAGTGTCGTTGTCGCATCCGGCATCTTACCCGGCGCGATCTCTTTGGAGCGGAGAGCAGCAGTTCCTTGGTCAGGTATTTAGATAAGTAGCGTGAAATTCGGTGAATATCGACGAAGCGAATGTCCACAATTCTCCCGCCGCCCACTGCTTGCCAGGTCTTCTTGACCCAGGCCGCCGGAATGAACCGATCTACAAGGACGTGAAAATGAGGATTGCCGTTCTGCTGAAATTCAAGAACTCTGATATACGTGATCGAAACCTGAAACTTGCGCTTGAGGCAGGTTCTAAATTTAGGAAAAGCTTTATTGATATAAGCGACTGGATCATGGCGATCCATGGAGCGTGGATCGAGGGTTAGAGTTACGACCCGATTCAAATTTTGGGCCTCTGCTAATTCCCGAATGGCCCTTTTATACTTACGGGCCTTGCGAGGACCGCAATAAGCACAATCCCAACATTTGCAGTCAACCCTGATGTATTTGCGTGTTTTAGTGTCAGAAGTGCCAACCATAGTGAATCTCCCACAATTCCGGTTCCGGCCAACCCCAGTGCTGAGGTTCACCCTTTCGTGGGTTGTGTTGCGATTAATCTGTATTTGGTCAAGAGAAGAAGGCACGGCGGCTTCGCCGCCGCCGGGGACTCCGTCCCCGGACCCCTGCCCAGTTTTAGGCTGGGATGAGATTTTGGAGGGCAAGCCTCCAGCTTTAGGCTGGCTGTTGCTGGACTTATTGGCCCTACCCAGCCCCGGACCGGACTGGTGAACCGGTAGCCCGGAATTGTTTCGAACCCATTCCGCTTGCCCATGTTGTTGCGTACCCTTTGCATTTCAAATCCTCGTTAAATGCTCGCTCAAAAAAACCAGCCCATCTGATCCTGGGCTGGCTATGTCTTGCTGGTCTCGCTGGCAAGTTTCGCTGGCTGCAATGTTGATTCTGAATTTACGGATTAGGCGGCTTAAACACGCCCTGTGGTTTGTTCAGAAGAAGACGATCCTGTTTAGTTTTAACTAACACGTACTCCTTGACTCCATCCGATAACTCAACCGCACGGTCAAAGGAAAATCTTCGGGCTTCAATTCCAGGGCGCTCTTCATGAGGCTTCAACCGTACTTGAGCCCACGATCTTAGTAAAACGGAAATAAGGGGTGAGAAGCAGACTACCTTAGTTCTTTGTATCCGCCATTGATGAGCTGTTCGGCGCGGTGATATATGTCGCTGGCCCTCTGCGCCGTCGCCACTTGGCTCCGAAATAGGAGCTGGCCAATTTCCACGAATGTCTTGTCTAGTGCCTTCAAATCCCACACCTTTAGGCAATGATCGTAAATATCTAAACGACGCCTGACCTTAGGAGGTAACTTCTGCGATGGCGGAAAGGCGCTGTCATGAGAAGCGGGTTTAAATTCTTCGCCAAAAATATCGCTCCGGCTGGAAAAGCAATCTGTGAACGCTGGCAGATTCGAGACCCAAGGGCTTGCCTCGTCATACCAGAAGCCGTGTTTGCAGAACCAGCTCCCAAACTCTGCCATGAATGATCGATAATCATTCTGGTAATTGACATTTCTACGCAGGAATTCCCACTTGTACCAGGCAATCAGACGGCTCTCTGCAGCTTTTTCTTTGGTAGGTCTTTGGGACATGGCGAATGGAGGTGAGCGACTGTACCGACACCTTCTTGGACGTCTTTAGCGGTCAGGTGCTAGGTAGTAAACCGGTTTCAGCGGAAGCAGTCTTTTTTCGGAATCTTCAATTTTCGAATAGTTGCTCACCCAGAGATCGACGAGTTTTTCAAGATCGAGCAGTGTCAGTTTTCGAGTCTCTTTTGTTCGCGCTTCCGATTCCGCATCGCTGGTGAAACCGCCTGTAGATACGAAAATTCCAACATCCTGGTCTCCCAACACAGCCATAAATGAACGCAAGCCATCGACGGTGATCTTGTCTGCGCGACGCTTCACCTGCACTTTTATCCGTGGTGCGCTCGTACCAAGGGGGTCGATATTGGCCAGAATGTCTATTCCTTTGTCTGGCCCTGGCGGAGCAATCCACGCAACGTGATAGCTCATTGCGCGAAGCAAAGCCGCAACGAGCTTTTGAAGATCATAAGGAGGCATTGCCTGCACGTATTGTTCGATTTCGGACCACGCATTCTCTTCAGCTTCCTCGAAGGTGCTCGTCGCATCAGTCGCACTCTGTGTCACTAAAACTTCGTCATCTGCAACATCTCCAGTGTCTTTCGGGTGCTTCCCCTTCCACACGTAATACAGTCGGCTGGTTTCACGGCGAAAGGCTTCGGGGTCAGTGAAAGTCGCGTATCCCTTTTTCCCCTCTTCGGTCAAATACCATCTACCCTTATCCTTAACGAGCCATCCCGCTTTAACCGGGCCTATTGTTGCGAAACGGATCATTTTTTCGAAACGTCGAATCCCCGGATGATTTGGATAATCGCTCATTTCGAACGCAGTCGGCGGCACTACCTTTTCCATCCTTTGCAGGACTTCGTGCGCAGGCAACCCCTCGCGTTCATTCAACAAAATCTTAAATACTCCCCTCTCAAGCTCTCCAACTCGTCTTGCGGTAATTTCGGCCATTTTTTAGCCTTCCTTTAGAACGGGCAACGAACGTGCAAGAAAAACAGTATTCTGCTTTATACTCTCCCAAAATCGCAATGATCTACTATCACTCCCGATTTTGGCGAATAAAAGCACACAGTTCCCTGATAATGCCCCGTTTCGCCAGTCTACTTGTGGTTTGCACTAAAAGCTTCCTTCTTAAGTTCCTGTATTAGTTCATTGACTCCGGAAAAAAATTGACGCTGCTGGCGAATCATGGCAGAGTCAATCTTTCTATTAAATGATAAAAGTAGCCCAACGCAAGGATAGCAGGCCGCTGAACCGAAGCCTGCACGCCGCCAAGGCGGCCAAGCAGGACGAGTTCTACACCCAGTACATCGACATCCAGAAAGAGGTCGAGGCCTATTTGGAGTTCGACCCCGACACCTTCCGGGGCAAGGTCGTGTAATGCAATTGCGACGATCCTTTCGAGAGCAACTTCTTTAAATACTTCGCCGCCAAGTTCAACACGCTCGGCCTCAAAAAGCTCATCACCACCAGCTACGACGGGTCCCCGATCGCCGGCGCACAACTCACGTTCGGTGAGTACGACGAGGGCAACGGCAAGCGCCAAAAGCCCAAGGCTCTCGTCTTCGAGATCAAGAAAGTGAAGCGTGTCAACGGAGACGGCGCGGCCGGCATCGAAGACGTCAAG
The DNA here is from genome assembly GCA_038254805.1 of Terriglobales bacterium. Taxonomy (GTDB): domain Bacteria; phylum Acidobacteriota; class Terriglobia; order Terriglobales; family Acidobacteriaceae; genus Gp1-AA145. Next base: position 8,641 of record JBBSFW010000130.1, read on the forward strand.
CTCTTCCTGAAGCAGAACCCCACACCCGCAGAAGCCTCGCGGGAGGCGGCGACTTCCGTAGTGCCGAGTGCGTCGAGCTGCTCAAGCAAGCGGACATCGTGGTCACCAACCCGCCCTTCTCACTCTTTCGTGAGTACGTCGCCCAACTCGTGGCGCACGATAAAAAGTACCTGATCATTGCGAATAAGAACGCGATCACCTACAAGGAAGTCTTCGCGCTCGTCAAAGACAACAGATTATGGATGGGCGTCACCCCAATGGGCACCGATATGCTCTTCGACGTTCCACCGAATGCTAGAAGGTAACGTGGTGGCATGAGCCTGTCTTTTTCACCCTTCTTCAGAACCAATGATTTGGTCGATCAGAACAGGCACGCCGCTTCGTGCTATCCGGTCGTGCTTTGGTGCGTATTCTCGGCTCTAACTAGCCGATACGCTAAGTTGCTAATTCACCACCTGCGTAATGGCCACGGATGTGCTCCCCGCAAAAGCACTCGTCGCTCCATATACGGCTTTCACATTGTGCTTTCCCTTCGACAGCGCCGATGTGCTGAAGGTCGCGATACCGGTGCTGCCCAGAGTGCCCATCCCCAGCGTTGTTTTGCCTTCCTTGAAGCTCACAGTTCCGCTTGGAATTGCTCCGCTCGACGACGTTACAGTTGCAGTGAACGTCACTAACTGACCCACGTTGGAGGGGTTGGGAGCCGAACCAAGTGCTGTCGTTGTACTTGTCGGTGTTGAAGCCACCACTGTCTGAGTAATGGCGGGGGATGTGCTCCCAAGCAGGTTGGTGTCCTCGCAGCGTTACGATCAACACCAATCCCCCGGGTCTCGGAATATCGATTGACGGGATTGAAATTCCGGGCCATGACGTCCGACCTCGATTAGTGGTTTGACCCTTATTCTGCCTGGTTCACGCTGATTTCTCGTACTTGAGCGTGTCTATATGCATATGCCCCTTGCGGTACGCGCGTCCAGCATTCACCCCAACAATCTTACCCTGCTTTCGCATAGTGCGGGTTCCCTCGGTGTACGATTGCCCCAATGCCCCGTCGGCACAAACTTGATCTAGAGAAGATTCGCGCTTCGCTGAACATCTCGTGCCCGCACTGCGGAACCAGCATCACGCCGGATCAACGGACCCACGTAGACACCGAGCATCTGCAATGCCCAAAATGCCGCAAGCTGTTTGTTGCTGGCGGCGACAGA